>CAZBIO010000001.1:0-8828 GCA_964491965.1 uncultured Cellulomonas sp.
GTGCCGATCGCGGAGCAGCTCGGGGCGCGCCTGCGCTCGCTCGGCGGGCTCGGCGCGGGGCGGCACGTGCTGTCGGTCCCGCTCGACCCCGAGAACCTCGGCCCGGTCCGCGTGGTGGCACACATCAGCGCCGACGGGGTCCGCGTCGACCTCGTCGGCGCCACGGACTCGGCGCGCGACGCGCTGCGCGGCGCCCTCGCCGACCTGCGCCGGGACCTGTCCGGCGCGGGCCTCAACGTCGAGCTGGGCCTCGGTGGCGGGGACGCGCGTCAGGGGCAGGGCGGGTCACAGTCGCCGGCGCCCTTCGTCGGGCACGGGACGCCCGACGAGGCCCGCGCGCCCCGGCACGCCACGACAGCCACCCGGACCGCGACCCGCGGCCTCGACGTGCTCGCCTGAGAAAGGAGACGCGATGTCCACCTCGACCGACATGAGCATCCCGATCTCGTACCTGACCTCGGAGCGCACCCCGGCGGCGGAGGAGCCCCACGACCGCCTGAGCAACCAGGGGTTCCTCCAGCTGCTCATCGCGCAGCTGGCCAACCAGGACCCGAGCAGCCCCACCGACTCCACGACGATCCTCACGCAGACGACGCAGCTGGCGCAGATGCAGAGCCTCGAGGAGCAGATCACCACGGCCCGGGAGTCGTTCGCGCTCCAGATGCGCGCCAGCGCCGCGTCGCTCGTCGGCCAGTCCGTCGGCTGGCAGGACGCCGAAGGGGAGGACCGCTCCGGGGTCGTCACCGCGGTCTCCTACGCCGGCATCGTGCCGACCCTCACCGTCGGGGACGACGAGGTGACGCTCGACGCCGTCCTCACCCTCAGCCAGGCCGACTGACCGGCCCGAGCCCACCTCATCGAAGGGAACCTCCCATGCTTCGCTCGCTCTTCTCCGGCATCAGCGGCCTGCGGGCCCACCAGACGATGCTCGACGTCACCGGCAACAACATCGCCAACGTCAACACCACCGGCTACAAGGCGTCCCAGATCCAGTTCCAGGACGCGCTGAGCCAGGTGATCCAGAACGCCGGTGCCGCGCAGCAGGGCGTCGGCGGCACCAACCCGTCGCAGGTGGGCCTCGGCGTGCGCGTCGCGGGCATCACGACGAACTTCACGCAGGGCCCCAGCCAGATGACCGGCCGCAGCACCGACATGATGATCCAGGGCGACGGGTTCTTCGTGGTGCGGCGGGGGGCCGAGACGTTCTACACGCGGTCCGGCTCGTTCGACTTCGACGCCACCGGGCAGATGGTGCTGCCGGGCGACGGCGCCCTGGTCCAGGGCTGGGCCGCGGTCAACGGCGTCATCGACACCAGCCAGCCGCTCACGGACCTGCGCGTGCCCGCCGGGATGCTGATGGACGCGATGGCGACCACGGGCGCGGCGTACGAGGGCAACCTCGACGTCGACGCGGCCGACGGCACGCAGCTGCACCGCGAGATCGAGATCTACGACGCGCAGGGCACCAAGCAGGTGCTGGACCTCGAGTTCACCAAGACCGCCGGCGCCTGGTCCGTCCGGGCGTCTGCGAACGCCGACGCCGCCACGCCGACGTGGACCGCCGCGACGCCGGTGACGTTCGACGCGGACTGCAACCTGACGGCGCCGACGACGATCACGGCCGGCGGCGTCACGGTGGACCTCTCGGCGGTCACCGGCTTCGCGGGCGTCGACACCCTCAAGGCGCTCAGCCAGGACGGGCACGCCGCGGGCACGCTCCAGTCGTTCGCGCTCGGCGCCGACGGCACCCTGACCGGCTCGTTCAGCAACGGGCTCAAGCAGGTGATCGGGCGGCTGGCGATGGCCAACTTCACCAACCCGGCTGGCCTGGAGAAGGCAGGCGGATCGCTGTTCCGGACGTCGGTGAACTCCGGGATCATCCAGCTCGGCACCCCCGGCAGCGGCGGGCGCGGCACGCTGGCGGGCGGCTCGCTCGAGATGTCCAACGTCGACCTGTCCAGCGAGTTCACCAACCTGATCGTCGCCCAGCGCGGCTTCCAGGCGAACTCGCGCGTCATCACCACGTCCGACGAGGTCCTCCAGGAGCTCGTCAACCTCAAGCGGTGATGCGCGTCGTGGGTGTCGCTGGGGCCGTCACCTGCGCCTTGGGTGCGGTGGCACGACGAGGCCTGGGCGTGGCGGCACGACGAGGGGCCGGCGCATGAGCATGGACGCGGTGGCCGCGATCGGCGCGCGGATGACGGAGATCCGCGCGGTGGTCGACGGTGTCTCGTCGGGCGGCGGAGAGGCGGCGTCCTCGACGTCCGCGGCGTCGGCCGGGTTCGAGGCGGCGCTCGCGGAGGCGCTCGGCGAGTCGTCGGGCCTCGCGGGCTCGTTGGGCACGGGTGCCGGTGCGGACGCCTCCGGCCGGGAGGGCCTGTCGGGGGCGTCCGACCCGTCCGGCCTCGGCGGCCTGTTCGGCTCGTCAGGCCTCGCGATGTCGGGCGCGTACGGCTCGTCGGGCCTCGGGCTGTTCGGCGCGGGCTCGTCGGGCCTCGGCGGGCTGCTGGGCTCGTCGGGCCTGGCCGGGCTCTCGGGGCTGTTCGGCGGCTCGTCGCTGGCCGGTGGCGTGATCGGGCTCGCGGGCGTCGGGGGCTCGCTCGCCGGCCCCGCCGCGGCCGGGGCGCTCGCGGGCTCGTCGTCCACGGCGCTCAACGCGGACGGCGTGCCCGTGGACCTCGCCCCGTACGGCAACGGGCGCATCCCCGAGTCGGTGCTCGCGCCGATCGAGGGCTCGCGGGAGCGCCTGTGGGCCCCAGCCGCGGCCTCGCTGAGCCGGCTGATCGCCGCCGCCGCGGCCGACGGCGTGACCATCGGCGTCACCGACGGCTACCGCACGTACGACGCGCAGGTGGACCTGGTGCGCCGCAAGGGCCTGTACTCCGACGGCGGCCTGGCGGCCGCCCCCGGCACCAGCGAGCACGGCTGGGGGATGGCGGCCGACCTGGCGCTCGACTCGTCGGGCCTGGCGTGGATGCGCGCCAACGCGGGCTGGTTCGGCTTCGCCGAGACCACCCCGCGCGAGACGTGGCACTGGTCGTACCACCCCGCCGCCTGACCCCGCCCCCGATCCCCGCCCCGCCCGTCGATCGACCCCGCTGCCGCCCGGCGATCGACCCCGCCACACGTGGTGCCAGAGTGACGAGAAGGGGCCGATAAGGCGTCACATGAACCCCACCAGTCACACCAGTCACACGTGTGGCGGGGTTGGGCATCGGGGAGGGGCGAATCGCTCAGGGGCCTCACGCGACGGCCGATGGACAACGCGTAGGGCTCACGGACGGGCCCGAGCGGCGTGAGCGCCGCACCGCACGGACCAGGGATGGTGCCGCCGTGATCGTTGTCACGCGCCTCAACGGAGGGTCGTTCGGGGTCAACCCTGACCTCATCCAGCGCGTCGACAGCGCGCCCGACACCATCCTCACGCTCATCGACGGCACCAAGCTGATCATCGACGAGTCGATGGACGAGGTCATCGCCCGCGTCAACGAGCACCGGGCGCGCGTCCTCGCCCGCTCCCGCGAGCTGCAGGCGGTCGCCTCCGAGCCGGTCCACGCGCTGCCGTCACCCGCCCGCGAATCGCGCGTGAGCGACGACCGCGACGACGACCCCGAGCCCCCGACCCCGAACACGGGCCAGCTGCGGAGGGTTCGCTGATGGACCTCGCCGGGCCGATCGGCCTCGTCCTCGCATTCGTGGTGATCTTCACCACGATGATCATCGAGGGCACGTCGCCCATGGCGGTCTTCCTGCCCGGGCCGCTGCTGCTGGTGTGGGTCACCACGCTGGCGGTCGGCCTGGCGGGCAACACGATCAGCGACGCCAAGCACGCGTTCGGCGCCGTGCCCCGCGCGATGCGCGGGACGCTGCCGCAGCCGGCGCTCATCATCGACACCCTGGTCAAGCTGGCCGACAAGGCGCGGCGCGAGGGCCTGCTCGCCCTCGAGGACGCGACGCGCACCATCTCGGACCCGTTCCTGCGCAACGGGCTGCAGGCGGCCATCGACGGCACCGACCCCGAGGACCTCCGCGAGATCCTCGAGGACCGCATCGCCAGCAAGCGCCGCCACGACCGCGTCGCGGCGAAGTACTTCTCCGACATGGGCGGCTACGCGCCGACCATCGGCATCATCGGCACGGTCATCTCCCTGGTGCACGTGCTGGAGAACCTCACCGAGCCGGCCGCGCTCGGCGAGAACATCGCCGCCGCGTTCGTCGCCACCCTCTGGGGCCTGCTGTCCGCCAACGTCGTCTGGCTGCCGATCGCCACCCGCATCAAGCGCCTGTCGGACCTGGAGTGCGCCCAGATGGAGCTCGCCCTCGAGGGTCTGCTCGCGGTGCAGGCGGGCGCCAACCCGCGCCTCGTCGGCGAGCGGCTGCGGAGCCTGCTGCCCGAGGAGCAGGGCGCCGACGCGAAGAAGGCCGCCTGATGGCCGGCCGGCCCCGCAGGCGGCGGGCGGACGACGAAGAGCACGAGGGCAACGGCGAGCGCTGGCTGGTCAGTTACGGCGACATGCTGACGGTGCTCCTCGGGCTGTTCATCGTGCTGTACGCGATGAGCCAGATCGACATGCAGAAGTTCGAGTCGCTGCGCGCCTCGCTCGCCGTCGGGTTCGGCAACGACTCGATCCTCGTCGGCGAGTCCGGCGTGCTCGACGAGACCAACGACCCCGCTGCCGGCGAGGAGGCCGGGTCGTCGGACGCCATGGTGCCGGTGCCGTCGATCGACGACCTCGGCCAGGTGACGCCGCCGGAGGAGGTGACGCAGCAGGCCCTGATGGCCGCCGCCCAGAAGGAGGCGCAGCGGCTCGAGCAGGTCCAGGACGAGATCGCCGGCCGGCTGGCCGCCGTCGGGCTGGACGGCTCCGTGCAGATGCGGATCACCGAGCGTGGGCTGGTGATCGGCCTCATCGCCGACGACGTGTTCTTCGCCCCGGCCTCGGCGGACCTCACCGACACGGCCGAGCAGATCCTCGACACGATCGCGCCGGTGCTCGTCGCGCTCCCCGACGAGGTGGCCGTCGAGGGCCACGCGAACGTGCTGCCGGTCTCGGGCCGCTACGCCACGAACTGGGAGCTGTCCGCGGACCGTGCCACGCAGGTGCTCCGGCACTTCGTCGAGAAGGACGGCCTGCCCGGCGCCCGGGTGGAGTCCCGCGGCTTCGGCGATGCCCGACCGATCGCCAACGGGTCCGACCCGGCCTCGCTCGCGATGAACCGGCGCGTCGACGTGGTGGTGCTGTCCGGGGCGCCGGAGAGCGTGCGCGAGCTGCTGCCCCAGGTGAGCGGGGACTGAGGGGACACGACGATGGTCGAGCAACGGGTGATCGGGCAGAAGATCGGGGCGCGCCCGGCCGCGCCCGCGGCGCCGCCGCCTCGGGAGCCGGAACCGGCCCCCGCCGCGGACAAGCCGGAGAAGAAGGGCGGCGGAAAGAAGCGGCTGTTCATCATCCTCGGCGCCCTGGTGCTGGTGGCCGTGGCCGCCGCGGTGTACCTGTTCGTCCTCAAGCCGGGTGACGCGGCGGCCGCCGAGCCCACCCCCGAGCCGACGCCGACGCCCGTCGCCGGCGCGGTGCTGAAGATCGACCCGGTGAGCGTCAACCTCGCCGGCGGCCACTACCTGCGCCTGGGCCTGGCGCTCCAGCTCACGGCGGACGTCGCGGAGGACCCCGACCCGTCGAAGGCGCTGGACCTGGCGATCGCCTGGTACTCCGGCCGGCCGATCGACGAGGTGACGGACTCCACGACCCGGGAGGAGCTCAAGGAGGGTCTGCTCGACCAGATCGAGGAGGCCTACGACGGGGAGGTGATGGACCTCTACCTCACGGACTACGTCACCCAGTGACGGCGATCGCACACCGGTAGCGCCGGTCGCGCCCGTAGCGCCGGCCCGCGCCGGCGGGACCGGCAGCGGGCGAACGTCGGCGCGTCTCGGGCGGTTTCGCTCAGGACCGCTCCGCGCCCGCCGATGGGCTGCGCGTGACAGCGCAGAGCCCGGCCGAGCGAACGACCGCGCCGTCGTCGTGGCGGCAGCGCGCCGCCGAGCCGGAGCCCTACGACTTCCGGCGCCCCCTGACGCTCGCGCGCGACCACGCGCGCCAGCTCGAGATCGTCAGCCAGCGCTTCGCGCGGATGTGGGGCACGCAACTGACCGCACGCCTGCGCGCGAACTGCTCGGTGAGCTACGAGGCCCTCGCCCTCCTGCCCTACGAGGAGTACGTCGCCTCCCTGCCGCAGCCCACCGGCATGGTGCTGTGCCACATGGAGCCGACGCGCCAGACCGCCCTGGTGCAGATGCCCGTCTCGACGATGCTCGTCTGGGTCGACTACCTGTTCGGGGGCACCGGCCGCGGCGACGAGCGCGAGGGCCGCGAGCTGACGGACATCGAGTTCACCGTGGTGCGCGACCTGCTCCAGATGGCGCTGGACGACATGCACTACGCCTTCAACCCCGTGCTGAGCACCACGCTCTCCGTGAAGTCCGTGCAGTACAGCCCCCAGTTCATCCAGGCCGCCGGTGCCGGCGACGCCGTCATCGTCGTGTCCTTCACGCTGCACGCGGGCGACCGCGACGACCCCGCGACGCTGATGCTGCCGGCCGAGTCCGTGCTCCAGGCGATGCGCGACGCCGCCAGCGTCTCCCGCGGGGAGGCCGAGCTGGCGGCCCTCGCCGCCGCCCGCGCCGAGCTGGAGGTCGCCGTCGCCGAGGTCCCGCTGGACGTCGCCATCCGGTTCGACCCGCTCGTCGTCCACCCGCGCGAGGTCGTGGACCTCGCCGTCGGAGACGTGCTTCCCCTGGTCCACCCGACCAGCCACCCGCTCGCCGTCGTGGTCGACGGCATCGAGCTCGCCCATGCCACCGCCGGGAGCCAGGGCTCACGGCTGGTGTGCCAGGTCGTCGCCGTCGAGGAGGTCCAGCCATGAGCCCAACCGCCGTGTCGCTCGCCGTGGACACGCAGACCGTCGCCCAGGCGGCGGCGGCAGCGGTGCCGTCCGCCGTCCCGCTCGTCGCGGTGCCGGCGGGCGACGCGCGTCCCGACGCGGACGCGCTCGCGGTGGTCGGGTCGTTCCACGGGCGGCCCGGCGCGACGCTGGTGCTCGTCGCCGAGGCCGTCGTCGCCGAGCTGGCGTCCGCGACGGCCGCGGGTGTGGCCGGTGACACCCCGCTCGCGGCCGCCGACGCGCTGCGACCCGCGCTCGACGCCGCGGCCGCCGCGATCGGCGCGTCCGGCGTCGAGACCGCTCGCACCGAGTCCGCCGGGCGCGCCCTCGAGTCGGACATGACCGTGTACGCCCTGCAGGCGGACGACGAGACCGTCGCGTGGTTCGGCGTGCGCATCACGGACACGCACGTGCCGGCGCCGACGAGCAGCTCGGTCCCGACGCAGCGCACCAGCATGCGCGTCCTCTACGACGTCGAGATGACGCTGACGGTCGAGCTGGGTCGCACCCGCCTGCCGCTGCGCGAGGTGCTCGACCTCGCCCCCGGCGCGGTGCTCGAGCTGGACCGCGCCGCCTCCTCGCCCGCCGACATCCTGGTCAACGGCCGGCTGATCGCCCGTGGCGAGGTGGTGGTGGTCGACGAGGACTACGGCGTGCGGATCACCCAGATCGTCTCCGGTCAGGAGGCCTGAGGCATGGACACGCTCATGGTGGTGCTGCGCGTCGCCGTCTCGCTCGTCGTCGTCCTCGCGCTCGTCTGGTACCTGGCGCGGCGGCTCGGCCGGCGCGGTGGGGACACGACGCGCGAGGCCGAGCTGCGCGTGCTCGACCGGCAGTCGCTGACGCGCCGGGCCGGGCTCGCCGTCGTCGCCGCCGGTGACCGCCGGCTGCTCGTCGGCTTCTCCGACCAGACCGTCACGCTCGTCACCGAGCTGGCGCCCGTGCCCGCGCTGCCCAAGGTGCCGGCCACCCCGGCGCCGGCCGCGCCCGCCGCGTCCGCTCCGTCGCGTCCGTCGCGGCCCAGCCAGCCGGCCGTCCCGACGAGCGTCGGCCTGTCGGCCAACCGCCAGCCGGGGCTGCTCGCGGGCTCCGTGCTCTCGCCGGCCACGTGGCAGGCGACCGTGCGAGCGATGCAGGATCGCACGGTCAGGCGGTGAGCACGTTCGCGGCGGTCGTGGGGACCGTGCACGCCGCGACGACTCCCGACCCCGGCCAGGTGACCGTCGCCATCAACGGCGTCAACGGCACGCCGTCGTCGCCGGTCGTGGTGCTCCTCGTCATCACGCTGCTGTCGGTCGCGCCGGCGCTGCTGGTGATGACGACGAGCTTCACCAAGATCTTCGTCGTCCTGTCGCTGACCCGGAACGCGCTGGGGCTCCAGGCCGTGCCGCCCAACCAGGTGCTCGCCGGGCTGGCCCTGTTCCTCTCGCTCTTCGTCATGGCGCCCGTGCTGTCCGACGTCAACGACGCGGGCCTGCAGCCCTACCTCCACGGGACGCTGACGTTCAGCCAGGCGGTCGAGGAGGGCAAGGCGCCACTGCAGGACTTCATGCTCTCCCACACGCGGGAGCAGGACATCGCCCTGATGACGCGCGCCGGCGGCCAGGAGAACCCGGCCACCCCGGAGGCCGTGCCGTTCACGACGCTGGTGCCGGCCTTCGTCCTGTCCGAGCTGCGGTCGGCCTTCATCATGGGGTTCGTCATCTTCGTGCCGTTCCTGGTGATCGACCTGGTGGTCGCGTCGGCGCTGATGGCGATGGGCATGATGATGCTGCCGCCCGTCATGGTGTCGCTGCCGTTCAAGATCCTGCTGTTCGTCCTCGTCGACGGCTGGGGCCTGGTGGTGACGTCGCTCGTCGGCTCCTACACCGGGGGCGGCTGATGGA
>CAZBIO010000002.1:0-6753 GCA_964491965.1 uncultured Cellulomonas sp.
GAGCGCGACAAAAGAGAACTGCAAACTCGTCGTGAGCGCCCACGCCAGGGCGGCGCCCACGAGGCCGAGGAGGGGAGTCAGTCCCCACAACGTCGCCAGTCCGGCCGCAGAACCGAGAATTCCGCCGATCACACCGAGCTCCGGGCGGTCTATCGCAACGGCGAGTGGGTGGGCCCACACCAACGGAGCACAGACGAGAATCCAGGCGCTCATCAGCAACGTGAGCCGCGGCAGGCCCTCATAACCAGACCCGAGTACGAGCTCTGCGAAGAGCGTCAGTACGAGCCAAGCGAGGAACACCAGCGATGCCGCCACTGCAGCCAAGCGCAGGGAGGTAGTGCGAACGAGCTTCCACAATTCGCGATGATGCAGCCCGATCCACAGCCTGCGCACCTCGGGCATGATGGCGAGATAGAACGGATCGATACATCTCCAAAGCACCTGCGCGAAGCTCTTCGACAGTTTATAGAGCGCAATTTTTTCCAGTGAGAGCAACGAGGAGAGCAGCGCGATATCCAGGTCCTTCGCCATCAGATCGGCCGCCGAGATCCCGAAGTTTGCTGCCAGCAGGCGCCGGATGCCTGCAAGCCGAGCGCGCAGGCCGGCTATGCTCCACGCGCGCCAAGCTATTCGCGCCACACGTCGCTGAAACTCGCGGCCGGCGAGCACGACCTGCACGCCGTTGCAGAGCCCCCCGACGAAGAGCGCAATGACGAGCGCGGTGCTGACGTTCATGCCGTAAACCAGCGTGCACAGCCCGGTCACGAGCAGTCGCAATCCCCAGTCGGCAGACAAGCACATCGCGATGAGGTCCGTGCGACCGAGAACGCGCAGCAGCCCAGTCGAGGCGCCCCAGCCAGCCTTCTGGACCAGGAATCCGAGTGCCGCAAGTGTAATAAGCAGTACGCCATCACCAGGGAGCCCGCTGGAATGTGCGAGCAACGGCGCAAGCGCAATGAGACCCAGCGAGGGCATTAGCCGGCTGAGCGACTCGATGACGAACAGATCGATGATTCGCACCGGCTCGTCGGTGAACGGGGTTGTCGCGCTGTCGATGTGGCAGAAATCGCGTGCGACGACATCCTGCATGCGCAACTCGAGGAGCAGGCCCGCGACCAACACCAACGCGGACACGACGGACCAAACTCCGAATTCGGTAGGTCCCAGCGTGCGACCCAGCAGCAGCAAGTAGGCCCCGCCCAGTAGGGCCTGCGAGGCGTTCGCCACGAATTGCCATCTCAAGTTGCTGGCAAAACGGCGGCCACCCGCGGCCGGAACCTGCGACTCGGTCCCGAGCCCTTCGCCCACATCGCCTGCGGCCACGACTCACGTCACCGAGGCGAGCGCCGCGGAGGACCTCGTGCGATCCCGAGTGTGGGTGTTCATCGTCGTGCTGTCCCGCCGGTCATCAAGAAAGCAGCAACGCAGCCAAAGCCGAGACCGACGACGAGCCCTCCAGCGAGCAGTATCGCCCTCGGGGGCCACACCACGTCGTTCGGGTCGGGCAGGACGGCCGGATCCACCACCCGGAAGGCATATTCCTGCGTGACATTCGCCAGCATGCGCTGGTTGATCTGATACTCGATCAAACGACCGATTGCCTGACGTGTCTCGATGACGGCTGTTGCAGCCATCTCCTTCTGCAAGAAACCGACCGACGCGTCGGAATTGCGGATCGCACGCTGGCGCATTTCCTCATTGAGGCGCTTGACGAGCTCGTTTGCCCAGAGGGCGACCTTCGTCCGATCGGTCCAGTCGACCTGCAGGGTAACGAGTCCGGTCTTCTTATCCTGGGTCACGGTGCGGATCGACTGATCGAAGTACCTGACCGCGCGCCCCAGTGTGGGTTGCTTTCCCTCGGCGGTTTTCCATCGGCCCGCGGCAGCATCCCAGTTCTTGGCAAACAGCTGCGGCATCAGTCCCAGGTCACTGATGAAATTCTGGGTGAACTGTCGCGAGCGTAAAACCGCCAGTGCCTCTTCCGTCGAGCCGGTGTTTCCGCCGATATTCAGACCGGCGAGCGACGCCAAGCCTCCGAGCTGGCTGAGCGCGCCACCGAGCGATCCTCCGAGGTTCGCCTGGTCCACACCGCTCGGAATCAGCACTGTCGTCGCGCGGTACACGGGTGTGGACAGGAACGCAATCGCTGCGGCAAGACCGAGAAACACCAGAACACTAGCCGCTATCCAAATGCGGCCCATCCACAGTCGCCTAACGAGTTCCCGGACATCGAGAGTTCCGATGTCGTCCCAGCGTTCGGCCGTCGTTGAATTCACGTACACCTCATAAATTGCGCGCGCATTGTACTGGCCCGTCCACGCATGGGTCACGCCAAGCAGGCGCGACGCGGCGAGTCGAGCGGCGTGCCATGCGGGCGTTGTAGGCGCTGTTGACGAATGACCCGTCGGCCATCCGAGGTCGAACTGACGTCTTCGGGCGAGCGCGTCCGACAGAACGCGGTGTATCCATTCGGCGTCACCGGCGAGGGCTGGGCACGGTCCTTGGTACCCGCGACGTGCGAGTCGACAGCGTGACTAGCGTCGCGGCGCGGTGCCGTGGCTCGACGGGATGCCCGCGATTCTCCTGCTGCTCCCGAAAGACGTGCAGAGTGGGGTGTAAACGTTTGATTTTTAATAATTTAGTGGCGCAGTTTCCGGTACCATCCGTCGCTCCTGCGACCGATACCCGGGCATGCGAGCCCGGTTTGGCAGCACGACTGTCGAACAGTGCCGTACCACGCTCGGGTGATCGATGAAGGATAACTACATCGACGGGAGTCGCACGCACAGAGTCCCTGCATTTGCCGACGCACTTATCGGGCTGTCACGCGCGACCAAGCGCGCAATCATGGTCAGCGCCGACGCAGTTGCTCTTCCCGTCGCGCTCTGGGCCGCGCTGGTGCTCAAGTTCGACGCCCTGTCTCCGCCCATCGCGGTCGGGCCGATGCCGTTCGGCGTAGTGCTCGTTGCAACGCTGCTCGCATTCTCTCTACTGGGCCTGTATCGGGCGGTAGTTCGCTTCATGGGGGCCAAGGCGATGCTCACCATCGTGCTTGGCGTGACGCTCTCGGTCCTCGCGCTCACAGCCTACGATCGTCTGGAGATGGGAGGAGGTGCGCGCCTGCCCACATCCGCGCTCGCGATTTTCTGGGCACTGGCTCTGTTGTACGCCCTCGGTAGCCGCTTCTTCATCCGCTACCTGTTTTCTCGGACGCGTAATGGGGTGCCGCCGGCGCGCGTCGCGATCTACGGCGCGGGAGATGCGGGTGCGCGGCTTTCGTCGGTGCTAAGTGGGGGGCCCCACTTCGAGCCGGTCGCCTTCATCGACGACAAGCGCTCCCTGCAGGGAAGTCAGATCAATGGGCTGCGCGTCCATGCGCCGCACGATCTGCCGAGGCTCGTTCACGAACAGGGAATCGAGCGCATCTTGCTCGCCATGCCGTCCGCCTCGCGTCGTCGTCGCCGCGAGATTCTCGCCGCACTCGAGCCACTAGGCGTTCACGTCCAATCGCTGCCGGATCTGTCGGACATCATCGCTGGCAGGGCCAGCATCGAGGAGCTGCGCGAGGTCGATGTGAGCGATTTGCTGGGCCGCGACCCGGTCCCGCCGAATCCTCACCTGTTCGAGTCCTCCATCCGGGGCAAATGCGTGATGGTGACCGGTGCGGGAGGTTCGATCGGCTCCGAGTTGTGCCGGCAGATCATCAAAGTCGGCCCGCGGCGTCTCGTTCTCTTCGAGGTCTCTGAGCTCGCCTTGTACAACATTCAACGCGAGCTCGAGGAGCTCGTCTGTCGCGGTGCTGATGCGGCACGTCCCGAGATCATCCCGCTGCTCGGCAATGCACACCACCGCCAACGCGTGCGCGAAGTCTTGGGCATCTGCGGCGTGCAGACGATCTATCACGCAGCGGCCTACAAGCACGTGCCGATCGTCGAGCACAACGTCATCGAAGGCATTCACAACAACGTGGTCAGCACCTGGTACACGGCCGAAGCGGCTATCGAGGCGGGCGTCGAGACGTTCGTGCTGATTTCGACAGACAAGGCTGTAAATCCCGCGAATGTAATGGGTGCCACCAAGCGTCTGGCGGAGCTCGTTCTGCAGGCTTTGCAGCAGCGCGGTAGCGCCACGCGCTTCTGCATCGTTCGTTTCGGCAACGTCCTCGGCTCGTCGGGCTCGGTGGTGCCGCTCTTTCGTGAGCAGATTCGGGCCGGTGGGCCGGTCACAGTTACGCACCCCGACGTCATTCGCTACTTCATGACGATTCCCGAAGCGGCGCAGCTCGTCATTCAGGCGGGCGCAATGGCAAAAGGAGGCGACGTATTCGTGCTCAACATGGGCCGTCCGGTACGCATCGACGACTTGGCGCGCCGGATGATCAACCTCATGGGCCTGACCGTGCGAGACGCCGAGAATCCGAACGGCGATATAGAGATCGAATACACCGGCCTGAGGACCGCCGAGAAGCTGTTCGAGGAGCTGCTCATCGGCACGAATGTGGCCGGCACAGATCATCCGATGATCATGCGAGCAATGGAGCACTCCCTGCCATGGCCGCGCGTTCACCAGATCCTCAACGATCTCCTGGTAGCGCTCACCAACTTCGATTGCCGGCGTGCGCTCGCGCTGTTATCTGACGCAGTCGCAGAGTATCGGACTCTCCAGCCCATCGGTGACTACGTCTGGACGCGCAAGCTCGCTTCGGCAAACGCCGAGGGGGGCAAGATTGCCGATCTTGCCGCGAAGAGGCGTTACTCCGAAGTCGCCAAACCCAGTCAGGGACAACTTCCTCCTTGACTCGACCGAACGTGCAGAGTGTTCGTCGCACGCGACAGTCGTCACCGTGAATACATCGTTCGAGAGATGTTGCCGAGTGGCGCGATGTGAGGGAGTTACCGTCGATTGTGGAGCGACGTTCCGATAGAATCGCTCGCGTTTTTTGGCGACGCAAAGACGAAAAAGGGCCACGAGCCCGTTGCATCGATGGAGAGCTCGGACAGCTGTACCGCGCTTGGGTGATGGATGACGTATAGCCACACAGACGGAAGCCCCATTCGCAGAGTCCCTGCCGTCGCCGAGAGACTCATAGGATTATCCCGCTGGACCAAGCGGGCAATTGCTGTTTGCGGGGACGCGATCGCGATTCCGCTAGCACTGTGGGCCGCGCTGGTCCTGAAGTTCGACGTGCTGAATCCGCCCGCGGCGCGCGATGTCGCACCATTTCTGATCGCGCTCGTTTCCACGCTGCTCGTGTTCTCGGCGCTCGGCCTGTATCGCGCCGTGGTCCGGTTCATGGGCGCCAAGTCGATGCTCACGATCGTGACCGGCGTTACCCTCGCGGTGCTCATCCTCGCTGTCTACGATCGTCTTGGAGACGGTCCTCCGACTCTCCCCGCATCTGCACTCGCGATCTTTTGGGCCTTGGCGCTGCTCTACGCGCTCGGCAGCCGCTTTTTCGTGCGCTACCTCTTTTCACGCACCCGCAACGGCTCGCCACCTGCGCGAGTCGCGATCTACGGAGCGGGGGATGCCGGCGCCCGCTTATCGTCGGTGCTGATCGGCGGACCGCACTTCGAACCGGTTGTCTTCATCGACGACAAGCGCGCCCTGCAGGGCAGTCAGATCAACGGGCTCAAAGTTCACAGCCCGCGCGAGCTGCCGACCCTGATTCGCACGCATGGGATCGAGCGAATCCTGCTCGCCATGCCCTCGAGCTCGCGGCGCCGGCGCCGCGAAATTTTGGCATCGCTCGAATCTCTCGGGGTTCACGTTCAGTCGCTGCCCGATCTCTCCGACATCATCTCGGGCAAGGCGAGCATCGACGAGTTGAACGAGGTGGACGTCGGCGACTTGCTGGGGCGTGACCCGGTGCCGCCCAATCCACAACTTTTGGAATCTTGCATCCGCGGCAAGTGCGTCATGGTGACCGGCGCGGGTGGATCGATTGGCTCCGAGCTGTGCCGCCAGATCATGAAGGTGGGCCCGCGGCGGCTCGTGCTGTTCGAGATGTCCGAGCTCGCGCTCTACAACATCCAGCGCGAGCTCGAAGACATCGCAAGGCGTGACAACTGCGCGGTCGAAATCCTCCCGCTCCTAGGTAACGCGCATCACCGCCACCGGGTGCGCGAGGTGCTCTCCACTTGCGGCGTCCAGACCGTCTATCACGCAGCCGCCTACAAGCACGTGCCGATCGTCGAGCACAACGTCATCGAGGGCATCCACAACAACGTCATCAGCACGTGGTACACGGCCGAGGCCGCCATCGAGAGTGGCGTCGAGACTTTCGTTCTGATCTCCACCGACAAGGCGGTGAATCCCGCGAACGTGATGGGCGCGACCAAGCGGCTTGCGGAGCTCGTTCTGCAGGGCCTACAGGAGCGCTCGTCGACCACTCGCCTGTGCATGGTTCGCTTCGGCAATGTGCTGGCGTCATCGGGCTCGGTGGTGCCGCTGTTCCGTGAGCAGATCCGCCGCGGCGGCCCGGTCACCGTGACGCACCCGGACGTGATCCGCTACTTCATGACCATTCCCGAGGCCGCGCAGCTCGTCATCCAGGCGGGCTCGATGGCGAAGGGCGGCGACGTGTTCGTTCTGGACATGGGGCGCCCGGTTCGCATCGACGATCTGGCGCGCCGCATGATCAACCTTATGGGTTTGACCGTACGGGATGCGAACAACCCGGACGGCGACATCGAGATCGAATACACGGGCCTGCGCACCGCCGAAAAGCTCTTCGAGGAGCTGCTCATCGGG
>CAZBIO010000003.1:0-13424 GCA_964491965.1 uncultured Cellulomonas sp.
GGACCAGGCGTCGCCGGACGGTGAAACCTCGAACCACGCACCGTCGGATCGTGCGCCATCGACACGCTCGTCGGACCACCACTCGTCACACCCCAACGGATCCACCGGCAGCTCACCGGTCAGTAGATCCGACTCCCGCACCTCCCACGGCGCGAAGTCCTTCAGCCGCACCACATCGTCGGCCGGCACCCGCAACGCGCACTCGTCCTCCGGCAACCAGCCCCACGGCACCCCGGCGCGCGGCGGCACGATGCCACCCTCCTCGGTGCTGACCACGTCCTCGAACACATGTTCGATCGTAGCACCACGCGGTGACAAAAGTCCAGGTCAGGTGGCACGTCCCAACCCGCCCGGCCTCCTCCGAAGGAGTCGAGCGCCTTCGCGCACAGCCCTGTTCAGGGGGACCCGCGGCCTCGTCGGCCAGGCCACCCACCCGCCCCGCCCGACTGCAGACCGCCCTACAGCACCTTCGAGAGGAAGTCCCGGGTCCGGGCCTCGCGGGGGTTGCCGAGGACCTCGTCGGGCGCGCCCTGCTCGACGACGACGCCGTCCGCCATGAACACCACTTGGTCGCCGACCTCGCGCGCGAACCCGATCTCGTGCGTGACGACGATCATCGTCATCCCCGACTCGGCGAGGTCCCGCATCACCGCGAGCACCTCGCCGACCAGCTCGGGGTCGAGGGCGCTCGTCGGCTCGTCGAACAGCATCAGCTCGGGGTCCATCGCCAGCGCGCGGGCGATGGCGACCCGCTGCTGCTGGCCACCGGACAGCTGCGCCGGGTAGTGGTCCATCCGGTCGTCGAGGCCGACGCGGCGCAGCATGTCCGTCGCGCGCTCGTGGGCCTCGTCCTTGGTGCGGCGCAGCACCAGCACCTGCGCCTCGGTGACGTTGGCGAGGGCCGTCATGTGGGGGAACAGGTTGAACCGCTGGAACACCATGCCCACGTTCGCCCGCTGGAGCGCGATCTGCTTGGGGTGCAGCCGGAACAACGTCGGCTTGCCGCCCTTGACGCCCTCGCGGTACCCCATGAGCACGCCGTCGACGTAGATGCGTCCGGCGCCGATCTCCTCGAGCTGGTTGATGCAGCGCAGCGCGGTGGATTTCCCCGACCCCGACGGGCCCAGGACGGTGCACACCGTGCCCTTGGGAACCGTCAGGTCGATCCCGCGCAGCACGTGCGTCGGGCCGAACCACTTGTGGACGCCGCGCATGTCCACCATGGGCACGTCAGCGGTGCTCACACGCCACCTCCCGCGGGCCGCCCGCCGCCGAGAATCCCGCCCTGGTCGTCGACGGCGCCGATGTCCGGCGTGGTGCGCGCCACGTTGATCGCGGCCTGCCGGGAGAGCCGCCGCCGGCCGGGCCTGGGCTGCACCGGGCCGTGCGGCTCGAAGCCGCGCCCGGAGTACTTCTCCAGGTAGTGCTGGCCGACCATGAAGATGCTGGTGACGACGAGGTACCAGAGGCCGGCGACGACCAGCAGCGGGATCGGCTGGAAGATCCGGTTCCCGATGGCGTTGGTCGCGTACTGCAGCTCGTTGGTGAACGGCACGGCGAGCACCAGCGAGGTGGTCTTCAGCATGGAGATCGTCTCGTTGCCGGTCGGCGGCACGATGACGCGCATCGCCTGCGGCAGCACGATCCGCCGCAGGATCGCGCCCTCCTTCATGCCGAGCGCCCGCGCGGCCTCGTGCTGCCCGCGGTCGACGCTCTCCAGCCCCGCGCGCACGATCTCCGAGAGGTAGGCGGCCTCGTTGAGCGCCAGGCCGATGATCGCCAGGCGTAGCACGTCGAACACCGTGTTCGTGTCGAACCGTACGAACTCCGGCCCGAACGGGATGCCGAGGGACAGCACCGGGTACAGCACGGAGATGAAGCCCCAGAAGTACAGCTGCGTGTACACGGGCGTGCCGCGGAAGAACCAGATGTAGACCCAGGACACGCCGCGCATCACGGGGTTCGCGGAGTCGCGCCCCACGGCCAGCAGCACCGCGATGACGATGGCGATGGCCATCGACGCGAGCGTCAGGACCAGCGTCCAGCCGACGCCGCGCACCACCTGCTCGCGGAACAGGTACTGCGCGACGGTGCCCCACGCGAACTTCTCGTTGGTGATGAGGGCGTGCACGCCCATCGCCGCCAGGACGGCGACGACGGCGGCCGACACCCACCGGCCCGGGTACCGGACGGGGACCGCGTGGATCCGCTCCGGTTCCCGGGCCGCGGGAGTGGGTGACGGGGTCAAGTTCAGCTCACGGCCGGGTTGAGGACGGCCTCGTCGACGGCGCCGGCCTCGTTGCCCCAGAGCTTGAGGATCTCGCCGTAGGTGCCGTCGTCCATGAGCTTCTGGACGGCCTTCTGGACGGCGTCGGTCAGCGCCTGGTCGTCCTTGGAGACGACGATGCCCTGCGGGGCGGAGGTGAACACGTCGCCGAGCTGCTCGAGCTGGCCGTTCGTCTGCGCGATGGCGTAGGCGATGATCGGCGAGTCGGCCCACATCAGGTCGGCGCGTCCACCGACCAGCGCGGTGGTGACGTCGCTCTGCTTCGGGTAGCGCAGCGGCTCGGGGGCGTCCTTGCCGTCCGCCCCGCACTGGTCGATGACGTCGGTCAGCTCGTCGTCCTCGACCGTCGACGTCTGCACGCCGACGATCCTGCCGCAGATGTCCGCCTGGTCGACACCCTTGGGGTTGCCCTTCTGGACCGCGTACGCCTCGCCGGCCTGGAAGTACTGGATCATGTTCGCCTGCGACAGGCGGTCCGGGTTGACCGTGAACGACGAGATGCCGACGTCGTAGCGGCTCCCGACGGCCGGGATGATGCTGCCGAAGTCGGCCGACTGCAGGTCGGCCTCCAGGCCGAGCACCGCGGCGATCGCCTTGCTCAGGTCGACGTCGTAGCCGATCGGCGTGGTGCCGTCCTCGTCGAGGTACTCGGCCGGGGCGTACGAGGTGTCCATGCCGACGACGAGCTTGCCCGAGGTGGCGACCTTCTCGGGCAGGAGGGCGGCGATCGCGTCGTCCTTCTTCACGGTCGAGGCGTCGAACTTGTCGCCGGCGTTCTCGCCGCTCGAGCACGCGGCGAGCGTCAGCGCCACCGCAGCGGCGGTGACGAGAGCGAGGGGGGTCTTTCGCACTGGATTGCCTCCTGGCGATGCATCGGCCCGACGAGGACGCCGTGCCGGGGGTCTCGGGGCTCGGGACGGCCCGGGCCAACCAGTGAACATAGACCCGGGATGTTTCAGGGTCGTGACGTCCGGACGCCTGGAGTCCCGGTGGCGGTCCCGTTTCACGCGGGTTCCGGCTCCGGCAGGATCGGCCCATGACCTTCGGCCCACCCGGATCCTCCCATGCTCTGCGTGTCCTCCTGCTCGGCTCGGGCGAGCTCGGCAAGGAGGTGGCCATCGAGCTGGCACGGTTCGGCGTCGAGGTGGTGGCCGTCGACCGGTACCCGGGCGCGCCCGCCATGGCGGTGGCGAACCGGTCCCACGTGGTCGACATGCTGGACCCGGAGGCGCTGCGCGCCGTGCTCGCCGCCGAGGCGCCGGACGTCGTCGTGCCCGAGGTCGAGGCCATCGCCACCGCCGTCCTCGCCGAGGTCGAGGCTCGGGGGACGCGCGTGGTGCCCACCGCCCGCGCGGCCCGCCTGACGATGGACCGCGAGGGCATCCGCCGGCTGGCGGCCGAGGAACTGAGCCTGCCGACCTCGCCCTACGTGTTCACCGACTCCCTCGAGGGCGTGCGTGACGCCGTCGACGCACTCGGGCTGCCCGTGGTGATCAAGCCGGTGATGTCGTCGTCGGGCCACGGCCAGTCCGTGGTGCGATCGCACGACGAGGTCGACGAGGCCTGGCGCGTCGCGGTGACCGGCGGGCGGGCCGGCGGCGTGCGCGTCATCGTCGAAGGCTTCGTACCGTTCGACTCGGAGATCACGCTGCTCACGGTCCGCCACGCGGGTGGCGTCACGTTCCTGGACCCGGTGGGCCACGTCCAGGTGGACGGCGACTACCGCGAGTCCTGGCAGCCCGCCGCGTTGCCGCCGGGGGTGGCCGACGAGGCCCGCCGCGTCGCCGGCGCGATCACGGAGGCGCTCGGCGGCTGGGGCATCTTCGGCGTCGAGCTGTTCGTCGTCGGCGACCGCGTGCTCTTCTCGGAGGTGTCGCCGCGCCCGCACGACACCGGACTGGTCACGCTCGTCTCGCAGGACCTGTCGGAGTTCGCCCTGCACGCCCGCGCACTGCTCGGGCTCCCGGCGCCGCAGCCGCTGCGGCTTGGGGAAGGGACCGACCAGCAGGCGGCGGCGTCGTGCGCGGTGCTGGCGCACGGGGACGGCGTGCCGGTGGTCGACGGCCTCGACGAGGCCCTCGCGGTCCCGACGGCTCAGGTGCGGCTCTTCGGCAAGCCGGAGGTGCACGGCCACCGCCGCGTCGCGGTGACGCTCGCCCGGGGCGCCACGGCCGACGAGGCCCGCGAACGGGCCCGCGCCGCGGCCGCCGCGCTGCGGGTCACCGTCGCCTGAGCGGCGTCCGCCGGGCTCGGCTCACCGCGGGACGTTCGCCTCGATGTCCGCCAGCCAGGCGGCGGGGGAGGCGTCCGACGGCATCCGCCAGTCGCCGCGCGGCGACATGGTGCCGCCCGACGACACCTTGGGCCCGTTGGGCAGCGCCGACCGCTTGAACTGGCTGCCGAAGAACCGCCGGACGAACACCTCGAGCCACGAGCGGATCGTCGCCAGGTCGTACGCCGGCCGCTTGTCCTCCGGGAACCCCGGCGGCCAGGCGCCCGCCGCGGCGTCCCGCCACGCGTGCCAGGCGAGGAACGCGACCTTCGAGGGCCGCGCGCCGTGCCGCAGCACGTGGAACAGCGTGAAGTCCTGCAGCGCGTAGGGCCCGACGATCTGCTCGGTGGACTGCATCGGCCGCCCGTCGGTCGCGGGGACCAGCTCGGGCGAGATCTCCTGGCGGACGATCCGGTCGAGCACCTCGTTGACATCGGCGTCGAACAGCCCCTCGGTGATCACCCAGCGGATCAGGTGCTGGATGAGGGTCTTGGGCACGCCCGCGTTGACCGCGTAGTGCGACATCTGGTCGCCGACCCCGTACGTGCACCACCCGAGCGCGAGCTCCGACAGGTCGCCGGTGCCCAGGACGATGCCGCCGCGCTGGTTGGCCGCGCGGAACAAGAAGTCGGTGCGCAGCCCCGCCTGGACGTTCTCGTATGTCACGTCGTAGACGCCGTCGCCGTTGGCGGCGGGGTGGGCCAGGTCGGCGAGCAGCTGGCGCGCCATCGGCCGGATGTCGACGGTCTGGTGTGTGGTGCCGAGCGCCTCCATCAGGGCGATGGCCGACGACTTCGTCGTGTCGCTCGTCGCGAAGCCCGGGAGCGTGAACGCGAGGATGTCCGACCGCGGCCGCCCGAGCCGGTCCATGGCGTTGGCCGCGACGATCAGGGCGTGGGTGGAGTCCAGGCCCCCGGAGACGCCGATGACGATCTTCGGCTGGCCGATGGCGGCGAGGCGCTGCTCCAGCCCGCTGACCTGGATGTTGTAGGCCTCGTAGCAGTCGAGGGCCAGGTGCGCGGGGTCGTCGGGTACGAACGGGAACCGGTCGACGCGGCGGCGCAGCCCGATGTCGCCGACCGGGGGTCTGAGCTCGAACTCGACCCGGCGGAAGGCGCCGCCCGGCTCGAACCCGAGCGAGCGGCGGTTGTCGTCGAAGCTGTTGGTCCGCAGCCGCTCCTGGCGGATGCGGTCGAGGTCGACGTCGGCGACCGTCACGCGCGGCCCGTCGGGGAAGCGGTCGCCCTCGGCGAGCAGGTCGCCGATCTCGTAGACCATCGTCTGGCCGTCCCACGACAGGTCGGTGGTCGACTCGCCCCGGCCCGCGGCCGCGTACACGTAGGCGGCGAGGCAGCGCACCGACGCCGACCGCACCAGCAGCCGCCGGTCCTCCGCCCGCCCGACGGTGATGGGGGAGCCGGAGAGGTTGGTCAGCACGGTGGCGCCGGCCAGTGCGGCGTGCGCGCTCGGGGGCACCGGCACCCACATGTCCTCGCACACCTCGACGTGCACGACGAGGCCGCGCACGTCCGTGGCGGCGAACAGCAGGTCGGGCCCGATCGGCGCCTCCTGGCCCGCCACCACGACCGTGCCCTCGACCTCGTCGCCGGGGGCGAACCAGCGCCGCTCGTAGAACTCGCGGTACGTCGGCAGGTAGGACTTCGGCGCGACGCCGAGCACCCGGCCGCGATGGACGACGAGCGCGACGTTGAGCACCCGGTTGCCGTAGGCGAGGGGCGCGCCGACGACGAGCACGGGCAGCAGGTCGGCAGACGCGGCGACGATCTCGCCGATCGCGGCCTGCACGGCGTCGAGCAACGCGTCCTGCAGGAAGAGGTCGTCGATCGCGTAGCCGGACAGGCACAGCTCGGGGAAGACGGCGACGCCGACGCCCTCGTCGTGCGCCTGCCGCGCCGCCGCGACGACCGCGGCGACGTTGGCGGCCGGGTCGGCCACCCGGACGGGGACGGTGCACGACGCGACGCGGACGAAACCCTGGGCATAGGCGGAGGCGAAGTCCACGTCGCGAGTGTTCCACGCGGCCGTCCGCCGGGCGGTCCGGTAGCGTCCCGGCGGCGTCCCGGACCCGGTTCTCATGATCCGGGCGGGCGCCGTCCGTGACCCGGATCACGGCCCGATGACCGGCTCCGATGACACGCCACAACCGGTCAAGTACACGAACGAGTGATTCGAGTCGCTGATCCGTGGGTAGTAGAACCTCACAACCTGGACACACGCCCAAGACCTCACCCGCTTACCGATGTCATAGCGGGCGAATACAGGGTCGTAGGTCCCAAATCGGACGCTCAGAGTGCAGAATTTCCGTATGAACTTCGACTCCGACCAGGGCGCGACACCGACCGCGTGGGCCTGGCGCGTGACGGACAGCGAAATCCGTGCCGCCAAGCGTGACTGGCTGAACGCCCGCGACAACGGCGGGGACGCCCAGCAGATCGCCTTCCTCTTCGAGTACTTCCGGATGCTCCTCTCGGTCCAGGCGCAGCAGATCGCCGACGAGTTCCGCACCCAGCACACCGCCTGACCGCACAGCGCGCGTCGCTCAGCGCGTCGCGCCCTCGATCGCCCGTCAGCTCGTCAGCGCGGAGGACACCCAGAAGCCCAGGGCCGCGGCCGCGACCGCCGGCAGCAGCGTCCCGGCCGCGTTGACCACGGCGCGCCGCAGATCGCCCGCCTGGGCCAGTCGCACCGTCTCGACCGTCGCGGTCGAGAACGTCGTGTACCCGCCGCAGAAGCCCGTCGCCGCCAGCGTGTAGCCCGTGGCCGGCAGCGCCCCCGTGGCCAGCGCACCGCCGAGGAGACCGATCAGCAGCGAGCCCGACACGTTGATCGCGATGGTGGCGACCGGCAGGCGGTGCGCCCACCGGCCCCGGAACCAGCCGTCGACGACGAACCGGGTCGCGGCCCCCAGTCCGCCCAGCACGGCCACCAGCAGCACCGTCACGGCCGAGCCTCCCGGTCGGCGCGGGCCGGCGCGGCCTCGTCGGACGACGACCCCGGCTGCGGCGGCCGGGCGCGCCCCGCGAGCGCGACGCCCGCGAGGCACGTCACCGTGCCGCCGACCACCGTCACCACCGCGTACGCCAGCGCGACACCGGCCCGGCCGTCGGCCAGCAGGTCACGGGTCTCCAGCGCCAGGGCGGAGTAAGTGGTGAACCCGCCGAGCACGCCGGTGCCGAGCGTCAGGCGCAGCCAGCGCAGCCGAGGCGTCTCGGCGCCGCGCAGCGCGAGCGCCTGGAGCAGGAGCCCGAGGAGGAACGCGCCGACGAGGTTCTCCACCAGGGTGCCGAGGGGCCAGCCGCCGGCGACGGGAACCGCGCGGCTCAGCCCGTAGCGCGCCAGGCTGCCGACGGCGCCCCCGGCGGCGACGCTCGCGATGAGCAGCGGGTCCGTGTGGTGGGGGCGCCTCACCGGCCGTCACTCTAGCCCGTTGGCGGCGACCACCTTCTGGTACCAGGAGAACGAGTCCTTGCGCGTGCGCTTCTGGGTCTCGAAGTCCAGGTGCACGAGGCCGAACCGGCTGGACTCGCCGTACGCCCACTCGAAGTTGTCCATCACCGACCAGACGAAGTAGCCGCGCAGGTCGATGCCGTCCTCGAGTGCGGTGTGCAGCGCGCGCACGTGCGCGTCGAGGTAGGCGACGCGCTGCTCGTCGTGCACCTGGCCGTCCGGGGCGACCTCGTCGAACCACGACGAGCCGTTTTCGGTGATCCACAGCGGCGGGGCGTCGTAGTTGTCCGCGACCATGTGGAGGGCGGCGACCAGGCCCTCGGGGTCGATCTCCCAGTCGCGACCCGTGGTCGGCAGCCCCTGGGAGGCGCGGACCACGTCGCCGGTGCCCACCGCCATGATCCCGGGACGGAAGCGGTCGCCCGCGCCCGGCCCGCCGGCCTTGACCGGAGTCCGGTTGTAGTAGTTGATCCCCAGCGCGTCCAGCGGCTGGTGGATCGTCTCCATGTCGCCGGGGAGCACGTGCGAGAAGTCCAGGAGCGGCGCGAGGTCGGCGACGAGGTCCTCCGGGTAGCTGCCGCGCAGCACCGGGTCGAGGAACATCCGGTTGGTGACGGCGTCGACCCGCCGCGCGGCGTCGAGGTCCTCGGGCGTCGAGCCCATCGCGACCACGGGGGAGAGGTTGATCGTGATGCCGAACCGGTGGCCGGGCCGCCGGGCGGGGAGCCAGCGCTGCATCGCCAGGCCGTGCCCGAGCAGCAGGTGGTGCGCGGCGCGGATCGCGTTCGCGGGTTCCTGGCGGCCGGGGGCGTGCTCGCCGTCGGCGTAGGACAGGAGCGACGAGCAGATCGGCTCGTTGAGCGTGGTCCAGATGTCGATGTGGTCGGCGAGGGCCTCGTAGGCCAGCTCGGCGTAGTCCGCCAGTCGGTACGCGGTGTCGCGCACGGGCCAGCCGCCCGCGTCCTCCAGGGCCTGGGGCAGGTCCCAGTGGTAGAGCGTCACCCAGGGCGTCACGCCCTTGGCGCGCAGGCCGTCGGCCAGGCGCTTGTAGAAGTCCACGCCCTTGGCGTTCACGCCTCCGCGGCCGTCCGGCTGGATGCGGGGCCACGCGAGCGAGAACCGGTAGTACGGCGCGCCGAGGTCGCCGAGGATGTCGACGTCCTCCTCCCACCGCCGGTAGTGGTCGCAGGCGCGGTCGCCGTTGGTGCCGTCCAGGATGCGGCCCGGGGTGTGGGAGAACGTGTCCCAGATCGACGGCGAGCGACCGTCGGCGTCGACGGCCCCCTCGATCTGGTAGCTCGCGGTCGCGGTGCCCCAGCCGAAGCCGTCGGGGAAGCTGACGAGTGGCACGGTTGGTCTCTTCCTTCTTGTGGGGGTGCCGGGCCTGCCGGTCGGTCAGGCCCGAGGGGTGCCGGTGCGCGGCTTGCGCCGGGGGGCGCCGGTGCGCACGTCGGAGAGGTTCTCGCGCATCGCCCCGACCCGTTCGATCAGGGCCCGCGGCCGTCGCACGGCGACGCCCGACGACAGGATGTCGATCACCACGAGGGCGGCGAGCCGCGACACCGTCGGCGTGAACAGGTCCGTGTCCTCGAACGTCACGGAGCGCAGCTCGACGTCGGCGAACTGCGACATCGGCCCCTCGTTGCCGGTGAGGACGATCACTCTGCCGCCCGCTTCGTGCACCGCGCGGGCGGCGCGGACCGTCTCGACTGTGTGTCCCGACTCGGAGACGGCGATCGCCACCGTGCTCGCCGTGGCGAGCGACGCGGCCGCGAACTGGAGGTGGGCGTCCTGCGGCGCCTGGCAGGGGACGCCGAACAGCGGGAACTTCGCCTGCGCGTCCTGCGCGACGAGGCCGGAGGCGCCCATGCCGAGGAACAGGAGCGACCCGGCGTCGAGGATCAGGTCGATGGCGCGCTCGATCGCGGTGACGTCGAGCGCCCGCCGGGCGCGGTCGAGGCTGGAGATGGTGCGCTGGAACACCTTGTCCACCACCTCGGCGGGGGAGTCGCTCGCCTGGATGCCGGAGTTCTCCAGCGGCATGCCGAGCGCGACAGCGCGCGTCAGGGCGATCTTGAACGCGCGGTACCCGTCGAAGCCCACCGCCGTGCAGAACCGGATGACCGTCGGCTCGCTGACGCCCGCGGCGGCCGCGAGGCCGGCGATCGACAGGTCGATGATGCTCGCCGGGGAGGCGAGGACGACGTCCGCCACCTTCGCGTCGGAGGGCCGGAGGCTGTCGCGCCGCTGGGCGATCACCTCCAGGAGCGTGCCGGTGGTCTCCCGGGTCGGGGCGGCGGGCAGGTTCATCTCGTGTTCCTCGCGATCTCGGACAGCCGGTCGAAGGCGGGGCCGGACGTCGGGATGTCGATGTGGAACACCTCGCCGATCACCTGGGTCCACCCGTGGAGGAAGTAGACCCACCCGTCGTGCACCGCCAGGGCGCGAGCATGCTCCTGCGAACGCGCCTGGTCGAGGAACACCAGGTTGCCGCGGTAGTTGAGCTCCCACACCAGCCCGTGGTCGGGGAACACCGCCGCGTCGGTCAGCGGCGAGCCGGGCGCGTCCTTGCCCAGGCCCGTCGCGTTGATCACCAGCGAGCCGGCGGGCTGGGCGCCGACCACGGCGTCGTTGTCCGCCGGGGTGGGGGCGAGCACGTACTCGAACGGCGTGTCGGTGTCGAGCGTGGTGTGGACCTCGCGCACGTGGTCCAGGCGCGGCTGCGAGCGGTTGGTGACGACCACCCGCGCGGGCCGGTTGGCCCCGCGCGAGCGCTGGCTGAGGTACCAGGAGATCGCGATGGTCGAGCCGCCCGCGCCCATCGAGACCACCGTCGCGTCGGGGTGCCGCTCCCAGTGGCCCTCCGGGACCAGCGCCTCCAGCGAGAGGCCCGACGAGATCGGGTCCTTCGCGTGGCACACCAGTGCGCCGTCGGCCTTGGAGATGCAGCTGGTCTCGCCCATGAGCAGCGCGAACCGGTCGCGGACGTCGAACAGGTCCTCGGCGGCGCGGTACAGGTCGATCTTGTGCGTCGTCACCAGCGCGCCCATCGACAGCGGGTCGTCGCGGATGAACTCGACGACCCGCCGGTACTGCTCGGCGGGCGCGTGCAGCGGCAGGTCGATGCCCTTGAGCACGCCGTCGATCCCGAGCTCCTGCGCCCACGCGGGGAACACCCGCTGGATCGAGGAGCTACCGGTGGTCACCCCGACGAAGTACAGCGTCGGCCGGGCGGCCGGCTCGAGGGTGTCGGCGGTGAACGTGGGGACAGGCATCGGTGCGTCGTTCCTTCGGTGGTGGGTCAGATGGTGACGAGGTCGAGGCCGAGCACGGTGGTGACGTTCTCGAGCCGCCGCGTCAGGTCGCCCTGGGCGATGACGTAGTGGTGGGACACCAGGTGCTCGACGAAGGCGGGTCCGTCCGGGACGCGCAGCAGCCCGCCGTTGAGGCAGTCGGAGTTCTCGTACTTCTCGTAACGGACCAGCTGGGCGGGGGTGACCGCGAGCTGGTCCATCGTGGACGCGATCTTCACCAGCGTCGCGTCACCGGTCGCCAGCTCGGCGTCGATGACGTTCGCGTTGTCGTCGACGATCGCCAGCACCTTCGGACGCAGGGTCCAGCGGGTGGCGAACGCCTGCGGCATCAGCGCGAAGTACCCGCAGTGCGCCGCGAGGATGTGATCCTCCGGGTGGTCCGGGACGGGCGGGAAGTAGGGGATCCGCTCGTGGTCCAGCGCGGCGCCCCCCATGACGAACGGGTAGAGGTTCGTCATCGCCACCGGGGTGCCCAGCGTCTTGTGCACCAGGTACTCGGTGATCATCGACGTCAGGTCGGACTCGCAGCCCCAGAGGATGCCGCGCTCGGCGAACAGCAGGTTCCACGCCAGGCACGGCGTCGTCACCGAGGTCGCCGACTCGTTGAGGCAGTTGATGCCGGCGGCGATGACGCCCGGCGTCTCGTCGAGCTCGTCGGACAGCGCGAGCTTGAGCCGCAGCGCCTCCAGGCGCGCCCGGCGGGCCAGGTCGGACGCGAGCGGCACCCCGGCCGCCTCGACGCGGGCGAGCTCGGCCTCGATCCGCGCGTCCGGGATCGCGTTGGCGCGCGCGACGAGCCCGCGGAACGACCGCTTGTCCACGGTGACGCCGAGCTTGTCCGCCAGCAGGTCGGAGCACTCGTCCTCCCACCAGAAGAACCGCTTGAAGATGTCGGGCTGCTGCCCGGCACCCAGGTCGTCCCAGTAGGCGAGCATCCGCGCGCCGGGCAGCTCCTCCTTGACCGCCAGCGCCCGCAGCAGGTCGTGGAACTGCTCGAGCGACGTCGGGGCGAGCGTGTCGACGCCGCGCCGGCGGAGCCAGTCGCGGCCCTCCCAGTCCCACATGAACACGGTGCCGTGCTCGGAGGTGACCAGCAGGATCGGGCGGCCGGCCAGGGCGCGGAACTCGGCGAGCTGGCCGTACACCTTGCCGCTGAAGTCGGGCACCACCACCGCCGAGGCCGGCACGCCGGGTGCGGCCCCGACCTGGACCGGCGGCAGCCACGTCGCCAGGCCCTTCGTCTCCTCGACGAGCGCCGAGAGAACCCGCTGGAAGGTCGCCGTCGGGGCGTCCTCCAGGTAGACGGGCAGCAACCGGGGCGTCATCGCCATCACTCCTTCGTGTCGTGAACCGTGCTCATCGGGGGCTGACCAGCACCTTCAGCGCGGTGGGGTCCTGGGCGGCGGCGATCGCCGCGTCGATGTCGGCGAGGCCCAGCCGGTGCGACACCATCCAGGTGGTGTCGATGACGCCGCGCACGACGAGGTCCACCGCGCGGCGGCAGTCCTCGACCGTGGACGCGGTGGTCCCCGCGACGAGCAGCTCCTTGTAGTGCAGCTGGTTGGTGTCGAGCTCAACGGTGGGGCGCGACTTGGGCAGCCCGCCGAAGAACAGCACCCGGCCACCGGTCGCGGCCAGCTCCAGTGCCTGCGCCTGCAGCGCGTGCACCGGGGCGGCGGTGACGACGAGGTCCACCCCGGCGCCGTCCGTCACCTCGGCGACCCGGTCGGCGAGCGACTCCGACGCCGGGTCGACGACGTGCGTCGCACCGGCCCGCATCGCGGCGTCGCGCCGGACGGGCGACGGCTCGGAGCACACCACCACGCCGGCTCCGCGCGCCTTCGCCAGCGCGACATGGAGGAGACCCACCGGCCCGCCGCCGGCGACGAGCACCGTCTCGCCCGCCTCGAGGCCGAGCTTGCCCTGCCCGCGCACCACGCAGGCCAGGGGCTCCGCGAGCACCGCGTGGGCCCAGTCCTCCGCGGGCTCGTCGGGCCCGGCCAGGCGGATGAGGTTGCCGTGGGCGACGGCGCGGGCGGGCACGACGAGCCGCTCGGCGAAGCCGCCGTCCATCGTGATGCCG
>CAZBIO010000004.1:0-10239 GCA_964491965.1 uncultured Cellulomonas sp.
CCATCCCCAGCGCGCCGAGCACCAGCGGGGCGATGACGCCGCGCAGACCCCGGTTGACGTCCCGCAGCTCGAGCACCAGCGCGCGGCAGTCGCCGCACTCGTCCAGGTGCCCCTCCACCTGCGCGGTGTCCCGCGCCCCGAGCCCGCCGCGCACGTACCCGCCGAGCTTCGCGGCGACGGCGCGGTGCGACTCGTCGAGCGGCTCGGCCAGGTGCTGCTGGAGGTAGGCCTGCCGCAGGCCCTCGCGCGCGCGGTAGGCGAGCGCGGCCGTGCTGTTGGCGGACAGCCCGAGCAGCGGCGCGATCTGCGCGGGGTTCAGGCCCTCGACCTCGCTGTGCCAGAGCACCGCCTGCCACCGTTCGGGGAGGCTGGCGAACGCGCGGGCGACCACCGTGCGCTCGAAGCCGGCGAGCGCCGGTTCCTCGGCCCCGGGCTCGGCGAGGGAGCCTGCCTCGAGGACGCCGAGGTCGTCGGTCGGCTCGGCGCGACGACCCCGCGTGCGCTGCACCGCGGCGCTGCGGCGCACCACCGTGAACAGGTAGGCGCGGAACGCGTCGTTGGGACCCGAGCCGCCCTGGAGCGCGGACCACACGGCGGCGAACGCGTCGGCGACGGCGTCCTCGGCCTCGCTGTGGCCGGACGCGTACTGCCGAGCGACGACGAGCGCGGCCCCGGCGTGCCGCTCGTACAGCACGCCGAAGGCACCCGCGTCTCCCGCCCGCGCCGAGGCGATGAGGTCGGCGTCGGAGCGCAGGTCGGAGTCGGTCGAGCGATACTCCACACCGCCTCCGTTTCGTCCCTTTGGTCCGGTGCCACAGGTTCTCACACCTGCGCTGTCAGCCGGGCGGGTGAATCGTGGCTGAACGGCGTCACGACTGATATCGGCATCGCTCTCTTCCATTGTGACGACCGACCTCGGCCCGATTCCGCGTCTGCCGGCCGGGCTCCGCGACCGCTGGAGGGCCTCCAGCGTCGAGTCGGTGTGGCTGCGGCCGTCCGACTGGTACCACCCGGCGGTGGACGTTCTGGTCGAGGCGGTGCTCGCCGACACCGACCCGCGCCCGCCCGCCGAGGAGCTGGGCCGCGCCCGCGGGTACGACGGCGTGGGCATCGCCGAGGCGCTCGACGACCTCGCCTGCCTCTACCGCACGGCCGGCGTCGCGGTCCCCCCGCTCCCCGCGATCCGCGCGATGGCCGTGGGCTGGGCGGACGGCTCCAGCGCCGGGATCGGCTCCGCGTCGGCGTACGACCCCGAGACCGGCCTGCCCACCCGCAGCTACCTCGAGCTGCGGCTGCGCGAGACCTACGACGCCGCCGAGGCGACGGCCCACCGGCTCGTCGTCGTCGACGTCGCCGCCGGCCAGGTGTCCGGCGCGCTGCGGATGGCACGGTCCGCAGCGGCCGGCGCCGCGCTGACCTCGGCGTTCGGTGGCGGGCACCCGATGGCCACGCTCGGCGGTGGCGTGTTCGTCGCGCTCGTCCGTCCGCACGACGACCTGGACCGCCAGCTGACGCGGCTGCGCGACGACCTGACGGCTCGCGCGGCGGCCGCCGACGTGCGCGCGGCCACCCGCCAGCCGGTCCGCGCGTGGACCGAGCAGCTGCCGCCGTCCCACGATGCGGCCATCCGGCTGCTCGCACGGCTGGTGCGATTCGAGCGCTGACGCGTCGCGCTGGCCTGCGTCGATAGTCAAGTAATCGTCATGCCTAAGTGTCGCCTTACCCCGAGATCAGTCTAAGAAAGGTCTCTTCTGGGGTTGGCTTCCTGCGCGAACGCGCCTACCGTCAACGGCATGACCCCCAACGGACTGGCTCCCACCGAGCCCGGGCCGCTGCTGGCGGAGGGGCTCAACGCGGACGTCTACGCCGTCTCCGACAACCAGGTGCTGCGCCGCTACCGTGCAGGTCAGGACGCGTCCCGCGAGGTCGCGATCATGCGCCACGTCGTCGCGCACGGCTTCCCCGCCCCCGTGGTTCACCGGGCCGACGGCCCGGACGTGCTCATGGAGCGCCTCCACGGGCCGACGCTCCTCCAGGCGCTCGCCGCGGGCATGGTGAGCATGCGCGCGGGTGCCCGAACCCTCGCCGACCTGCACGAACGCCTGCACGCCATCCCCGCGCCCGGTGGCGGGGCCGTGGTGCATCTCGACCTCCACCCGGCCAACATCGTGCTGACCGAGGGCCGCGGCCCCGTGCTGATCGACTGGGCCAACGCGCGCGGCGGCAACCCCGCCGTCGACGTCGCGATCAGCGCCCTGATCATCGCCGAGGTCGCCGTCGACGCCGGCGGCGACGACTCGCGCGGCGCCCGCGTGCTGCTGACACAGTTCCTGTCCGCCGCGGACTGGGCCCCCGGCCCGGACGAGCCGATGGCCGGCCTGGCCGGGGCCGTCGAGTTCCGCCGCAGCGACCCGACCCTCATCACCGGCGAGTGCGACCTCGTCGAGCCCGCCGCGGACCTGGTCCGCGAGCTCACCTCGCACCACCTGCCGCGCCCGCGTCGCTAGCCCGCCTCCCGCGTCGATAGTCCTGCGCTCTGCCGAGGCCCCGCCGACCGCTCAACCCGCCTCCCGCGTCGATAGTTCCCCGCCGGGTCGATGGTTGCTCCCATCGACGCGGCGTGGCCCTATCGACCTGGCGCGCCCGTTCCCGCCGCCAGCGGATCCCCGGGCACGACGAGCACGGCCACCGCGCCGTGTTCGGTGGCCCACGCCGCGCCGTCCGACCCCATCGCCAGCACCGCCGTGGCCAGCACGTCGGCGGTCGTCAGGTCCGCCGCGACGACGGTCGCCGCGACGAGCGGCACGTCGCGCGCGCCCGTCCGGCCGTCCCAGACGTGGGCCCCGCGCTCGTAGGTGCCGGACGTCGCCACCGCGCCGTCGCGCACGTCGAGCACCGCGAGCACCGCCTCCGGGTCCTGCGGCGCGCGCACCGCCACCCGCCACGGCCGGCCCGGCTCGGGCTCGCCGTGGGCCACCACGTCGCCGCCCGCGTTGAGGCAGAAGTCGCGCAGGCCCGCCGCGACCAGCTGGTCGGCCGCCCGCTGCGCGGCCCAGCCCTTGACCACGCCATTGGCGTCGAGCCGGCCCTCGGGCGACCGGACGTCGAAGACGCCCCCGGAGTCGGCGCGCGCCCGGTCGGCGCTCGCCAGCACCTCGCGCATGTCCGGGCTCAGCTCCCCGCGGCCGAGCTCGCCCCGGTCGAACCGGCTCAGCTCGCTGCCGGGGTCGAAGGGGCTGAACCGCTCGTCGGCCTCGCGCAGCACGACGAATGCGGCGTCCAGCCCCGACGCCGCCGCGACCGGGTCCGCGCGCCGGACGGCGACGGAGACCACGGTCCCCATCACCTCCTCGACGCGCCGCAGGTCAGCCATGCTGGTCGATCGCCGACTGGAGCGAGGTCAAGTACGCCCCCGACGTGACGGTCGCGCCGGTGACGGCGTCGATGTGCGCGGAGTCGGCGGCGACGGCCTCACGGTTGAGGATCGGGATGGCGTAGGCGTTGATCTGCACGCTCTCGCCGTGCCAGCCCGGCGCCTGGAGCGCCTCCACCGCGGTGATGTCGGCACCGGCGAACGTCACCGACAGCTGGAGGGGGCCGTACCGCGTCTGCACGGTGCTGCCGACGATCGTCACGTCCTGGGTCGCGCTCGGGGCGGCAGGGGGGATGGCGGCCGGGTTCGAGCCGCCGGTGCCCGACGAGGTCGCGCCGGAATCGCCGGTTGTGGACGAGGTGGGCGGCGTGGCCGCCTGCGAGGTGGCCGAGGGCCGCGCCTGTCCGTTCGTCGTGCCCGACGACGCCGCGCCGGGAGAAGCCGGACCGGACGACGAAGGCGAGGCGGACGACGAGCCCCCGGGCTGCGCCCCCGCTCCCGCCGCCGCATCGGGCGCCGCCTCGATCTGCGCGCCGGAGAACCGCACGGCCGCCGCGGCGGCGACCGCCGCCACGGTGCCGGCGAAGATCAGCGTCCCGCGCCACGGCGTGGTGCTCATCGGAGGGTCCCCTCTCGGCGGGTGGTGGTCGTCATGCCAGGCTCAGCTCCTCGGAGTGGATGGCCGCCCGGGGGACGCCGAGGGCGCGGGCGGACGCGATGACCTGGTCCACCATCGCGGGCGGGCCACAGGCGAAGACGTCGCGGGCGGTGACGTCCGGCACCAGGCCGCGCAGGCGGTTCGGGGCGAGGGGGTCGTAGCCCAGGTCGCGGCGCCGCCCGGCGACCGGCACATACCGCAGGCCGGGGGTGTCGGGGAACTCGCGCGCCAGGGCCAGGCCGGACGCGTCGTGTGCCCGGTGGACCACCACCACGTCGCGTCCCGCCGCGTAGAGGTCCTCGGCGAGCGCGCGGATCGGCCCGATGCCGGCACCGCCGGCGACGAGCAGCGCCCCACCGGAGGAGCGCGCGCGGTCGGCCGTCATCCGCCCGAACGGACCCTCGATGAGCACCCGGACGCCGGGGCGCAGGTGCCGCACGCCGGCCGAGTGGTCGCCGAGCGCTCCGACGGTGAAGCGCAGGTGCTCGTCGGTGGGCACCAGCGACAGCGAGTACGGGTGCGACGTCACCAGGTGCCCGGGCGAGAGGAAGCGGAGCAGGAAGAACTGCCCGGCGCGCGCGTCGAGCGACTCCAGCCCGCGGCCGCGCAGCCACACGCTCGTGGCGCCCGCGCCCTCGTCGACCACCGCGGCGACCCGCACGCGCATTCGGGCCTGCCGGACCAGCGGCAGGGCGACCCGCCACCAGATCACGGCGGCCGCGGTGAGCCCGTAGAGCAGGAGCCACGCCGCGCGGGCCGCCGGCACGCCGGCGAAGTGCGCGCCCGCGCTGAACTGGTGGAAGAAGGCGAGGAAGATCCCGCCGTAGACCAGCAGGTGGATCCCGTACCACCACTCGTAGCTCAGGTGCCGGCGGGCCAGGCGCGCGCTGCTGATGCCGGCGGCGAGGAACACGATCGTCCCGCCCAGCGCCAGCCAGAGGTCGTCGGTGGTCGCCAGCAGCGACGCGAGCGCACCCCACGGGGTCTGGCTCGCGACGAGCGCCTGGCCCGCGATCATCCCCGCGACGTGGGCGACGACGAGCAGCACCACGGTGGTGCCGAGCGACCGGTGCCACGACACCAGCCGGTCGAAGCCGACCGCCCGCTCGAACCACGGCACCCGCGCGACGAGCAGCAGCTGCGCGCACACCAGCACGGAGGCGAGCAGGCCCGTGAGCTCGGCGGTGGCGACCAGCGCCGTGCCGGGCGTCGCGCCGGTCGACGCGGGCGTCCCGGCCCACCAGAACCACGTGACCGCCAGGCAGGCGGCGATGATGGCGGCGCGGACCGGGAACCTCGTCATGAGGACGAGCATGCGGCCCGCTGCTCGACGCCTCCTCGGCGTGACCTGCTAGTTCGCTGGGAGCGCCAGGGTCAGAAGTCCCAGTCCTCGTCCTGCGTGGTGACCGCCTTGCCGATGACGTACGACGAGCCCGAGCCCGAGAAGAAGTCGTGGTTCTCGTCGGCGTTAGGCGACAGGGCGGACAGGATCGACGGGTTGACGTCGGTCTCGTCGCGCGGGAACAGCGCCTCGTAGCCGAGGTTCATCAGCGCCTTGTTGGCGTTGTAGCGCAGGAACTTCTTGACGTCCTCGGTGAGGCCGAGCCCGTCGTAGAGGTCCTGCGTGTACTCCACCTCGTTGTCGTACAGCTCGAAGAGCAGCTCGAACGTGTAGTCCTTGAGCGCCTGCCGCTCGGCCTCGCTGACCAGCTCCAGGCCCTTCTGGTACTTGTAGCCGATGTAGTAGCCGTGCACCGCCTCGTCGCGGATGATCAGGCGGATCAGGTCGGCCGTGTTGGTCAGCTTGGCGCGGCTGGCCCAGTACATCGGGGCGTAGAAGCCCGAGTAGAAGAGGAACGACTCGAGCATGGTCGAGGCGACCTTGCGCTTGAGCGGCTCGTCGCCCCGGTAGTACTCGAGGACGATCGCGGCCTTGCGCTGGAGGTTGGGGTTCTCCTCGCTCCACCGGAACGCCTCGTCGATCTCCCGCGTGGAGATCAGCGTGGAGAAGATCGACGAGTAGCTCTTCGCGTGGACCGACTCCATGAACGCGATGTTCGTGTAGACGGCCTCCTCGTGAGGCGTCAGCGCGTCGGGGATCAGGCTGACGGCGCCGACCGTCCCCTGGATGGTGTCCAGCAGGGTCAGGCCGGTGAAGACGCGGGTGGTCATCGTCTTCTCGGCCTCGGTGAGCGTGGCCCAGCTCTGGATGTCGTTGCTCACCGGCACCTTCTCCGGCAGCCAGAAGTTGCCGGTCAGCCGATCCCAGACCTCGAGGTCCTTGTCATCCTCGAGGCGGTTCCAGTTGATTGCGGTGACGCGGTCGATGAGCTTGAGCTTCGGGGGGGTCATCGTCTTCCTCGCCGTGAGTTCTGTAACGGATGCGTCACTAAAGCATGCAGCTGACGCAGCCCTCCACCTCGGTGCCCTCGAGCGCCATCTGCCGCAGCCGCACGTAGTAGATCGTCTTGATCCCCTTGCGCCACGCGTAGATCTGCGCCTTGTTGAGGTCGCGCGTGGTGACCGTGTCCTTGAAGAACAGCGTGAGGCTCAGCCCCTGGTCCACGTGCTGGGTCGCCTCGGCGTACGTGTCGATGATCTTCTCGGGGCCGATCTCGTACGCGTCCTGGTAGTACTCCAGGTTCTCGTTCGTCATGAACGGCGCCGGGTAGTAGACCCGCCCGATCTTGCCTTCCTTGCGAATCTCGATCTTGCTCGCGATCGGGTGGATCGAGCTGGTCGAGTGGTTGATGTAGCTGATCGAGCCGGTGGGCGGCACCGCCTGCAGGTTCTGGTTGTACAGGCCGTGCTCCTTGACCGACTCCGCCAGGGCGCGCCAGTCGTCCTGCGTCGGGATGTGCACGCCGGCCTCGTCGAACAGCTGCGCCACGCGCGCGGTGCGGGGCGCCCACTCCTTCTCGATGTACTTGGCGAAGTACTCGCCGCTCGCGTACTTCGAGTCCGCGAACCCGGCGAACGCGCGCCCCCGCTCGATGGCCAGCCTGTTCGACGCCCGGATCGCGTGGAACGCCACCGTGTAGAAGTACATGTTGGTGAAGTCGAGGCCCTCGTCGGACCCGTAGAAGATGCGCTCACGGGCCAGGTAGCCGTGCAGGTTCATCTGGCCCAGGCCGATGGCGTGCCCCTCCGAGTTGGCCTTCTTCACGCTCGGCACCGACTCGATGCTCGTCTGGTCGCTCACCGCGGTCAGCGCGCGGATCGCCGTCTCCACCGACTTGCCGAAGTCCGGCGAGTCCATGGTCAGCGCGATGTTGAGCGAGCCGAGGTTGCAGGAGATGTCCTTGCCCACCTCGGCGTAGCTCAGGTCCTCGTTGAAGCGCGACGGCGTCGACACCTGGAGGATCTCCGAGCACAGGTTGGACATGGTGACCTTGCCCTTGATCGGGTTGGCCCGGTTCACCGTGTCCTCGAACACGATGTACGGGTAGCCCGACTCGAACTGGATCTCCGCCAGCCGCTGGAAGAACTCGCGCGCGTCGATCTTCGTCTTGCGGATCCGCGCGTCGTCGACCATCTCGTCGTACTTCTCGGTGACGTTGATGTCGGCGAACGGCACCCCGTAGACGCGCTCCACGTCGTACGGGCTGAACAGGTACATCGGCTCGTTCTTCTTCGCCAGCTCGAACGTGATGTCCGGCACCACGACGCCGAGGCTCAGCGTCTTGATGCGGACCTTCTCGTCGGCGTTCTCGCGCTTGGTGTCGAGGAACCGGTAGATGTCCGGGTGGTGCGCGTGCAGGTACACCGCGCCGGCGCCCTGGCGCGCGCCCAGCTGGTTGGCGTAGCTGAAGGAGTCCTCGAGCAGCTTCATCACCGGGATGACGCCGGAGGACTGGTTCTCGATGTGCTTGATCGGCGCGCCGTGCTCGCGGATGTTGCTGAGCAGCAGCGCGACGCCGCCGCCGCGCTTGGACAGCTGCAGCGCGGAGTTGATGCCGCGGGCGATCGACTCCATGTTGTCCTCGATGCGCAGCAGGAAGCAGCTGACGGGCTCGCCGCGCTGCGCCTTGCCCAGGTTGAGGAACGTCGGCGTCGCCGGCTGGAACCGGCCGGAGATCATCTCGTCGACCAGGGAGATCGCGAAGTCCGTGTCGCCGTCCGCGAGCGCCAGGGCGACCATGCACACCCGGTCCTCGAACCGCTCGAGGTACCGCTTTCCGTCGAACGTCTTCAGCGTGTAGCTCGTGTAGTACTTGAACGCGCCGAGGAACGTGGAGAAGCGGAACTTCTTCGAGTAGGCGTAGTCGAAGAGGCTGTGCAGGAACGGCCGGTCGTACTTCGCCAGCACCGCCGGGTCGTAGTACCGGTTCTCGACGAGGTAGTCCAGCTTCTCGTCGAGGTCGTGGAAGAAGACGGTGTTCTGGTTGACGTGCTGGAGGAAGTACTGGCGCGCCGCCTCGCGGTCCTTGTCGAACTGGATCTTCCCGTCCGGCCCGTAGAGGTTGAGCATCGCGTTGAGCGCGTGGTAGTCCAGCCCGGTCGTGTCGACCCGAAACTCGGTGACCGTCATCGCCACATCCGTTCCCGTTCGCTGCGACGCGTCCGCGTCGTCGTGCCTTCGTCGTGCCCGGTGCCGTGGCCTTGGCCGGCCCCGGGGCCTTGGTCTCACCTTGGGCCGAAAGTCCTAGCTGTCTGAACAGACACGTCTGCCTGGGACTTCCCGACCGTGAGTTTGTCCCCGGATTCCGCCGGAGCCGGTGGGTCGCGACGCCGCGCGACCGAGAAGGAGAGGTGCCCGCCGGGCCGGCGTGGCGTTGGTCCGGCGCCGGCCCGGGGAGGTGGTGGGCCCCGCGGGGCCCACGGCCGCCGCTAGGCGACGGTGGTCGTCACGCGCTCCGCGAGCGCCTGGATCTTGTCCGGCCGGAAGCCCGACCAGTGGTCGCCGCCGGCCATGACGACCGGCGCCTGCAGGTGACCCAGCGACATCACGTAGTCACGGGCGTCGGCGTCCTCGGTGATGTCCACCACCGTGTAGTCGAAGCCGAGCTTGTCGAGGGCGCGGTACGTGGCGTTGCACTGCACGCACGACGGCTTGCTGTAGACCGTGATCGTCATCGTGGGCTCCCTCGGGCTGGTGCTGAGTACGGGATGCGGCTCGCGTCGCATGTCCGGATTCGACACTAACCCTTGTGGTCGCTGTTGCCAACTACCACAAGGTGTTGTGTTACACGGATGTGGTTCTTTCACCCTGTGGATAGTGCCGCCAGCCTACCGAGGGGCACTGACACGCCCCGCTGGCCTGCCGCTTCACCCGGGCCCGACGAGCCCTCCACAGCCCACCAACAGGTCGGCGGTCGCCGTCCACAGGGCCACCCACCGGCGGGTCGCGCCCGGTCCACATCACGCCGCGCCGCCGTCCACAGGACGGCAATGCACTTCGTATACAATCCGCTCACGCCCTGCCGCTGATCGGAGCCTGACCCATGCCGGACCTCGCCATCGCGCCGCTGCACCCCGCACCGGCGCTGCGCGACCAGGTGTACGCGACGCTCGAGGACCTCATCGTCCGGGGCGAGCTGGTGCCCGGCGCCCGGCTGGCGGAGGCCGAGCTCGCCGAGCAGCTCGGCGTCAGCCGCAACCCCGTGCGCGAGGCCCTCACCGTGCTGGCGCACTCCGGCTGGGTGGACCTGCGCCCGCGGCAGGGCGCCGTGGTCCACGAGCCCAGCGAGAAGGAGCGCGAGGACTTCCTCGCCGTCCGCACGCTGGTGAAGCAGGGCGCCGCACGGCTGGCCGCCCAGGCCGCGACGCCCGCGGAGATCGAGACGCTGCGCGGGCTCGTCGGACGCGGCACCGCCGCCGCCCAGGCCGGCGACCTGCAGGCGGCCGGCGAGCTGAACTCGGCGTTCCACCAGGCCGTCGACGCCGCGGCCGACAACGTCGTGCTCTCCGAGGTGCTGGCGCTCATGCGCAAGCGGCTGCGCTGGTACTTCCTGCCGATCGCGCGGCTGCGGGGGCGCGAGTCGTGGGCGGAACTGGCCCGGCTGGTCGACGCGATCGAGGCGCGGGACCCCGACGCCGCCGCGGCGGCGATGGAGGCGCACTGCCGGCGCACCGCCGAGTCGATAGCCCGCCACGCGGTCGATAGATAGACCCATCGACGCGGCGCGGGACTATCGACGCGGGCGGGGCGGGCGGGAAGCGCGGGGCGGGCGGCGGCCGGGCGGGGCGGCGCAGGCCGGGCGGGGCG
>CAZBIO010000005.1:0-4157 GCA_964491965.1 uncultured Cellulomonas sp.
TGACCACCTTCGACTCCGGCAGGTGCCGCTGGAGCAGCTCCGCCGTCGTGGTCGTCTCGTCGTCGAGCTCCGGGACGTGGCCGTCGCGCTGCGGGTAGTAGTTGTTCGTGTCGACCACCACCTTTCCGGCCAGCGGCTCGACCGGCACCGTGCCGCGCGCGCGCAGGGGGATGGTGACCACCGCGAGGTCGGCGGCCCGCGCCGCCTGCTCCGGTGTGGCGGCCCGGGCGTGCGGGCCGAGCTCGGCGACGAGGCCGGCGAGCGTCTCCGGACCGCGTGAGTTGGACATGACGACGTCGTAGCCGTGTGCGACGGCGAGGCGCGCGAGCTGGGAGCCGATGTTGCCGGAGCCGATGAAACCGATGGTGGTCATGCCCCGTCCAACTCCGGCGGCGTGGCGGCATTCCCGGCGACCAAAGGTCGGCATGCCCGACGAGCGCAGGCGGGGCATGGCGACCACGGGCCGGGCGTCACGACGCCCGTAACATCACGACGCTCGCGCCCGCCTGACGGTGCGGGCGCGAGCGTCGTTTCGGAACGGCCCGCCGCTGCAGGCCGAACGGTCAGGGACGGCTCAGCGGAAGATCGTCGCGAGGACGCCGACGACGACGAAGGTCGCCAAGGTCCATGCGAGCGCGCTGCCCACCAGATAGGCGACATAGCGAGCCTTCGCGGCGAGGCCGGGGCTCGTGGCTGGTGCCGGTCCGTAGTACACGGTCTCTGCGACGGTGCGGACCCGGTCGCCAAGATGGCGCGCGGAGCTGAGAGACATCGAAGACATCTGGATCGCCGTCCTTGTGGGAGGTGGTCGCCGTGCGGGTGCCGGGGTCGCCGACAGTTCCCAGCATGGCACCCAACGCGGAGCTGGCGCCAGGACCGTAGACCTAGGACGCCCCTGACATCGCGGGCGAATTCCGCCACATGACCTCGGTCCGTTGATCCCGGTCCCACCTGCGTGTTTTGCTCAGGGACGGACGAAAGAGGCACGGGAGGTCGCGGTGCGCATTCTGGTGGTTCACGGTTCCAAGCGGGGCGGCACGGCCGGGCTCGCGCAGATGATCGGCACCGCGCTCGGCGACCTCGGCCATGAGGTCACCGTCACCCCCGCGCGCTCCTCCCGCACCCTGCCGGAGACCGACGCGGTGGTGGTCGCCGGCGCCATCTACACCGGGCGGTGGCACGGCGACGCCACGTGGTTCGTCAAGCACCACGCCGCCGCGCTGCGCGGGCTGCCGGTGTGGCTCGTCGGGTCCGGTCCGCTCGACGACTCCGCGGAGAAGGGGACCTTCGACCTCGGCGAGGGGCTTCGCGCGCTGGCCGAGCGCGTCGGCGCGCGCGGCACGCAGGCCTTCGGCGGGTACCTGGCCGCGGACGCGAAGGGCTTCCCGGCGAGCGCGATGGCCAAGACCCGCGCCGGCGACTGGCGGAGCCCGGACCACGTGGCGCGTTGGGCGCGCGAGGTCGACGCTGCCCTGAAGGCCTGAGAGGAGCGGACATGCCCACCCTGGTGAAGTTCGACGTCCATCAGCTCCCGGCACTCACCGTCGCCGGCCGTGCCGTGCGCGTGCGCATGGCCGACGAGATGGACGATCCCGTCACCGACCTGTGGAGCCGCTGTCACGGCGACGGCACCATCGACGAGCTCGACGAGCTCGACCGGTTCGACGACGCTCACGTCGGCTGGATGGGCGACTACGACGCGAAGACCCAGAGCTTCGTCTACCTGGCGGGCGTGCTCCTCGCGCCGGGCGCCACGGCACCCGCGGGCTTCGACGTCCGCACCATCGAGCCGTGCCGGGTCGCCGTGGGTTGGGTGCAGGGGTCGCCCGACGAGCTGGTGCCGGTTGCTCAGGAGCTCACCGAGAAGGCCATGGCGGAGACCGGTCTCCAGCCCGACGACGGCGCCGGCTGGGCGATGGAGCTGTACACCCGCCCGCGCTGGCACACGCCCGCGGCGACTGGCGAGGTGGTGCTCGACTTCTACGTGCCGTGCCAGGACGCGGAGCCCGCGCTGGGCTAACCGCCGCGCACCTTCTCGATCCTGATGCGGACCGGGACGTTCCAGCGCTGCGCGTAGGTGGTGACGTCGTACCCGATCTCGGTGATCGCCGTGCCGTACTTGGCGAGGAACTCGTGGTCGTCGGCCGGCGACGGCTGGCCTGGGACCGGCTCGGCGCGACCCGTGATCACCACGACGTCCTCGCCGTCCGCGCCCGCCTCGAGGTTGAGCGACACCCGCGGGCCGGCGAGCAGCCGGGGGACCCGCTTGGCGTCCTTGTCGTTGTAGACCAGCACCGAGTCGGCGCCGTCCCACAGGAACCACACCGGGTTGGGCTGCGGCGTGCCGCCCGCCGTGACGGTGGTCAGCCAGGCGAGGTGCTCGTCGCGCAGCCGTTGGCGGACGTGCTCGCCGTAGGGGGTGTCGGGAATGGCCATGCCTCCAACCTAGGCACGGGGTCCGACGAAGGCGCGCGAGACGTGCACTTCCCCGCGAGGTGAGCACTTCCTACTGCTCGTTTCGCGTGAACGTGCCCATCTCGCGCGAACGTGCATCACTCGCGCGGCGATCAGCGGCGCGCGGCGCCCAGGCTTGCGGTCAGGCGGACGGTCTCGCCAAGCGCGACCGTCTCGACCCGAACGTGCGCGCCGACGGGAAGCGGCAACATCCCCGCCGCGGCGTCGAGGTCCACCTCAACGAGCGTCCGGCCTGCCTCGGACCGCACCCGCGCGACGGTCGTGGGGGCCTTCGCGAGCTGCGCGCGCACCGCCTCGGTGACGAAGCCCGAGACGTCGACAGGCAGCAGCGGGTGGCTGACGTACAGGGCGAGCGTCCACGTGCGACCGCTGACGCCGCGGTCGTCGATCCGCGCGTCGGCCGGCGGCGCGAGCCTGCCGAGGGCGCGCACAGCACCCGGGACGCCGGGCAGCTCGTCGACCCGCACGCGCGCCAGCACCGCCCGACCGTCGGCCCGCACGTCGGTCACGGCGGGCGGCAGGATCCCGGTGGCCGTCAGCACGTCGACGGCCTCGCGCAGCGGCAGGCTCAGCTCCATCCCGCCACCCTAGGTGCCGCCCTCACCCGCCTTCACCCGCCCTCACCTTGTCCAACCCCGCCACGCGTGTGACAGGAGTGAACTCAGGGGACTCATAAGGCGTCACTTTGGTCACTCCAGTCACATCAGTCACACGTGTGGCGGGGTTGGGGCCGCCAGCCGGGGTTGGGGGCCGTGAGCCGGGTTGGGCGCCGTCAGGCCGGGAGGCGCGTTGTCCGGCGGGTCACCGTCGCGAGGAACGCCTCGTCGACCGAGGCGCCCAGCCCGGGGCTCGTCGGGACCGGGACCCGCCCTGCCCGCGCGACGACCGGCGGGACAACGACGTCCCGCGCGTAGTACTTGTCCGAGCCGGACACATCGCTCGGCAGCGTGAACCCCGGCAGCGACGACAGCGCCACGTTGGCGTAGCGCCCCACGCCGAACTCGTGCATCCCGCCGCACCACACCGGCCAGCCCGCCGACGAGGCCAGGTCGTGCGCCGCCACCGCCGCGGTCAGCCCGCCCATCCGCGACACCTTGACGTTGAGCACCGACCCGGCGCGCAGGTGCAGCGCCAGCTCCAGGTCGGCCAGCGTCTCCACCGACTCGTCGAGGCACACCGGCGTCCCCACGGACGCCGCGAAGCGCGCGTGCGTCAGCAGGTCGCGCGGCGCGAACGGCTGCTCGATCATCGTCAGGCCGTACTCGTCGAGCGCCCGCAGCGCCGCCAGGTCGTCGTCCGACGAGGTGTAGACGCCGTTGGCGTCGACGTGCACATCGAGGTCGGGCCACGCGGACCGCACCGCCCGCACCGGGTCGACGTCCCACCCGGGCGCGATCTTCAGCTTGACGCGCGGGTACCCCTGTTCCACGTGGAACGCCACCTGCGACATCAGGTCGTCGACCGTCGGCTCGATGCCGAGGGACACGCCCGCCACCACCTCGTCGCGCGTGCCGCCGAGCGCCGACGCCAGCGGCACGCCCCGTGCACCCGCCCACAGCGCCCACGCCGCGACGTCGACGCCTGCCTTGGCGAACTCGTTCCCGCGCACGCGCCGCCACAGCACCGGGACCTCGCTCGGGTGGTCCCACGTCGCGCCGAGCACTGCCGGCAGCAGGAAGTCG
>CAZBIO010000006.1:0-8535 GCA_964491965.1 uncultured Cellulomonas sp.
CCGCGCCGCGCGGCGGTGCGGAACCCGTCGCCGACCTCGACGCCCTTGATCGCCTGGATGCCCATGAGGGCAGCGGCCAGGCGTGCGTCGAGGCGCCGGTCCGACGAGGTGTAGGAGCCGAGCCCGGACGGCACGCCGTACGCCAGCACTTCGACGACTCCGCCCAGCGTGTCGCCGTCCTTGTGGGCGTCGTCGATCTCGGCGACCATCGCGGCCGAGGCGGCCGTATCGAAACAGCGGACGGGGTCGGCGTCGAGCGACTCGACGTCCTCGGGCAGCGGCAACGGGCCGTCGTCGGGCGCGGCGGCAGCGCCGATCCGCACCACGTGCGAGACGATCTCGATCCCCGCCGCCTGGGACAGGATCGCCGCGGCGACGGTTCCCAGCGCGACGCGCGTCGCCGTCTCCCGTGCCGAGGCGCGCTCGAGGACCGGGCGCGCGTCGTCGAACCCGTACTTGCGCATCCCGACGAGGTCCGCGTGGCCGGGCCGCGGCCGAGTCAGTGGGGCGTTGCGGGCACGCTTGAGCGAATCGGGGTCGTCCACAGGGTCGGCCGCCATGACGTCGACCCACTTGGGCCACTCCGAGTTGGCGACCTCGATCGCGACCGGCCCGCCCTGGGTGCGCCCGTGCCGGACGCCGCCGAGGATGCGGACCTGGTCCTGCTCGAACGCCTGGCGAGCGCCGCGGCCGTAGCCGAGCCGACGGCGGGCGAGCGCGGCGGCGACGTCCGCGGTGGTGACGGCGACACCGGCCGGAACCCCCTCGAGGACGCCGACGAGCGCGGGGCCGTGGGACTCCCCGGCGGTCAGCCAACGCAGCATGTCGGCATCCTGTCACGGGTGCGGCGAACGGCCTGGTGCCGTCCGCCGCACGTCGTCACTCACCCGCAACGGGGACGAGCGGGTTCCTTCCGGGCGGCGGAGCAGGCAGCGACGGGGCGGGCGTCGGTGCCTCGGCGCCGTCGGGTGCGGGCAGGCTCGCCAGCGGGTCGGGCAACGCGTACAAGAAGCCGGTCACGACCAGTTCCTGGTCGCCGACGACGGTCGCGGGCTTGCCCCCGGTTGCCTCGCCATCCTTCTGCGACGTCCCCGTGATCCCGGACACGAGGAAGAGCCGCTTGGTGCCCGTCTGGAGCGAGTTGAGGAACGCGACGGTGTTGTCGTAGGTGCCGACGACGGTGATGGAGACGGGGATGGCAGCGAAGCCCTCGGGGACGCTCGCTCCCCCGTCGGGCGCCGGCGTCGCGGTTGTGTCCCCCGGGTCGACGGGTGCTTCGGTGGTTGCGTCCGCCGTTGGTGACGCTTCTGCTGTTGGGTCCGTCGACTCCTCAGCCGCCGGGTCCGTCGGCTCCTCGGTGGGCGCAGCGGGCGCCGCCACCTGCGCGGGAACGAACGCCTGGGCCGGCGACGGCACGAGGTTCGTGACGACCACCTGGTGCTGGGCGGCGATCGTGTCGATCTCGCGCACGTACTCGGAGAGGGCGTCGGTGGTCGGGATCTGCGTCCGCAGGTCGGCCAGCTGGCCCTTGTACTCGTCGAGGTGCGCGAAGTCCTTCTTGAGCTGCTCGATCGTGTCGCTGAGTGCGGAGTTCTGGCTCTCCACGCTCGCCGTCTGGTCGCGCAGCCCCGCCGCTTCGGAGAGCTGCGGGTTGATGGCGAGGAGCCATGCACCGGCCATGATCGCGACGGAGGCGACGACGGTGCCGGCGACCCACGTGCCCTTCTTGGCGGCCATGTCAGTTGCCTTCCTGGTCTGCCGCGAACCGGAGCGCGTAGGCGGTGTCTCGGACTTGCACGGACGCGCTCACGTTGTAATACGTGACGCCGCTCTCGGCGTCTTGGGTGATCGTCGCGGACGAGACCCACGCGTCCCCGAAGCCGGGGATCGAGTCGAGCGCGTCGACCCAGTCCGCCGTGATCGGCAGGGTCGCGGAGCGGGCAGTGAACTGGACCTGGCCGATCGAGAGCGCCTGCAGGGGCGTGGAGGGACCCGGCGCGGCGGTCATCGGCGTGGCCTGCGTGACCGCCAGGTTGTCGAACGAGACGTTCGGCGGGAGGACGGCCGCGAGGGCGCCGTAGTACGGCGCCCAGAGGACCTCGGTCGACATGCCGAGCTCCCGTGCGGTCTTGGTGGTCGACAGCTGACCGAGGACCTGCGGAACCTCGGCGTACTTCTGCTGCTCCGCCTGGAGGCGCGTCGTCTCTGCCTGTGCCTCGGCGAGGCCATCCGCAGCACGGCCCTTGTCGAGCATGGCGAAGACGTACGCCATCGCGCACAGACCCAGGACGAGGACGACGACGAGCCCGAGGAGCTGCTTGACGGTCTTGAGTCCGCGTGCGGCACGGATCTCGGGGGGCAGGAGGTTGACCTGGGGCTGACGAGCGATCGCTCCGCTGCTGGAGCCCTTGGCGCGGGTCCGTTCCGTCGTCGTCGTCATGCCGCAACTCCGTACGCGAGGCCGACCGACAGGGCCAGCATCGACTCTTGACCCGCTGGCAGGCCGCTTGCGCCCTTCGTCTGCCGAAGCGTCGACAGCGGGTTGCCCATCGTCGCGGGGAGCCGCGTGGCACTGGAGAGGTACTGACCCAGGCCCGGCAGGTGTGTCCCCCCGCCGGTAAGGACCGCGATGTCGATCTGGCTGCCCGGGTTGTTGCTCTGGAAGTAGACGAAGGTGTTGCGGACGGACTCGACGAGCCCGCGCACCACGGTGCCGACCGCTTCAGCGGCGGCCTGCCGGTCGGCCGGAACGGCGAAGCCGATGCCCACCTCTCGCTTGAGTCCCTCGGCTTCGGGCATCGAGACGTTCGTCGCGGTCGCGACGGCGGCGGTGATGTGCTGACCCCCGCTCGGGAGCGAGCGCACGAGGCGCGGCACGCCGGCCTGCGCGATCACCACCGTCGTGATCGTGGCGCCGATGTCGACGAATGCGGCGGTGGCCTGCGAGAACTCTCCGCGGGCGAGGGCCCGCAGGAGCGCGAAACCGTTGAGGTCGACCATCACCGGCTTGAGGCCGGCCGCCTCGACCGCCAGGACGTTGGACGTGACCGTGTCGCGCTGGGCGGCGACCAGCATGCCGCGCAGCATCCGGCCCTGCGCCGAGTCGACCTCGCCCGTCGGGTAGTAGTCGAGCAGGGCCTCATCGACCGACATCGGCAGCATCTCGCCGACCTGGAACGGCAGGGAGGCCTTGAGCTGCGCGATCGGGAGCCAGGGCAGGTCCAGGTCACGGACCAGGACGCGCTGGTTGCCGACGCCGATGACGACGTCCTTGGAGTCGAACTTCGTCTGCGACCACAGCTGACGCAGCGCTCGCGAGACGACGTCCGGCTGGACCACCTCGCCGTCGCGGACGGCACCGAGCGGCAGCGGAACCTCACCGAGCCGCACCAGGCCGGGTGCCGACTTGCCGGAACGGGCCCCGCTGCCGAACTCGAGCTCCGCGGCCCTCACGGCCGACGACCCGATATCGAGCCCGATGACGCGTGTACCTGCCACGCCCGTCCCCTTCTCCTGGTGCGACGTCCCGCCTCGACTATCGGTGTCCGAAAGTGCCGACTTGAGAACTTGGGCGGGCGGGTCAGAGCAGCCCGGCGTACCACGAGCCGACTGCCTCTCCGGCCGTGATCCCGACGAGTGTCCCGGCGATCATCCATGGCCCGAACGGGACGCCGCTCTTGCGTCCCGCCCGACGCGTCACGATCAGGACGATCGAGTAGATGCCACCGAGGAGGAACGCCGCGAAGAAGCCGACGAGGAGCGAACTCCAACCGAACCATCCGAGGTACATCCCGAGAACGCCCGCCAGCTTGACGTCCCCGAAGCCCATGCCCGCGGGATACACCAGCACCATGACGAAGTAGGCAGCGAACAAGCCGACGGTGCCGATTCCCGCCCGGCCCAGCGCACCCCAGTCCGGAGCGCCGCCAGGGTTCCACGAGGCGACTGCGAGCAGCAGCGCGGCGACGCCGTAGGACGGCAGGACGATCCGGTCGGGCAGGCGGTGGACGTCGAGGTCGATCAGCGCGAGGGCGATGCCGATCGCGACGAGGTAGAGGAGCGCCGGCAGCACCCAGGAGAGGCCGGTCACCACGGCGGCGAGTGCAAAGGCGATGCCGGTACCCGCCTCGACCAGCGGGTATCGCACCGAGATGTGCGCGCCGCAGTCGCGGCACCTGCCGCGGAGATTGAGCCACGAGACGACGGGCACGTTGTCCCGTGGCCTGATCGCATGCCCACAGGTGGGGCACGCACTCGGAGGCGAGACGATCGACTCACCGCGCGGGACGCGCCACACGACGACGTTGAGGAAGGAACCGAGCAGGAGCCCAAGAATGGCGACGACCGGGACGACGAACGCCCGGCCGCCACCGTTGAGGAGGAGATCCACGGGAGGTATCAGAGCGCCTCGCGCTTGTAGAGGACGTCCACTGAGTACGACTCGATGGTCGAACTACCCGCGCCCGTAAGGCCGCCCGGCACGGGCATCGGCACGTAGGACATGTCGAGCTGGTTGTCGATCGACATCGTCGAACCGGAGTACACCTGCCCGACGATCTCCGACTTGTTCGCCTTGCGGACGGGGCACGGCGAATAGATGAGCGTGTTGACCGTCTTGTCCACCGTCACCTGGTTGTCGAGCGAGATGCCGTCACCCGAGCAGGAGTAGGTGCCCCACAGGTCGGCGCTGTACGGCTGGATCAGGTAGAGCAGGTTCGGGTCGGCTGCGGTTCCGGTGCCCGGCGCGGACTTGATCATCGTGTTCCCACTCATCGTGATGCCGGCCTGCGAGATCACCGCGAGGTTCTTGCTGATGACGACATCGATGCCCTGCAGCAACACCTTCGACTCGGGGCAATTGACCAGCAGGACGGTGTCCGCGGGGAGGGTGGGTCCGTTCTTGGCCATCCAGACGGCCGCGCTGTCTCCCTTGCCGTTGTACCCGTCGGGCTTGCTCCAGCCCCCACAGGGATACTCGGCCGTCGGGAGCGTGACGACGTTGGTGTAGCCGGCTGCCGCCCAGGCCGCCTCCGCTGTCGCGTCCCACACGAAGTGTGGGAAGTCCAGCTCCGGCGGTGGGTCAACGGTCTGGTTCGAGAAGCACTTGCCGGCGGTGGCGCAGATGTCGCCCGTCACGGTCAGCTTGGCGCGTGCCTGTTGCCCGACCGGCGTCTTGCCGAGGCTGATGCTGCTCGCGGACGAGAGTGCACGACCGCCGATCGAGGCCGACTGGTTGGTCGCCTTCACCTGACCCTGGGCCCAGGCGTCGACAAAGACCGTGCACTGGGCATCGAGGTTGATCGATCCCTGCGCGTGGATCGAGCCGTGGAACTCCTGGTTGTTGCGGCAGTAGAAGTCCTCGTTGGTGTAGATGTCGGCGTCCGGCTTGCCGGAGGCGCTGGTCAACACCGCGTTGTTCGAGATCGTCATGTCCGCCTGAGAGAACAACGCTTTGTCCAGACCCGCGGCGAACGTCGGCGACAACTCGACCAGAGTCTCGACCGCGCGCTTGGCCTGGGTGGTGCCATTGAGGGTGTCGGCCTTCGCGCGGGTGACGATCCTCGCCTGCGCCACCTGTGTGGTCGCGACTGAGGCGCACGGAACCTCCGTGCCGGCGGTGTCGTAGTAGGTGATCGTGGTCGTCAGACCGAAATCGTCGGCTCCGACGTCCGTGGCAGCCGTGACAGGGCCGCAGAGAGCTTCGAGGTCCGCGGGTGCCGACGACTGGATCTGTGCCGTGATGACGTCGACGGAACCCTCGGCGACTGAGACCGCGGATGCGCGCTGACGATCGCGACCGCTCTGGGTGGCCTCCGAGATGGCGATACCGACGACCACCGTCAGCATGATGCCGACGAGCATGACCACGGCCATCGCGGCGACGATCGCGATGCCGGAGTCACCGGACCGGCGCGCGGCGTCGAACCTCGCGCGAAACCTGCTCACGTCAGGCGTCCTTTCCGTTACGGGGTGGATTCGGGCGGGACCGGGAGGCACTGCGCCCCCGAGTACCCGTAGGTCGTGTTCCTTCCGGAGACCGATCCGTCGATGGTGACGTCATGGCCGGATGCTTCGTTGAGGGCGACAAGGTGAATGTCGAGCCGCCGCGCGCTGTACGGATCGCCGGGCTTGGCCATGACCAGCGTGAACGGCGCGTGCGCAGGATCGAGGACGAGGTCATTTGCCATCACCCCCCAGTCACCGACAACGCCTGTCGACTGCCAGTCCGCTCGCCACGAGCGCATTTGGAGCCGATATGTGCCGCTTGCGTCCGGGTTTACCACTATGGACCACTGCACACACTTCTCGTCCCCATTGGACTGGGTGAAGATTCGCATGCACAGCCCGCTGTCGGGTGCCCAGGTCACGGGCGTACCGTCCACGCTCGTCGGTTGTTTGCATGTGACGGACAGGTAACCGACCTCGTCGGACGGGCTGAACAGCACGTTGCCGCTGCGCACCTGACGGTCCATGACGGCGAGAGCCTGGCGGGTGTTGAACGAGGCGGACGCCGCCCCCTCGGCATCCTTGGTCACACGGAGCACGCTGATGGTGGCGCCCATGATCATCACCATCGCGATGGCGAAGACCATCATCGCGACGATGAGCTCGGTCAATGTGAAGCCGCGGTCGTCGTCGTGCCAGCGCCACAGCCGGCGCGCGGGGTCAGGACGCATCTTGGGCCGCCTTGTACGTGACGTCGGCCGTCAGCCCTCCGAGGTCGGAGACCACGGAGAACGACGTCCAATGGGCGCCATTGATCAGCACTTCGACAGTGACCGAGGCGACCACAGCAGCAGACGAGTCGATCGTCGTGTGGCACTGGTCGACGGCACACTGCATGGCGACTTGCCGGGCGGCCGTGAACGCCGGGCTGCTGACGACTTTGGGACGCTGGACCGTGACAGTGCCGGAGTAGCGGAGCGTCACCTCGTTCGAGTACCGGACCTCGGTGGGGAAGATCGCCCAGGTGTCGGACGGCTGCTGCGCGCCGACCGGCGGCTTTGAGTACGTCGAGAGGTCGACGCTGGTGTACCCGTCGCCGGTCGTGCCCGTCCACACCTTGAGGGAACCCTCACGGGTGAAGCTGGTCGCGTCGGGGATCCGGGCTCCACTGCCCTCTTCGGCGCGCGCGGTCTCCTTCAATCCCGTCACCTGCCACAGCCCCACCGACGCGTCGAATGCAGCCGTCGGGGACAGCGCGGGCAGGGTTCCGTCGCCGTTGTCGTCGAATGCCACGGGCGCCGTCGGGAATCCCGGGTTGACGACGTTGGAGGAGATGGGGAACCCGGAGGTGCCGAGGCTGCGTTGCGCCGCGGCATGCACGCAGTCGACCTTGGTGACGCCCGCGGCGAGCGGGCCGCTGCACACGGTGCCGTTGGCCTGGCCGAAGACTCCGCTGATGGAGCGCGACAGCGCGTTCGGTGCGAAGGTGGCCAGCGTGACGTCGCCACCACCGAGCGGTGACTGGTATACGAGCTTGGAACCGGTGCCCCCCGGCTGGATGTCCGACGAGCTGCACGGGCGTGCCGGGGAGCCGGTATGCAGTGCAGCGTCGTTGAGCCCGCGACAGATGGTTGTGTCCGCGCTGATTGCTGCGCGGGCGTGCCCCAGGTCGCTACCGCCCTGCGTCAGGATCAGCCTTCCGCGGCTGGCGGCGCCGAGTCCATTGTCGATCGTCGCCGTGCCGATGTTGTGCGCGGGCGAGGTGACATTGACCGTCTGGTTGGGTGTCGACGACGGGTCGGAGTCGACGGCGGCCTTCGCCGACTGCCCGCCCGTGGTCGTGACACCCGTGTCGGTGAGGATCGTCGAGGATGTGGTCAGGGCCGACGAAGCGCCGGTGGCGGTCTGTTCGACGTAGAAGGTGGAACCCGCCGCCGGGAAGGCCAGCTGAAGCTGCTTGACACCGGAGTCGTCGAGAAGCCATGGCGAGGCGGTGGGGCCCTCCGCAGCGGCGATCGAGAGTCCGGCCTGCACGTCGCCGGCGCGCGCCGTCACGTACGCCTGGCAAGGCGCGGCGTACGGGGCGGTGACCGAGGACAGACAGCCACCCGGGGTAAAAGTCGTCGTCCGCTGGACCGTCATGCGGCCGCTGGGCCACACGTTGGACGTCCACTGCGCGATGACGGTGATGTTGTAGGTCTGGCTGCCCGAGAGCGTCGGTGCGGGCTTGGTGACGTAGGAGTGGATGCGGTACTCGACGCCGTCGACCGGGATGTCCTCCCACTGGCCGGACTGCGCGTTGCGCACCAGCGACTCGCCGCCCGAGGGCAACCCGGGGACCAGGGTGGCGGGTGGGCTGAACTTGGTCACACCGCCACTCGTCGTGACGTAGAGGATGCCCGACTCCGGTGCCGTCGCGGTGTCGGTGGTCACGGCGTCGTAGGGCATGGCCCGGAGTTGCTCGACCCGCTCCGTTGCGAGCGCGGTGGCCGTCTGGCGCTGCTTGCCCTGCTGGATGGTCTTGAGGGCCGACACGACGACGTAGGAAAGCGAGGTCATGACGAGGAGCGTGATGACCATCGCGACGAT
>CAZBIO010000007.1:0-3358 GCA_964491965.1 uncultured Cellulomonas sp.
GTCGATAGGTCCTCGCCGGGTCGATAGTTCCGCGCATCGACCCGGCGAAGGACTATCGACGCGGCGGCTAACCGCGCAGCGAATCCAGCGGCTTGCGGGCCGGCTGGGTGTCGGCTGCGCCCGACGCGGTACCCGGCTTCCCACCCGGTCCGGCACCCACCTGCCGCCCGGCACCCGACCCGGCCCCCAGCCCGGCACCCACCTGCGGCTCGGCCGCGGCACGGAACTCCGCGCGCGGGTCCTCGAGCGTGCCGAGCGCCACCACCTCGCGCCGCAGCAGCAGCGACCAGGTCCAGCCGGCCATGATGCGGATCTTGCGGTTCCACGTCGGCATCGCGAACACGTGGTACGTGCGATGCAGCACCCACGCGAGGAAGCCGCGCACCTTGAACCGCCCGAACATCTGCGCCACGCCCTTGTACATCCCCAGCGACGCGACGGCGCCGATGTTGGCGTGCCGGTACGGCGTCGGTGGCGCCGACCGCAGGGCGCGTGCCACGTTCTCGCCGGCGTGCCGGCCCTGACGCAGCGCGTGCTGCGCGTTGGGCGGGGTGGTCTGCCCGGGGTTGGCCAGGTCCGGGACGGCCGCGCAGTCACCGGCGGCGTAGGCGTCGGGCACGACGACCCCGTCGGCGTCGGTCACGCGCAGGTACGCGTCGACGATCACTCGTCCCCGCTCGTCGAGCGGCAGGTCCGACGAGCGCAGCACGGGGTTCGCCTTGACGCCCGCGGTCCACACGAGCGTCTCCGAGTCGAACTCCGCCCCGTCCGACAGCACCACGTGCCCGTCCACGCACGACTCCAGCCGCGTGGCCAGGTGGATCTCGATGTGGCGCGTCCGCAGCTGGTCGAGGGTGTAGCCGCCCAGCTCGGCGCTGACCTCGGGGAGGATGCGCGGCGTCGCCTCGACGAGCACGAACCGCAGCTCGTCGGCCGGCACCTGGCCGTACTTGCGCACGGTGTAGCGGGCGACCTCCTCGACTTCCGCGATCGCCTCGACCCCGGCGAAGCCGCCGCCGACGAAGACGAACGTCAGCATGCGACGACGCAGCTCCGGATCGGGCGTCGAAGCCGCGAGCTCGATCAGCCCGAGAACGTGGTTGCGGACGGCGATGGCCTCCTCGACGTTCTTGAAGCCGATGCCCTGCTCGGCCAGGCCGGGGATGGGCAGCGTCCGGGCGACCGAGCCGAGGCCGACGACGAGGAAGTCGTACTCCACCCAGTACGGCGCGCCCTGCTCGGGCGTCACCTCGACGCGGCGGGCGGCGTGCTCGATCCGGCTGACCTTGCCCTGGAGCACGTCCACGCCCGGGAGCGAGCGGCGCAGCGGCGCGACGACGTTGCGCGGGTCGATCGACCCGGCGGCGGTCTCGGGGAGGAACGGCGCGTAGGTCATGTACGGCCGCGGGTCGACGAGCGTGATGGCGGCCTCGCGGCGACCCACGCGGCGCAGCAGGCGCCGGGCCGCGTAGAGCCCGACCGTGCCGCCGCCGAGGATCAGCACGCGGGGGCGGTGCGGAGTGGTGGCGATGGTCTCGGTCACGCCTCCACGGTAAGCCGAGGCTTACCTTCTATGAATGGCTTGTGACGATCTTCACATTGTTGCCATCAGGGCAGGAAGATCGTCGTCGGCGCCGGGTGCACAACCCGTCTCAGCGCGCCGCGAGGCGGTCGACGACGCTGCGCGCGATGCCGTCGAGGATGTCGTACTCGCTGGTGACCACGGTCTCCAGCCGGCGCCCGCGAGCGGTGACGGCGTCCCGCACGCGCCCGACGACGTCGTGCCAGACGAGGGCGCCCGCGCCGATGACGTCGACCCGGCCCGGCTGCATGAACCCCAGCTCGGCGCGCTGCACGCGCGTCCGGTGCAGCAGGTCCTCGCACGCCGCGAGCACCGCCTCGACGGGCAGCTGCGCGCCGTTCACCCGCGCGCGCTCGTACCGCGCCAGGCCCAGGGCGTGCGCGGTGATCGTCGTGATGGTCCCGGCGAGCCCGACGAGCGTCACTGCCTCCCCCAGCGGGACGGTGGCCGCCGCGACGTCGAGCGCCGCCGCGACGTCGGCATGCGCGGCCGCGACCTCGTCGGGCCCCGGGGGGTCGGAGTGCAGGTGGCGCTCGGTGAGGCGCACCGAGCCGACGTCCATCGACCGCGCCGCGCGGGGCGCGTCCTCGCCGAGCACCAGCTCGGTGGATCCGCCGCCGAGGTCGACGACGAGGAACGGGCCGGGATGGCGCGCGCCGAGCACCGAGACCGCCCCGCGGAACGACAGCGTGGCCTCCTCGTCGCCGCTGACCACCTCCGGGTCGACGCCGAGCGCCGCCCGCACGCCGTCGACGAAGGCGTCGCGGTTGCGCGCGTCGCGCGTCGCGGACGTCGCGACGAACCGCACGGCCTCGACGGCCAGCTCCTCGCACCTCGCCGCGTAGCGGGCCGTCTGCTCGAGCGTGCGCGCCAGGGCCTGCGGCGCCAGCTCGCCCGTGCGGTCCACGCCCTGGCCCAGCCGCGTGATGACCGCCTCACGCGTGACCTCGTGGAGCTCGCCGCCGTCGGCGTCGGCGACCAGGAGCCGGATGGTGTTGGTCCCGCAGTCGATGGCTGCCACGCGCGTCACCGCGACATCGTGCCATCCCCGCCGGGGCCCTCCGGACGGCCCACCACGGCCGGCGGCAGCCCCGCGGCTCGTCGGGCACTCGCTCGCGACCGTGCGTGCCGCGGGGCGCGGCGGAGAGGCCGTGGCGCCCGGAGCCTCAACAGCGGCAGCGGTCGGGGCGCCAGTCGTCGGCGATCATCGCGAGCGTCTCGTCGCCCACGGGGTTGACCCCCGGGCCCGCCGCGAGCGCGTGCGCGACGAGCACGTGCAGGCACTTGACGCGGCCCGGCATGCCGCCCGCCGAGATCCCCTCGATCTCCGGGACGTGGCCCAGCGCCTCGCGGTCGGCGAGGTAGGCGCGGTGGGCGCGCTCGTGGCCGGCGCGCAGCTCGTCGTCCTCGGCGAGCCGCGCGGTGAGCCGCTTCATGATCCCGGTCGCCTCGAGGGCGCTCACCGCGGCGACCGCGGGTGGGCAGGTCAGGTAGTAGACGGTCGGGAACGGCGTGCCGTCGTCGAGCCGGGGGGCGGTCGTCACCACGGTGGGGCGCCCGCAGACGCAGCGCGCCGCGACGCCGACGACGCCGCGCGGCGGGCGGCCGAGCTGCTCGGTGAGCACCTCGATGTCGGCGGGGGCGATGATCACGCGGGTCATTCTCCGTCCTACCCCGCCACACGTGTGACTCCTGAGGCCTATGGGGCGGGGCGTGACGTCACTCCAGTCCCACCAGTCACACGTGTGGCGGGGTGGGACGCGAAGGGTCACGGCG
>CAZBIO010000008.1:0-7007 GCA_964491965.1 uncultured Cellulomonas sp.
TCGGTCGCATCGATCTGCCAGCACGCGTTCGGGGCCGGGTAGACGAACCGGCGAAAGGCCGCACGAGGCTTCTTGCGCGGCTCCAGGCGCGCGACGCCGGCCTGCCGGAAGACCCGCGCGAGCGAGGCAACGGACGGGACCACGTGCAGGCCCATCGCCCTCATCTTGTCGTGCACGCTGATCGGCCCGTGGTCCAGCCCGGACGAGTCCAACGCGGCCCGCACTGCCAACGCCTGGTCCTTGACCTCGTCAGCAACCGTCGACGGGCTCGACCTCGGTCGCCGAGAGCGCGGCTCAAGGACCGCCGCCGGACCGTCCGCCAGGGCTCGTTTGCGCAGCTCGTAGAACGTCTTCCTCGAGATCCCCGACGATGCGCAGAACGTCGTCACCGCCCCGCGCGGCGCATCATCCGGCCACTGCGCGATCGCGAGACGGACACGAGGATCTACGGGTTCAGCGGCAGCCACTCCCGAAGGATCCGCGCCGAAGTGTCACCACCAAGCCCACCAGAAGTGTCACCGATGTCCCGAGACAGAACTGTCACCGATGTCTTGAGACATGACAGATCCCACCGCATCCCACGCCGTCCGCGGGTGAAGTCTGCGTCCATGGTGCGTACATGAACGGCGGAGGCCCTCCCGCTCATCCGAGCGAAAGGGCCTCTGACCTGCTGCTACATGAGTAGCGGGGGCAGGATTTGAACCTGCGACCTCTGGGTTATGAGCCCAGCGAGCTACCGAGCTGCTCCACCCCGCGTCGGCCCCGATAGGTTACGTCACGCTGGGACGAGGGCCAAATTGCCCGGCGGGCGCCGGCCCGCCTCAGGCCCGCGCCAGCCCCGCCTCCGGCATGAAAGCCAAGGCCACCACGTCCTCGGCCCCCCGGTCCGCCAGCCCGCATCCACCACCCCGGTAGCCTTCCTACACGACGACCCACCCGACGAGCCGCACACGACAGCTGCACGACGAGCCCGCCGACGAGGAGACGAGGAGGAGTCCGATGCCCGACCTGGTCCGGACGGTGCTCGGCGACATCCCCGCCGCTGACCTGGGCGTCTGCAACTACCACGAGCACCTGTTCCAGGTCTCTCCCCTCCTCGCGGGCGACGAGCTGGACGACGAAGCCGCCAGCCGAGAAGAGGCGGTCAGCCTGCGCGCTGCCGGCACGCGCGCCATGGTCGAAGCCACGCCCACCGGCCTGGGCCGCGACCCCGAGGCGGTCGCGCGCATCAGCGCCGCCACCGGCCTCACTGTGGTCCACACCACCGGCGCGCACCGCGACGAGCACTACGCGCCCGGCCACTGGCTGACGGGGCTCGACGAGGGCGACCTCGCCACCCGGTTCGAGCGCGATGTCGTCGACGGCCTCCCCGCGTACGACGAGGCCGACCGCGGCCCCGTCGCGCGCACCCCCGCCGGTGACCCGGTCCGTGCCGGCATGGTCAAGGCGGGCGTCGGGTACTGGCGCATCAGCCCGTTCGAGCGGCGGGTCCTCGCCGCCGACGCCCAGGTGGCATCGATGACCGGGGTCCCGGTGATGGTGCACCTGGAGCACGGGTCGGCGGCGTGGGAGGTCCTCGCCGCCCTCGAGGCGAGCGGCCTGCGCGCCGATCGCGTGGTGCTCGCCCACGCCGACCGCAACCTCGACCCCGGCTTGCATGCCGAGCTGACGCTCGCCGGCGCGTACCTGGGCTACGACGGCCCGGCCCGTCACCGCGAGGCCCCCGACTCGGCGATCCTCGACTGCCTCGAGCGGGTCCTCGCCGAGGGCGACAGCACCCGCGTGGTGCTCGGCGGGGACGTCGCGCGCCGCAGCCGCTACCGCGCCTACGGCGGGATGCCCGGCCTCGACTACGTCCAGACGAGGTTCGTCCCGCGGCTGCGGCGGCGGGTCGGCGACGAGCTGACCGACCGTGTGCTCGTCGGGAACCCTGCACGGCTCCTCACCCTGCGACCTTCTCCGTCGTAACCGTTTTCTCCCCTACAGTGGGGCCCCACCAGCACTGTCGCTGGCGGGGGGAGGGGTCCATGGCACGCATCATCGATGTCGCACGCCTCGCGGGAGTGTCCACCGCGACGGTGTCGCGCGTGGTCAACGGCATGCCCGTGCGCGAGGACCTGGCGGAAAAGGTCCGCCGGGCGGTCGACGAGCTCGGCTACACCCCCGACCGCACCGCCCGCACGCTGCGCCGCGGCCACTCGGACGTCATCGCCCTGGTGCTCCCTGACATCGAGAACCCGTTCTTCACGTCGGTCGCCCGCGGCGTCGAGGACGTCGCCTCCCGCTCCGACCTCTCGGTGGTCCTCTGCAACACGGACGACAATCCCGCCAAGGAGCAGCGGTACCTCCAGATCGCGCGCGACGAGAACATGCTCGGCGTGGTGCTCGCGCCGGCGACCAGCGAGCCGAGACTCGACGCGTTCCTGGCGCAGGGTCGCCCCGTCGTCGTCCTGGACCGGCGCGTCGACGCCCCGGTGGACCAGGTGACGTTCGACAACCTCGAGCTGGGACGCATGGCAACCCAGGCCTTGCTCGACACCGGCTGCCGCCGCATCGCGTGCATCACCGGGCCGGCCGAGACCACCACCGCGGTCGACCGCGCCACGGGCTGGCGCCGGGCACTCGAGGCCGCGGGCATCGAGGTGGACCCCGATCTTCTCCTCCACGCCGACTTCCGCGTGGAGGGCGGGTTCCGCGCCGCCACGGAGATCCTCCACCGCGAGACGCTGCCCGACGCGCTGCTCGCCACCAACAACCTCGTCGGCGTGGGAGCGCTCCGCGCCCTGGCGGCCCTGACGGACCGGCCGCACCCCAAGGTGGGGATGATCGGCGACCTGCCCTTCTCGACCGGCATGCCGGCGGACCTCACGCTGGTGCCCCTGCACCCCCGCCGCATGGGCACGCGCGCCGCCGAGCTGCTCCTGGAACGCACCGCTGGCCTCGCGGAACCGCCACGTCACGTGGTGCTCGACGCCCACGACCCCTTGTCGGTGTAATCGATTTCTGACATCATGAACGCGGGCCGCCCGCATCGGTGCGGACGACCGACCGGCACGCCCGAGGACACCTGATGACTGCGCCTGCTTACCGAATTCCCGAGACTCCTGCACCCCTCGTCGCCCCGCCACGGACCGTCTACCTCGTCGCCAGCGGCGACCTGCGGGAGTCGGCCAACGTCGCCGGCTGGCCCACCCAGGTCCAGCTTGAGCGCTTCCTCACCGACGCGATCACCGCCTGCGGCTGGACGGTGGTGCGCGCCAACGACGTCGACCCCGTCACGGGCCACGGCTTCATCAGCAGCCAGCGCATGGGCCTCGACGTGTTCCGCACCATCCCGCCGGAGGCGCCGCTCGTCGTCGCCGAGGCGGTGTGGCAGTACAGCCACCATGTGCTCGCGGGCCTGCGCACGCACCGCGGCCCCATCCTGACGGCCGCCAACTTCGTCGGTGACTGGCCCGGGCTCGTCGGGCTCCTGGGCCTCAACGCCGGACTGAAGAAGATGGGGCGCGCCTACTCGACCGTCTGGACCGTCGACGGCACCGACGACTGGTTCCGCACCTGCGTGCGGACGTGGCTGGAGACCGGCCGGATCGAGCACGACACGTCCCACGTGCACCCCCTGCCACCGCTCCCCTCGTCCCCGGAGCACGACCTCGGCACCGCGCTGGCCGCACAGCTGCTGCGCGAGAAGGCGATCGTCGGCGTGTTCGACGAGGGCTGCATGGGTATGTACAACGCGATCTTCGACGACGAACTGCTGAATCCGATCGGCGTCTACAAGGAGCGGCTGTCACAGAGCGCCCTCTGGGCCGAGATGCAGCGCGTCAAGGACGACGAGGCCCAGGCCGTGCAGGACTGGCTGGTCGACGCGGGCATGACGTTCCGGCTCGGCACCGACGAGGCGACGGAACTGACCGAGTCGCAACTGCTGTGGCAGCACAAGATGTACATCGCGGCGCTGCGCATCGCCGACGAATTCGGCCTGGACGTCATCGGGATCCAGTACCAGCAGGGCCTCAAGGACATCTGTCCCGCCTCCGACCTCCCGGAGGGGCTGCTCAACAACGTCGACCGCCCGCCGGTGCTCAGCCGTGACGGCTCCCGCGTCCTGCGCGAGGGCCGGCCGCTGCCCCACTTCAACGAGGCCGACGAGGGCGTCGCGGTCGATGCGCTGGTGACCAACCGTGTCTGGACGGCGATGGGCTTCGACCCGGCGACCACCCTCCACGACGTGCGGTGGGGCGAGGAGTACGACGGGCAGTTCGTCTGGCTCTTCGAGATCTCCGGCTCCGTGCCCGCGTCGCACCTCGAGCACGGCTACGCCGACGCCGAGGGCTGGCGGCAGGGCCCGGTGTTCTTCCCCGCGGGCGGCTCGACGATCAACGGCGTGTCCAAGCCCGGCGAGATCGTCTGGTCCCGCGTCTACATCGCCGAGGGAGCGCTCCACGCGGACATCGGCCGTGCCACCGCGGTCCGGCTGCCCGACGAAGAGTCGCAGCGGCGCAAGAACGCGACCAACCCCGAGTGGCCCGTGATGCACGCCGTGTTCCACGGCATCACGCGCGACCAGTTCATGGCGCGCCACCCCGCCAACCACCTCCAGGTGGTGTATGCGCCCGACGCGGACGGGGCCGACCGCGCGCTCGTCGCGAAGGCCGCGATGTTCGACGCGCTCGGGGTCACGGTGCACGTCTGCGGCACAACGTCCCTGACACCAGCGCACTAGGCTTCGCCGGAAATCGATGACTGGCTGCCCCTCGCATGCCAACCAGCACAACAGGAGAACTGACGTGAAGAACCCAGTGCCGTTCAACGGCTTCATCCAGGTCGCGATCATCGTCGAGGACATCGAGGCGGCGATCGACCACTGGTGCGAGCTGTTCGACGCCCCACGCCCGGAGGTCCGCGTCACCGAGGCGGCGCCCAACCCCAACGAGCTCTACCGCGGCGAGGTGGCCAACTACGGCCTCAAGCTCGCCGTGATCGACGCCGCCGACCGGGGCTTCATCATCGAGCTGCACCAGCCGGACCACAACCCGTCGACGTTCCGCGAGTTCCTCGAGAAGCACGGCCCGGGGGTCCACCACCTGGGCTTCCAGGTGGGCGAGGCGCGCGACGCCATCGTCGGCGAGCTCGAGGAGAAGGGCTACCCGGTCCGCACCGTCGGCATGTACCCCGGCGGCAGCTGGACCATCATCGACACCGAGGACACGCTCGGGGTGAACCTCAACATCAAGCCTCACGCGTGATCGGAACGGGGCCGGTCCCAGTCGTCGAGACTCACGTCCACTTCTGGGACCGGTCACTGTCCGAACCGCGGTGGGACTGGCTCGATCGGCCGTTCCCCCACGGTGACCTCACCCCGGTCCGTGTCGCGCGGTACGGGCCGGAGGCGTTCCGCGGGGAGAGTCGCCTGGCGGGCGTCACCAAGGTGGTCCACGCGTCGGCCGCCGACGGCCCCGATCCCGTCGCCGAGACGGCATGGCTCCAACGGTTGTCCGACGAGTCCGGGTGGCCCAACGGCATCGTCGCGACGTGCGATCTCGCCGCGGCCGACGCGGCGGCGCAGCTGGACCGGCACCTCGAGTTCCCCGCGGTGCGCGGCTTCCGCGACATGCGCGACCCCTCGATCCTCGGTGACGACGGGTTCCGGCGCGGCTACGCCCGGCTCGCCGGGCGTGGGCTCGTCTTCTGCCACACCGTGGGCTGGCGGCACTGGGAGCTCGCCCGCGACCTCGTGCGCGGCAACCCCGACGTCACCTTCTGCCTCGACCAGGCCGGAATGCCCGATGATCGCTCGCCGGAGATCTTCGCCGCCTGGCGCGGCATGCTCACCGGCCTCGCAGCCGAGCCGAACGTCGTGGTGAAGATCTCGTCGCTCGGCATGCTCGACCCGTCGTGGACTGTCGCGAGCCGGCGGCCGTGGGTGCTGGCGTGCGTCGAGGCCTTCGGCACCGACCGCTGCTTCTTCGGCTCCAACTGGCCCATCGAGCGGCTGTACTCGTCGTACACCGACGTGGTCGCCGCGTTCCGGGAGTCCATCGCCGAGCTGACTCCCGGCGAGCAGGCGGCGCTGCTCGGCGGGAACGTCGAGCGGATCTTCCGGGTGTAGTCGTACTGACCACGACGGTTGTTGACGTGTCTCACGCTGATGCCCGGCTGACCCCTGCCGGCAGGTTCGTGCTGGTCTCGCGGATCGCGGCCGGTCGCGCCGACCGGGATCAGCTCTCCGAGCCAGGTGCCGCCGCGGCGTAGATCGCGTCGATCAGCGCCATGTTCGAGACGAGGTCCGCGCCCTCGGTGGGCACGGCCGCACCGTCGAGGACCGCGCTCTTCAGCGCGTCGAGCTGGTAGTCGTACGTCTCCCGAGCGCCGATCGTCGTGCGCCGCATCACCCCGTCCACCGTCAGGGTCACGCTGTGGCCGTTGTGCGGCAGGCACGGGTTGTCGACGACGAGTTCGCCGCGCGAGCCCGTGACCACGAGGCGGGCCGACACCGGCCCCGGGTCCATGCTGCACTGGACGCGGCCCGTGATCCCGGACGGGAACTTGAGGAACGCCTCAGTGGTCTGGTCGGCGCCGAGGGGGTTGTGCACCACGGTGGCCGAGATCACGTCCGGCTCCTCCCCCGTGAACGTGCGCACCCAGTGCACCGGGTAGCAGCCGAGGTCCATCAGCGCGCCGCCGCCCACCGCCGGGTCGTGGCGGATGGAGGCCGGGTCGTACGGGATCGAGGCGTCGAACCACGCGTCGACGGATTGGATGTCCCCGAGGTCACCGGAGTCGCGCACCGCCAGCCAATGGGCGGTGAGCGGGTGGTACCGGTCGTGGAACGCCTCGATCAGTCGCCTGCCGGTCCGGCGAGCGGCCGCGACCATCGTGGCCGCCTCCGCCGCGTTCATCGCCGACGGCTTCTCGCACAGGACGTGCTTGCCGGCCTCGAGCGCCGCGATGGTCCACGGCGCGTGCCCCGACGGCGGCAGCGCGTTGTAGACCACGTCGATCGA
>CAZBIO010000009.1:0-4459 GCA_964491965.1 uncultured Cellulomonas sp.
CTGCTGGATCTGGATCGCGTGGAGATCCTGCGCGGTCCGCAGGGAACGCTCGCCGGCCGCAACTCGATCGGCGGCGCCGTCAAACTCTATTCAAAGAAGCCGGAAGGGAGCAACACGGGGCAGATCTCCGGCACATTCGGCAGCCGCGATCGCACTGACCTGCGCGGCAGCGTGGATCTGGGGCTCACTGATCAGCTGGCATTGCGCGTCGCTGGCGTCGCGAAGCGTCAGGACGGCTATATCACTCGCTATGACTACGGCTGTCTGCATCCGGACAGCGGCATTCCACAGATTCTGGCGAGGGGTGACGGCTGCGTGCTCGGCAAAGAGGGCGACGTGAACTACCAGGCCGTGCGCGCGCAGCTTCGCTACAGACCGTCTGACAGGCTCGACATCAACATCGCGGGCGATTTCACCAACGAAAACCGCGCCGCTGCCGGGCAGGTGCTGCGCATTGCGAACTACACGGGGACCAACGATATCAACCCGTTCGCGGGAACGTTTCCATTCGACAGCACCTGGCTGTGCGGCCGCTATTGCAACTACGCCACTTATATTTCGTACGCGGATGGCGCGCGACCGACATCGCTGTCTGACGGCCGCACGACGTTCGACGGCTTCGGCTTCTCGGGCAACATCGAATGGAAGCTGACCGACACACTGCGGCTCACGTCGATCAGTGCTTATCGCGAGTACGAAACCCGGTTCAGCACCGACAACGACCTCTCGCCCCTCGCGCACAGCTTCGGGCGCAGCGACGTGAGCTTCCACTCCTTCAGCCAGGAGCTGCGTTTGAGCGGCTCGGTGGGCGAGGGCACCGTGCAGTACACGATCGGCGGCTTCTACATGGATCAGAAGTCAGTCGCCGGTTCCTACCAGGATCTGCGCTACTCGCCGCTCGCGGTGTTCCAGCAGTGGGATCCTGTCAACGCCGACACCCACGCCGTGTTCGCACACGTCTCCTGGCTCCTCACCGACGCACTCACGCTGACTGGCGGCGTGCGCTACACGGACGAGCACAAGGACTATACATTTACGCGCTTCACACCTTCCGGAGACGTCCAAAATCCGGCGCTTCACGGCCTGACAGGCAATTACGACGGCGGTCGGGTCGACTACCGCGCGAACGTGCAGTACGCCTTCACCGACCAGGTGAATGCCTACCTGCAGTTCTCGACCGGGTTCAAGGGAGGCGGCATCAGCCCGCGGCCCTTCAACGCGGCGCAGGTGCGGCCGTTCGGTCCGGAAACGCTGGACTCGTGGGAGCTGGGCCTCAAGTCCGATCTGTTCGACCGCAGAATGCGCCTGAACGTGGCCGCGTTCTACAGCAAGTATGACGACATCCAGCTCACGCTCTCGACGTGTCCGCAATTCGGCGGACCGGGGCCTTGCGCTCTGGTCACGAATGCGGGTGATGCGAAGGTGGAAGGAGTGGAGGTTGAAACCATGCTGCGTCCGATTGACGGTTTCAGCATGGATGCCTCCGTGAGCTGGCTTCATTTCGAGTATCAGAACATCGATCCGGCAGCAGGCGGGCCGGGCAGGCCCTCGGGTCCTCAGCTCGATGACCGCACGCCGTACACGCCTGAGTGGAAGGCGAGCCTCGGTATGCAGTACGAGATCTCGCTTGGAGGCGACCTTTCGCTGACCCCGCGCGTGGACGTGAGCTACCAGGGTGACATGTACTCGAACGCCACCAATGCGCCGTCGAACCTGATCGAGTCCTACACTCTGGCCAACGCGCGGCTGATCTTCCGCAATGATGCGCGAGATCTGGAGATCGCGGCCGAAGTTACGAACCTCTTCGACAAGTACTACGTGCTGACGAACGTGGATCAGTCGATCGGTACGGCGGGCCTGTCGACTGACCAGCCGGGCCGGCCGCGTGAGTGGGCGCTGACGGTGACCAAGCGCTTCTGAGCGCACGAGAGAATGTGAAGAGGCCCGGCGGTTTCGTCGGGCCTTTTCATTTCCGGGCCTTATTCAAGTCCTGCCCTCTCGGGCGAAGAGGAGCGCCATCGCTCCGCCGCGCGGATCTTTGCCAAACAGCGCTGCGCGCTGCAGGTAGGATGTCACCGCGCTTTTGAGTAGCGCTTCGGTTCAGGTCCCAGCCCCCCGGGAGAGAGGTTGGACGTGAAGAAGCGGGCACGCGTCAACGACACGAGCTCGCGTGGTAGACGGGCTGCCGGCTCGCTTTCCCGCTGACGATCGACTGAGCCCACCGCTCTCGCTCCCGCTCCGGGAGCGGCCCGACCTGAAATCTTTGGAAATCTTCGCCGGATCGCCTTGGCTATTTTCGCGCGCCGGATAACAGCCGAAATCCGCCATGAAACGCGCGAGTCCCAACCACTGCTATCGCCTCATCTGAGCGACCTGCACCAGTCCTTCATCGCCGTCGCCGAAATCGCCCGAGCCCGCGGCAAGCGCACCTGCTCTGCCGTGCTGCTCTCCGCGCTCGCCTTGCTCGCTTTGGGTGCCGACCTGCCTGAAGGCGGCCGCATCGTCGCCGGTTCGGGCGCCATCGCAAGCAACGGCACGACGATGACCGTGACGCAGACCAGCGAGAGACTGGTCGCCGACTGGCAGAGCTTCGGCATCGGCCCGCGGAATGCGGTCGACTTCGTCCAGCCCTCGTCATCCAGCGTGGCGCTCAACCGCGTGCTGGGTTCCGACGTCTCGGGGATTCAGGGGCAGCTTTCCGCCAACGGACAGGTCTTTCTGATCAACCCCAACGGCGTGCTGTTCACGCCGACGGCGCAGGTGGATGTCGGGGGGCTGGTGGCATCCACGCGGAACATTTCCAACGAAGACTTCCTGGCCGGGCGCTACCGCTTCTCGGGTGACTCCGACGCCGCGGTTCGTAACGAAGGCCGCGTGAACGTCGGCGCCGGCGGGACGGCGGCGCTCATCGCCGCGCGCATCGAAAACACCGGTTCCATCGAAGCGCCTCGCGGCAATGTGCTCATGGGTGCCGGCGAGCGGGTCACACCCTCAACACCCGCTCCATCGCCGGTACCGGGCTGGGGTGCGCTACGCCGGCGGACGTCTCGCGCTGGAAGCCGCTGTTGCCTGGAGAAGCCGGGGTGGTGCGCCACAGTCGGATAGCCGCGACGACCAGCCCAGGCTGTGGGTGGCAATAAGTTGCCAGTTTTGATTCTCGTCGGGAAGTGGGCGTGAGAAGTTGGAAGTCCACGCTGACGTACCGGCCTGGGTTCGATGCGTGACGTGCTTGGAGCGCATCGGTGGGGAAGCACTCGGGCAACTGTAACGCGCGGGTTGCGCACCACCGGTTCCGCCGAGTCCCGTACCGCCGCTCCGGCGGCGCTTGTTCGACTCCACCTGCACGGCGGCTCGAAAATGGAGTCAGGCTTGTCCGCAAGAAATGCCTTCGCTCGTATCGATCACGTCAATCGTGCAGTGCTCTGAGCTTTACCCGACTTGTGGGTGTGGGTCCAATGGGCGCGTTCGAGCCGAGATTGTGAAGGCTCTGCTTCAGCCGGGCGGAGTCGCCCATGAAGGCGGGGCGCGAGTTTGTCCAGCATCCGGCCGGTGAGCGTCAGATTGTCTGGCTCGGCCGGAGCCGCGGGCCGCAGCGGCGCGACGTGTAGAGGAGCGTGTCGGTCACGAAGCAGTTCGAAATTGAGGCAACTGCGTAGGCAGCAGGAACAGGATTAATTGCATCCAGGGCGGTATGAGATACTCGGTTTTCCACTGCCAGACGGGGAGAGGAGCAGGTTCGCTTGAACGAAGAAGTCTTGTTGCTCGACGACGATCCCACGATGCTCAGTATCCTGGACGGCATTCTTTCCGGTGCAGGTTTTGTGTGCACGGCGAAGACCGATCCGAACGAAGCGTTGGCACTCGTGATGGCGCGGCCGCAGATTGCGGTGGTGCTCAGCGACATACTGATGCCCGGGCTCACCGGGCTGCAGTTTGTCGATCGGCTGAACGCGATGAATCTCGGCCGCGTGCCACCTCGAGTGCTGCTGCTCACCGCGAAACCCACGCTGGAGCGGGCCGTGGATGCGCTGCGCCTCGGGGTGCGCGACTTTCTGGTGAAACCGATCCGGCCCCCGGAGCTCATCGAGGCCGTCCAGCGCGCGATGTCGCAAGCCCGTCGGGATCGTCTGGAGCAGAATGCTCGCCCGCCCCAGGTAGAGCAGCTGCTGCGCCAGGCCGAAGAGCTGGCAGGAAGGTTGCGGACGCTTGCTTATTCCAAAGAGTTGGAAGCAGAAGAGGCGGCGGACGCGGAAGTGGCCGCAGCCGCCTCCGCAGCGCCGGGCGAGACACCGGGTGCCACCCGCGACAGCGGTCCGACACGGGCGCGCCGGGCGCAGCCGGAGGGCGACAGCCTTGCCATTCTGGACACCATCGAACAGTTGCGACGTCTGAGGAGCCGTTTCGAAAGCCACAAGCTCGACGACGTCGCGTGGGATCTGCTGCTCGAGCTGCTGCGCGC
>CAZBIO010000010.1:0-6497 GCA_964491965.1 uncultured Cellulomonas sp.
GTGGTCGCCGAGGCGATGGTGGCGCTGGTGCTCGCGGATGCGCTCCTGGAGAAGACGGGCGGCGACTCCCTCGCCGAAGTGCGCCGCAACCTGGCCGCCTACGAGGCGGCGATCCCGGATCTTCTGCGGTGAGCGGCGAGACGATCGCCCACCGGCCCCGCGTCGTCCTCGTCGGCCCGCCCGGCTCCGGCAAGACGACCGTCGCGCGCGCCCTGGCAGAGCACTGGGACCTCGCGGTGCGCGACACCGACGCCGACGTCGAGGCGACGGCGGGCAAGCCGGTCTCCGACATCTTCGTCGACGACGGTGAGCCGGCGTTCCGGGAGCTGGAGCGGGCCGCGGTGGCGCTGGCGCTCGTCGAGCACGAGGGTGTCCTCGCGCTCGGCGGGGGAGCGGTCCTCGATCCCACGACCCAAGAGGCCCTCGCCAGCTACCGGGCCGCCGGTGGCACGGTCGTCTTCCTCGACGTCACGCTTGCGCACGCCGCGCCACGGGTCGGCTTCAACCAGTCCCGGCCCCTGCTCCTCGGCAACCCCCGGGCCCGCTGGCAGCAGCTGATGGCCGAGCGGCGGCCGGTCTACGAGTCCGTCGCGACGATCACCGTCCTCACCGATGGCATCCGTCCCGGCGATGTCGCGCAACGGATCGCCGCAGCGCTGGAGGGCGCCCATGAGTGAGACACGCACCATCCACGTCGGTGGCGAGCGTGAGTACGACGTCGTCGTCGGGCACCACCTGCTGGGCGCGATCCCCGGCCTGCTGGGTGACGGAGTGCGGCGCGTGCTCGTCGTCCACCCGGCGGCGCTGGCCGCATCCGCCGATGCCGTCCTCGAGGACCTGCGCGCTCACGGCTACGAGGCGTTCGGGGCGGAGGTGCCCGACGCGGAGGAGGCCAAGACCGCACAAGTCGCGGCCTTCTGCTGGGGGGTGCTGGGTCAGGCCGGCTTCACGCGCTCGGATGCCGTGGTGGGGCTCGGCGGCGGTGCGACGACCGACCTGGCCGGGTTCGTCGCGGCGACCTGGCTGCGCGGCGTGCGCGTGGTCCAGGTGCCGACGACGCTCCTGGCGATGGTCGACGCCGCCGTGGGCGGCAAGACCGGGATCAACACGGCCGAGGGCAAGAACCTGGTCGGCGCCTTCCACTCGCCCGTGGGCGTCGTGTGCGACCTCGCGGCACTCGAATCTCTGCCCAAGTGGGAGTTCGTCGCCGGTCTCGCCGAGGTGGTGAAGGCCGGGTTCGTCGAGGACCCGGGCATCCTCGACCTGATCGAGCCGAATGTCGCGCTGCTGAGCGACCCCGTCGCCGCCTCGTCGTCCGACGTGCTGCTGGAACTCGTGACCCGGGCGATCGCCTGGAAGGCCCGGGTGGTGACCGAGGACCTGCGCGAGGCCGGCCCGCGCGAGTTCCTCAACTACGGGCATACCTTCGCTCACGCGGTGGAACAGGTGGAGCGGTACCGGTGGCGGCACGGCGCGGCCGTGTCCGTCGGCATGGTCTACGCGGCCGAGCTGGCCCGTCTCGCCGGACGGCTGCCCGACGAGGTCGTCGAGCGGCACCGCGCCGTCCTCGGCTCGCTCGGGCTGCCACTGACGTACCGGGGCGACCGCTGGGAGCAGCTCCTCGCGGCGATGCAGCGGGACAAGAAGACACGCGGGTCGCTGCTGCGGTTCGTCGTGCTGGAGGGGCTGGGCAAGCCGACGCGCCTCGAGGGGCCGGACCCGGCATTGCTCGCGGCGGCATACGCGGAGGTGTCGTCCGGAGCCCCTACCCTGGGCGCGTGACCCGCGTCCTCGTCCTCAACGGTCCCAACCTCGGCCGGCTCGGCGTCCGCGAGCCGGAGGTCTACGGCTCCGCCACCCTCGCCGACCTCGCGGCGGCGTGCTCGAAATGGGGAGCGGAGCTCGGGCTCGACGTCGAGGTGCGGCAGACCGACGACGAGGCCGAGCTGGTCGGCTGGCTCCACGAGGCCGTGGACACGCGCACGCACGTGGTGCTCAACCCCGCGGCGTTCACCCACTACTCGTACGCGCTGCACGACGCGGCGGCCCAGGTGACGGACGCGGGGTTGGTCCTGGTCGAGGTGCACATCTCGAACCCATTGGCGCGGGAGGCGTTCCGGCACGTCTCCGTCGTCGGCCCGGTGGCAACGGGGACGGTGGCCGGATTCGGGTTCGACTCCTACCGTCTGGCGCTGGGGGCTATCCCGCAGTCCTGAGCCTTGTAGGTCATTGCACAAGGTGTCACACTTGTGTGATGTTCGTCGTGACCGTCGACCAACAGGGCAGCCGCACCGCGGGCGACCTGGTGCCCGAGCTCTTGACCGGGCTGCCCCGTCTGTCCGGGATGGTGCGCGCCCCGGAACGTACCGTCGGCGACGAGGTCCAGGCGGTGCTCGACGACGCCGGGGGGGTCGTCCAGCGCGGCCAGGACCAGCAGCGCATCGGGGGCTGGAGCGTCGGCATCGGCGCCGGGCCGGTCGACGAGCCGATGCCGCGGTCGTCCCGGGAGGCCAGGGGAGAGGCGTTCGTCCTCGCCCGGGCCGCCGTCGAGGCGGCGAAGAGCCGCAACCGCCCCGTGCCGCTGGCCGTACGTGGCGTCGACGCCGTCGCCGCGGCGGACGCGGAGGCCGTCCTCACGCTCGTCGGCGCCGTCGCCGTGCGCCGCAGCGAGGCCGGGTGGGAGGCGATCGACCGCGCGCGCGACCTGGGTGCCGAGGGACAGGACGCCATCGCCCGACGGCTGGGTGTCAGCCAGCAGGCCGTCAGCCAGCGCCTGCGCGCGGCCCTCTGGGCAGAGGAAGCGGCGGTCCGCCCCGCAGCGGCGCGTCTGTTGACGGCCGCGGCGGGCTGAGGAAGTGTCGCGCGCGTGAACCCGTGGCTCGGCGCGCTCGTCGTCGTGCTCGCGCTCGCCGTCTCGACCGGCGGCGGCTGGGTGACCACGCGGCTGGTCCTCAAGGCCGCCCGCCGGTCGCCCGACTCGAGCAAGGACGCGACCGAGGCGACCAGCGCCCTGCGCGGCGGCACCTGGATCGGCTTCCTCGAGCGCCTGGCCACCACGGCCGCGCTCCTGCTCGCCGAGCCCGCGGCGGTCACCGCCATCGTGGCGATCAAGGGCCTCGGCCGGTTCCCAGAACTCAAGGAGAACCCCGCGGCATCGGAACGGTTCGTCGTCGGAACCCTGGCCTCGCTCCTGTGGGCCGCGGGCGTCGGCTACCTCGGGCGCTGGCTGCTCACCCGCTGATCACCGCACGGTAGGATTGCCGACCGCGCTCGTAACCCACCCGACAGGAAGACGAACAGTGGCGACCACCAACGACCTCAAGAACGGCCTGGTGCTCCGGATCGACGGCCAGCTGTGGACCGTCGTGCAGTTCCAGCACGTCAAGCCGGGCAAGGGCCCCGCGTTCGTCCGCACCACCCTGAAGAACGTCCTGAGCGGGAAGACCGTCGACCGCACGTTCAATGCCGGCGTCAAGGTGGAGACGGCGAACATCGACAAGCGCGAGATGCAGTACCTGTACAAGGACGGCGGTGACTTCGTCTTCATGGATACCGTCACCTACGACCAGACGCACGTGCCGGGCGAGACCGTCGGCGACGCCGCCAACTTCATGCTGGAGAACCAGCTGGCGATCGTCGCGACCAACGAGGGACTCCCGCTCTACGTGGAGCTCCCCGCCTCTGTCGTCCTCGAGGTGACGTACACCGAGCCGGGCCTCCAGGGCGACCGCTCGTCGGCCGGCACCAAGCCCGCCACTCTGGAGACCGGGTACGAGATCCAGGTGCCGCTGTTCCTCGAGACCGGCACCAAGGTGAAGGTCGACACGCGCGACGGCAGCTACCTGGGCCGCGTGAACGACTGACGTGGCAGCGCGCACCAAGGCACGAAAGCGCGCGCTCGACGTCCTCTTCGAGGCCGAGCAGCGCGGCCTCGACCCGTTGGAGGTGCTGAGCCGGCGGATCGCCGAGCCCGGCACCCAGGCACCCGTCCCGCAGTACGCCGCGGACATCGTCGAGGGCGTCGTGGCACACCTCGAACGGATCGACGAGGTCCTGGCCACCCACTCGCACGGCTGGACGGTGGCGCGCATGCCCGCCGTCGACCGGAACCTGCTGCGCCTCGGCGCGTGGGAGATCCTCTACAACGACGAGGTGCCGGACCTCGTGGCGGTGGCGCAGGCCGTGGCCCTGGCCGAGGAGCTGTCCACCGACGAATCGCCGTCGTTCGTCAACGGGCTGCTGGCGCGAATCGTGGAGCTGAAGCCGACGCTGCTCGCGTGAGCTTGTCGTTTCAGCGGCACGCGGTGATCTCGTAGACCCGCGCGGTGCCGCCGGCTTCGACGAGGCGGAAGGACGGTTCTTCGAGGTCCGGAATCGGGTCCCGCGGAATAGGCCACGTCGCGCCCTTGAGCAGTGCCGGATCCTTGTAGATGTGAGTGACGCCGTACTTCCGGAGCGTCTCGCACACGGTCGGATCCGTCGCAATGTCGGCGACCCGCACGGCCGCTGCGTCCAGATCCTTGGCGAGTCCCCGCGCGAAGGGCAGCGTCCGGATGCCCGTCAGACCGTAGACGTAACTGACCCCGGAGCTCGGTGCGCCGAGCAGTACGGCGTCCGTCGGAAGCTCCATCGGCAGGCGGTCGACCATCGCGAGTTCCTCGCGCATGAAGTACGGGACTATCGAGGTCGCCGTGACCCGGGGCTCGAGCGTGTTCTTGTAGACCGCTGGATCGGTGCTGACGACGAGGGTGTACGTGGGTAGCAGCGCGCTGATGCCGATCAGGAGTCCGCTCACCAGGCCAGCGGCCGTGACGCCGGACATCCGGTCGGGGATGCGCACATGGTCGACGAGCCAGCGGCTCGCTCGGGCGAGCCCTTCGGCCGCGAGCACCACGGTCAGGACGGTGACCAGCGGTGCAACGCGTCTTCCCTCGACGTAGAAGAGCCCCGTGAACGGTCGCGCCCACCGGACGCCCGTCGCCGCGAGGAGGTACGTCGCCGCGAGGAGCGCCAACGATGCGACGGGCCGGAGGTCGAGCCGCCGACGCAGACGCACAGCGATCGCGAGCAATGCGGCAACGGTCGGAACCAGCGCAAACGTCTTGGACTCCGCGGTCTGCCCCAACGCCAGCCCACGGAGCGCGTCGCCAAGAGGGATGGCCAGCTCGCTGCTCAGTCCCCGGATCCTGGCAACGAGGGAGTCCGTCGCCACGACGTAGCCGACCGCCGCAAGCAGGACGACAACGACCACTGCCGACCCGATCCGTGGCGCCGTGCCCACGCTGCGCCACCAGTTGAGCGCGGCGGCGATCAGCCACGGCAGCACGAGCACCGCCAGGCCGGCGAGGACGCCTGGGTGGCAGGCGCCCACGCCGAGAAGTACGAGGACGAGTGTCCCGAGGTAGGGGGAACGCGCGAACAGGCGCCGTTCCCGCAGGGCAGCGACGATGAGGGCCGCCGCGCCAGGTGCAACTGCCAGCCCGACCGCGTTGGGGATGATGCCCGGCTCCAGCGCCACGCCGAGGGGATAGGCCAGTCCGGAGACGCTCATCGCGGCGGCGAGCACCGGAACCCAGCGATGGGTGGTGACGTTGACCTCACGCGCCAGGGCGGCGAGCCCGCACGCCCACGCGACAGCGATGACGACGAAGGTCGCAGCCGCCAGCTGACTGGTGTTGTCGAGCACCACAGGGACGACACCCGCCACGGAGTGCCATCCGCTGGGGTAGAGGGTCGTGGCACCCGTGGGGTCGAGCATGTGCGCCAAGAAAAACGGATCCGCCACCCCTTCGCGGCGGATGTACTGGATCGCATTGAGGTGGAACATCACGTCCGGCAGGTTGGCGACCTGCTCGCGTCGGAGGATCGGGCTCCACACGGGGACGAGTTGCGTCAGCACCGCCGCACCGATGACGGCAGAGAGCGTCCGATTGGAACTCAGGGCGGCCCGGAGCGGTACTCCCTCCTCCTGTCGGCCGCGCGGAATCAGGACCCGACGGAGGCCGTACGCGATGGCGGCGACGACGGCCGCACAAGCAAGGGCGGTCGCCAGGTTCCAGCGGACGTCGACTCCCGCGGCCACGAGCGAGCAGGCGAAGAAGACTCCGATGGTCGCCGCCGGGGCGACCGCCGCAAGGCGTAGCCATCCGCGAAGTCCCGCCGCCCAGAGCACCACGAACCCCGGCACCCAGAACACCGCCAGGACGACGAGCACCTGCGCGAGACCGAGCAGTGTTGTCACGACGATGCATCGGCGGGACGACCCGCCGCCTTGATCTGCATTTGTCCCCCGACGTGGCAACCGACCGTGTCGCGAGACATCGAACCAGACCACTCCCCGAATCCCGGTAGGCTCTCCACCCGACAGACACCTTTAAGGCCCGTCCCGAGAGGCGGGGAAGGAGTCGTGGACAATGAGTCCTGACATGCGCACGCCCCCCGGCCCGGAGGCCCTGGTCCTCGGCCCCGCCGACATCGGCAGAGCGCTCACCCGTATC
>CAZBIO010000011.1:0-10691 GCA_964491965.1 uncultured Cellulomonas sp.
TGATCTTCCAGCTCATCGATGACCACTCCCGGTACGCCGTTGCCTCACACGTCGCGTGGTCCGAGACCGCGCCGGACGCGATCGCGGTGATGGACAAGGCCGTCGCCGTCCACGGGGTCCCGCAGCGGCTGCTGTCCGACAACGGTCTGGCGTTCAACCCGACCAGGCGCGGCTACCTCGGCAAGTTCGTCATCCACCTCAAGCGCATGGGCGTCGAACCCATCACCGGCAAGCCCTACAAGCCGACCACGCAGGGCAAGAACGAGCGCTTCCACCAAACCCTGTTCCGGTACCTCGACAAGCAGCCCATCGCCGCGACCCTGGCCGAACTGCAGGACCAGGTCGACGAGTTCGACCGGATCTACAACACCGAACGTCCCCACCAGGGCCTACCCGGACGCGTCACGCCACTGACCGCGTGGGAAGCCACACCGAAGGCCGACGCGCCCCGCCCGGCCCCCGCTTTCCCGACCACCGAACAGCCGGCACCCGAACCCAGAGCCACCCCTGCGCGGATGCCCAAGGCGTTGCCCGCCGGCACACACACAAGGACCCTGAACTCCAACGGCACCTTCAGCCTGGACTCGGTCGTCTACGCCGTCGGCCTCTGGCTCGCCTACCAGGACGTGCTCATCACCATCGACGGCGAACGGATCATCGTCACCGACCTTCACGGCGAAGTCCTCATCCTCCACACCCGCGCCGCGCCCGGCGTGCGCTACGTCGGCACCGGACGACCCCGCGGCGGACGAGGCCACGCCCAACGAATGTCACCGAAGTCCTGAGACATCAACTGTCACCGATGTCCTGATGCAGAACTGTCACCGATGTCCTGAGACATCACAGGATGCGGTGGGATCCGGGGGCTGGCATCATTGGCACAAGCCCATCCTTCGAACACATGTTCGCACAGGGTGGCGTTATGGCCGGTGAGTCGGCGCAGTCGCGGCGCCTCGTCGTCTATCGGGTTGTCTATCGGTGCAAGGCGCCGTGGACGTCCCCACTCCGATCAGGGAGGTCCGGCGATGTCCACCACCGCTCAGCTCGTGCTCGTGGCTCCCGAACCGCGCAGGCGGTCGGCCGTGCCCGAGCAGGTCGTCACCGTCAACGTCGTGCCCGACGAGCGGATGCTGCTCACGGTCGTCGAGGCTGCTCGCCGGCTCGGAATCGGCCGCAGCTCGCTGTACCGGCTCCTGGATGCCGGGCAGATCCGCTCGATCCATGTGGGGCGGTCCCATCGCATCCCGGTGGACGCCCTCGTCGAGTTCGTCAGCGGGCAGCAGGCAACGGCGTAGGCGTCGGCGGGGCTCGGTACTGTCCACGCATGCCCGCCCCCGACGACGCCGTGCGTGGCGGCTCGCGCACGCGTATCGAGTTCACGCTGAACGGATCACGGACGACGTTGACGCGCGATCAGGTCGACTCCCGGCTCGCTGGCGTCGCTCCCGAGCCGATCCGCAAGCACGCGGTGCGCGTCAACGGCACCTGGTACCCGGTGCGTCAGGCGTTCGGGCGCGCCACGGGGCTGCCCGGTGAAGACTTCACCTCGCAGACCGCCCGTCGGCACTTGGCCGCGCTCGGCTACCAGGTGCATGGCCAGATCGTGCACCGCACCGACCCCTTCGCGCCGCACGACGAAGACGAGCAGTTCGACCAGGACGGCGAACCCCTGGCCCCGCGCCGGACTCTCGACGAGGCGTGGCACACCGAGGCCAACGTGCAGGCCGCGGTCGTGACGTGGTTGGCGGGCGCGGGCTGGAGGATCGCGCGTGTCGCCGACACCGCGACCAAGGAGCATGGCATCGACGTCGAGGCCGCCCGCGGCAACGAGCGGGTCGGCGTCGAGGTCAAGGGCTACCCCAGCCGTACCTACGCCGATGCCGCACGCGCTGGTCAGGTCAAGCGGACCCAGCCGTCGACGCAGGCTGGCCACTGGTACGCCCAGGCCGTGCTCGCCGCCATGCGACTGCGCACCAAGCAGCCGGAAGTCCGCAGCGTCATCGCCCTCCCGGACTTCCCGCGCTACCGCCAGCTGTTCGCCGAGACCGTCGGCTCCTTGCGAGCCGCCCGGATCGAGCTCTGGTGGGTGGCCACGGACGGGCAGGTGACAGTTGCGGTGGATGCCGCCGGCCCGGAAGCCGCCCGGGGGCCTGCGTCCAACACAACACCCGCCCCCTGAGGGGACGGGTGTTGTGGTCGCACGAGCACCGGATGTCTCGGCTCTCCTAACCGTGCGCAGATGCCGCTATCCTGTAGACGGTTAGGAGGTGGTGGGGTGTCTGTGTTGACGATCGAGTCGGCGCGCGCGGCCGGGCTGCGCAAGGACGAGGTGTACCGGATGGTGCAGGCCGGCGAGCTGGAGCGCATCGGGCGGGGCGTGTACATCCGCCCGGGGGATATCGATCCGGCGGTGGCGTCGCTGGCGGGTGCGGCGGCGGTCAAGCCGGACGCGACGATGTGCCTGACGAGCGCTTTGGTGCACCACGGCCTGAGCGACCAGATCGCGTTCGCGACCGACATCGCACTGCCGCGAGGGACGCGGTTCCCGGCCGGGTTCGAGCACGTGGCCTGGCACAGCTTCGACGCCGAGACGTTCGAGATCGGGCGGATCCGGATGGCTCGGCATCCCGAGCTGGGTCTGTGGGTGTACTCGGCGGAGCGGACCATCGTGGACGCGTTCCGGCTGGCGCACCGGGAAGGGATCGACCAGGCGACCGAGGCGTTGCGCCGGTGGGTTCGTCGTGCCGGGAACTCGCCGTCGGCGTTGCTGCGCACTGCGGACGCGTTCCCGAGGACGGCCCCGGCGATCCGGCAGGCGCTGCAGGTGCTGCTGTGAGCCCGGGCCCGACGAGGCAGACGCGGGTGGGTCGCGTCTACAACGACCTGCGGAACCTGGCTCGCTCCCAGGGCCGTGGCCTGGCGGAGTTCTTCGAGCTGTACGCGCTCGAGGGCTTCCTCGTGCGGCTGGCGGCGTCGCGGTACGCGCGGGATCTGGTCCTCAAGGGAGGCGTGCTGCTGGCCGCGTTCGCGGTGCGCCGCCCGACTCGTGACGTGGACCTGTCCGCTGCCGGTTTCCCCAACGACATCGACGAGGTCGAGCACCGGGTGCGAGAGATCCTCGCAGTCGACGTGGAGGACGAGCTGGAGTTCGACGACGGGGCGATCCGCAGTGAGGTCATCCGGGACGAGGCCGACTACACCGGCGTCCGTGTACACCTCGTCGCCCGGCTGCTGACGGCCGAGATCGCGTTCCACGTGGACGTGAACTTCGGGGACCCGATCTGGCCCGCACCGCGGGAGACCACGGTGCCCAGGCTCCTCGGCGGCGAGGTGCACGTTCTCGGCTATCCGCCCCACATGGTCCTGGCGGAGAAGATCGTGACCGCGATCGACCGCGGCCGTGCCAACACACGGTGGCGCGACTTCGTCGACATCGCCTCGATCAGCCAGACGCAGGTCTGGATCTGAGAGTGGCCCATGCGCTCCATGACGGCCTTGAGATCGGCGCCGCCGGCCAGCAGCCAGGAGGGGTCGAGCTGTGGCCCGAGTCCGAGCAGGCGCGCCAGCTGCTCACCCTGCCCGTGACTACCACCCGGGACGCCGACGGCCAGACGAGCGCCCCGCAGGTCCTGCAGCTCAACACCACCCTCGGGGCCCGTTTCGACGCCCCCCGCCGGCTGAGCGCTCTGCCCACCTGGCCCCTGACGGCGGCCGCGGCAGCCGCGGCGGCCGGGCTCGCCGTCACACTGATCCGCACTCGCAGGCTCGAGCTGGCCTCCGCGTTGCACGCCGGCGTCGACCGGACCTCCCTGCTGATCCAGACCGGCGTCGAGGCACTCGGCTGGTTGCTCACCGCCAGCGCGTTGATCGCGCCGGTCGCATGGTGGGCCGCTGTCCACGCCAACCCCGACCCGCCCTGGAGCGCCTTCTACCCGGCCGCACGCACCACGGCCCTCGCCGCCCTGTCGGCGCTCCTCGCCACGCTCGTGGCGACAGCGAGCACCCGCGAGCGCCATCTCTTTCGCTACTTCCGACGCCGCTGACCTGTCGCCGGTCGGCGCGGGACGTGAGCCGGGCTGCCCGCTTGACGGTGTGACGCGGGTGCTCACTGCGGCCCGCAGGCCGGTCGATCGCGCCGTGAGCCGTCGCAGACGGAGCCCAACCTGCGCGTCCGTTAGGCCTGCCTTACCCTCTCGAAGAGAACCGTCCATGAGTGTCGTGACAGCAGTCCGGTCGACCGCACGACGATCAAGGAGTTCTCGTGGCAAACCTTGGATCCAGGGGGAAGACCAGCGCCGGCGTCGAGGTCCCCCTGGGCCAAGGACGCATCCCGACGATGGCGTCGAGGGGGTGGTGGCAAGGCGTCGCCCTGGTGATGGTGTTCGGCTTCCTCGTGATGGGGCTGCTGGCGTACCGCACCTACACCGACTCCATGCCGATACCCCAGGAGGTCGTCACCGAGGACGGCACCGTCGTCTACACGGCCGACGACATCACCACCGGCCAGCAGATCTTCCTGCGGCGCGGGCTGCAGGAGTACGGCTCGATCCTCGGGCACGGGGGCTACCTCGGCCCCGACTACACCGCCGACTACCTCCACCGCTCCGCCACCATCGCGGAGGACGCACTGCGTGCCGGGGGCTCCGCGGACCCGCACGCCGACCTCGTCGACGTCATGCGGACCAACCGGTACGACGAAGGCACACGCACCCTGACGTTCACCGGCGAGCAGGCGGATGCATTCGCGGAGATGAAGGCCTACTACGCCGGCTTCTTCGGCGCGGACAGCTCCAAGAACGGGCTCATCCCGAACGCGATCACCGACCCGGCGGACATCCACGCCCTGACCGCGTTCATCTCCTGGACCGCGTGGGCCGCCGCCGCGGAGCGCCCTGGGCACAACTACTCGTACACGAACAACTGGCCGCCGGAGCGGCTGGTGGACAACGGCCCGACGGCCGACCTTGTGGTCTGGAGCGCCCTGTCGCTGACGGCGCTGCTGGTCGGCGCGGGCATCCTGTTCGCCGTCTACGGACGCTGGAGCCAGCGGATCGGGTGGCACGCCGTCGAGACACCGTCCCTGGTGTTCAAGCAGCCCGGCGAGGTCCAGATCACGCCCGCCCAGCGCGCCACGGCCTGGTTCTTCTTCGTCGTCGCGCTGCTCTTCGTCGTCCAGACCCTGCTGGGCGGCGCGGTCGAGCACTACCGCGCCGACCTCTCCAGCTTCTTCGGCTTCGACCTCGCGCAGATCCTGCCCTACAACCTCGCCCGCACCTGGCACCTGCAGCTTTCGCTGTTCTGGGTGGTGGCGGGCCTTCTGGCCGCGGGCATCTTCCTCGCGCCGTTCATCTCGGGCCGGGAGCCGAAGAAACAGGGGCTGCTCGCGTACATCCTGCTCGGCGCGGTCGCGCTGGTGCTGGTCGGGGCGTTGACCGGCACGGCGCTGAGCATCTTCGGCGTCGAGTGGGCCAAGGGCTCGCCGCTGTTCGACCAGCAGTGGGAGTACCTGGACCTGCCACGCGTCTGGCAGGCGTTGCTGACCGTCGGGCTGCTGCTGTGGTTGTTCATCGTCTTCCGCACCATCCGTGCGCGGCTGCGCACCGAACACCCCTCGAACATGCCGTGGATGTTCTTCTACGCGGGAATCGCGATCCCGGCCTTCTACGCCGTCGGAATGCTGGCCGGCACGGAAACCCAGGTCACCGTCGCCGACTTCTGGCGATTCTGGGTGGTCCACCTGTGGGTCGAGGACTTCCTGGAGCTGTTCACCACGGTAATGGTGGCGTACATCTTCGTGATGCTCGGGGTGGTCCGCCGGCAGATCGCCCTCGGGATCATCTTCCTCGACATCATCCTGTACTCCGCCGGCGGCGTGATCGGCACGATGCACCACCTGTACTTCTCGGGAACGCCCGTCGAGCACACGGCCCTGGGTGCGTTCTTCTCCGCGATGGAGGTCATCCCGCTGACGTTCCTGACCATCGAGGCCTGGACGTTCCTGCAGCTCGGGTCACGGCAGGAGTCACGCTCGTCGGGCCCCTTCCCGCACCGGTGGGCCGTGATGTTCCTGGTCGCCGTCGGCTTCTGGAACTTCGTCGGCGCGGGCGTCTTCGGGTTCCTCATCAACCTGCCGATCGTGTCCTATTACCAGATCGGCACCGCGCTCACCGCGAATCACGGACACGCCGCGATGATGGGCGTGTACGGGATGATGGCCGTGGGCCTCGCACTGTTCGCATTGCGGTACATCATCCCGAAGGAGAAATGGTCCGACCGGCTCGCCGGACTCACCTTCTGGGCCCTGAACATCGGCCTCGCGTGGATGGTGTTCGCGACGCTGCTGCCGCTCGGCGTCATCCAACTGTGGCACTCGGTCAGCGACGGGTACTTCCAGGCCCGTTCCCTCGCCTTCATCACGACGCCCGGGAATGCACTCCTGGAGTGGTTGCGGATGCCCGGCGACCTGATCATCATCATCGGCGGGACGCTCCCGTTCCTGTGGATCACGTGGCTCGGCATCCGGCACCGGATCCCGTCCACCACGCTCGAAGTCCCGATCGAGGCGCTGTTCGTCGAGGAGGAGCAGGCCACCGCGACGCGCCTGGCCGACGAGCACGAGGCCGTGGCCGCAGCGACGCGGTACGCGTCGCAGCGGCGCGGCGAAGGGTCGTCGGGCGGGTCCGGTGCCGCGGGAGAAGGCGGCTCGTGATGGCCGGCGTCTCGGTCGACGTCTGGATCGCCGCCGCCTACGGCGTGTTCCTCCTCGCCGCCGCGCACGGACTCGACCGGATCGCGCGCCGGGCGTCGTTGAGTAGGGGCCGGTGGCGGATGGGCGGGTTCACGTACCACCCGGAGCACGACGCCTGGGTGTGCCCCGAGGACCAGTGGCTGTGGCCGCAGTCGTTCGACCCCGGCAACCGGGTCATGCGCTATCGGGCCAGCCCGGCGGTGTGCAACTCCTGTCCCGTTAAGGCGAGCTGCACCACCAGCAACCACGGCCGGGAGGTCACCCGGCACGTGGACCCGTGGCCCGCCTCCGAGGCGGAACGGTTCCACCGGGGGATCGCCTGCACGGTGGCCGCCGTCGGGGTGCTGTGGCCGCTCCTGAGCATGCTCGGGCACCGGTCGGCCATGGAGCTCGTGGCGCTCGGCACCACCGTCGTCGTGGTCGTCGTCGGGAGCTGGCCGTTGTTGTCGCACCTGCGCCACACCCCCGCACGGTTCCCCGACAGCGTGCTCAAGCAGGGAGTGAAGGTCCTCGGGCTCGACGAGTCCGTGGCCGAGGCCGCGAAGGCACAGGCGATGGCGGCCCGGCGCCGCGCCTCCTATGCCAGCGACCGGCGGACGGCGGGAGGCCGAGCGTGACCTGGTGGCAGCTGCTCGTCGTCGTCGTCGTGGTGCTGGGCGCGGTGCTCGCACTGGCATCGCTGAAGGTCCTGGGGGAGTACCAGCGGGGCGTCGCCTTCCGCCTGGGACACCTGCGGCCGTTGCTGCAGCCCGGGGTCCGCCTGGTGGTGCCGGGCGTGGACTCGATGGTCCGGGTCGACCTGCGGGTGGTGACACTGACGATCCCGCCCCAGGACGTGATCACGAAGGACAACGTGCCCGCACGGGTGAACGCCGTCGTCCTCTTCCGGGTCACCGACCCGGTGAAGTCGGTGATGGCGGTCGAGAACCACGCGGTGGCCACGTCCCAGATCGCGCAGACCACACTGCGTTCGGTCGTCGGCCGAGTCGACCTGGACACGCTGCTGGCGCACCGGTCGGACCTGAACGAGGACCTGGCGAGCACGCTCGCCGCGCAGACCGACCCCTGGGGCGTCCAGGTCGACGTGGTGGAGATCAAGGACGTCGAGATCCCCGAGGCGATGCAGCGCGCGATGGCCCGGGAGGCTGAGGCCGAGCGGGAGCGCCGCGCCAAGGTGATCAACTCGCACGGCGAGCTCGAGTCGGCCGAGGACCTCACCAAGGCCGCCGAGACGATGAGCCGTTCGCCCGGCGCACTGCAGCTGCGGTACCTGCAGACGCTGCTCGAGCTCGGCGCCGACCAGAATTCGACGGTCGTGTTCCCGATCCCCGTCGACGTCCTGTCCGCCTTCCTCGAGCGGTTCGGCATGCCGCGCGTCGGCGTGGCGGACAGCCAGCAGAACGGGAGCGCGACGCGATGACCACGCAACCAGTCGACCGACCCACGCCCGAGACGCCCGTCCAGCCGGACGCCGGGCTGGCGCGCGCCATCCGGATGATCGTGCTCGGTGGCGTGGTGGCGCTCCTCGCCCCGCTCGGCGGCTTCCTCGCCGGCTCGATGATCGGCCTCGACCGCATGGTCGGAGCTTTCGACGCGATGTCCGTCGCGCTGTTCGCCGGGATGTTCGTCGGCGGGATCGGCGCCGTCGTGGCGATCCTCGGCCTGCTACGCGCCGCGCGCCGCTCCGCCCGCAAGCCCGCGGGTCCGCCGCGCCGCTGAGCACTGCCTCCGACTTCACCTGGGCGAAGGGTCCCGACCGTGGCGGTGATCGACGACGTTCTGCACCTCGGCGCCCGAGCTGGAACGCTCGACCCGGGTGTACGTGCGCGGCAGGCTCAAGTTCCGCGTCAAGCAGCTGGTCTACGTGGCCTTTTCGCCCGACGAGCGCGTGATGGGTTTCTGCCCGCGAGCTCGTCGTCGACGCGTGGCGCATGGTCGTCCCCGAGAAGCTCTCGCGCGCCTACGACCTCGCCCACCCGGACGGACCGTGAGGGGTCAAACGGTGCGGGACACCGTCCCGTAGGAGACGTCGGAGCGCCGGGCGCGCAGGTCTTGACATATTCGTCTAGACGAATGCAACATGGCGTCATGAACGAGATCATCGAACGAAACGTCGCCGCCTCCCCCGCCAGGGTCTGGGAGCTCTGGACCACGCCGGAAGGGATCTCGCGGTGGTGGGCACCCGATGGCTTCCGCACCGACGTGACGTCACTCGACCTGCGTCCCGGCGGTGGGCTCGTCTACACGATGACGGCCGTCGCGCCGGAGCAGGTGGCATTCATGGAGCAGAACGGCATGCCGCTGTCGACCGAGTCCCGCAAGCGGTTCACGGTGGTCGAGGAGCCGTCGCGCCTGGCGTACGCGTCGGTCATCGACTTTGTGCCCGACCACGAGGTCTACGAGCAGCTCACCGAGATCGAGCTGCATCCGACGCAGGACGGCACCCGAGTGGTCATGCGGGTGGAGCCGCTGCACGACGACGTCTGGACGCAGCGCCTGCTCGCCGGACGCGCGAACGAGCTCGACAACCTCGTCGCGCTCGTCGACGCCGAGTGACCGAGGCGGGCGGGACCGAGCTCCTCGATCCTCAGCGCGCCTTCGCCGCGATGGGGGAGCCCACGCGGTTCCGGATCCTGGCGGTGCTCGCGGAGAGCCCCCGCACGGTGGGCGGCGTCGCCGAGGCCATCGGCGCGCTGCAGCCGCAGACGACCAAGCACCTTCAGGCCCTCGCGGCCGCGGGGCTGATCCGCGTGCACCAGCTGGGACGCCGACGTGTCGCGCGCCTCGACCGAGCCGCCTTCGCGGATCTCTCCAGACGGCTCGGTGAATGGGCGCAAGCAGACCCGGACGATGAGGTGCTGGAGTCCTACGAGCGGGCGATCGCCGCGGAAGGTGCCCGCCCCGCCGGGAGTCGGGCGCTGTCGTTCCGCAGAAGGTTCGCGGCACCCGTCGACGCGCTCTGGCGCGCCTGGACCGACCCGGCAGTCGCCGCCCGATGGTGGGCTCCGCGGCACTTCGAGGTCGCGGAGTTCGACGTCGCGCCGGTCGCCGGCGCCCCGATCCGCGTCGTCCTGGCCGAGCCCGGCGGCGCGACCTACCGCTCCCAAGGGGCCGTCGTCGAGGCAGAGCCGACCCATCGCCTCGTGTTCGAGCTCGCACCGCTGGACGAGGCCGGCGAACCGCTGTTTCGTGCCGTGCACACCGTCACGTTCGCCGCGGGGGCGACATCCGCGCTGGAGCTGCGGATCGACGTCACGGGAACGCGTCCGGAGGCGGTGGCGGCCCTCGCCGGGCTCGAGCCCGGATGGACGCAGCTGCTCGAGAGGCTCGCGGGAGTCTTTGCGCCGTGACTCGGATCACCCAACGCGCGGCTGGCCGCGCCGCCGTGGCAGATACCCATGGGGGTATCGGATAGGGTGTCCTCGACACCAATCGTGCAGGGGTGGGAGGAGCTTCGATGCGTCGCGCTGTTGCCAGGACACTGCTGGCGGTCGCCGTTGCGATCGGCGGAGTCGCCGGACTCACGGCCTGTTCGGGGGGTGACAGTGGCACGCAGCCGACCAGCGACGCCGTCGTCATTGACGTCCGTACGCCCGACGAGTTCTCCTCCGGCCACCTCGACGGCGCGCTGAACATCGACGTCGAGGCGGCCGACTTCGGCTCGCGCATCGGCGAACTCGACCCTGACGCCAACTACGTCCTGTACTGCCGCTCCGGCAACCGCGCGGGCGTCGCCGCCTCGCAGATGTCCCAGGCGGGCTTCGCCCACGTCACCAATGCCGGAAGCCTCGAGCAGGCGGCCGCGGCCACCGGCCTGGCGATCGTCACCGGCTAGCACCGACCGCCGCAAGGAGGACTCCATGCCCGCTCTGACGGTCTTCGGTTCGACCGGCGGGCGCCGGCCCGCATGCGCGGTCACCCCGGGCGAGCGTGCGGCGCGCGC
>CAZBIO010000012.1:0-25086 GCA_964491965.1 uncultured Cellulomonas sp.
ATCGCTGTTCGCGGAGGGCCGGCTCGGCGCCGTCGACCTCACCCTCAACGGCGGCGACGCCCGGCTCGACGAGGCCGACCGCGTCGACCTGCGCGTCTCGGCCGGGAACGTCGCCGTCGGGCGCGTCACCGGGCCCGCGAACGTCAAGGCGAGCGCCGGTTCCGTGCGGATCGGCGAGATCACGGCCGAGGGCACCATCCGGGCGGCCAACGGGACTACGTCCGTCGGGTCGGTCACCGGGGTGCTCAACGTCACCGGGGCGAACGCGGAGATCGAGGTGGGCCGCGTCCGCGGCACCGTCACCGCCAAGTCCGCGCACGCCGGGATCCGGGTCGCGAACGTCGAGTCCGGCAGCGTCGCGCTCACCACGTCCTACGGCTCGATCGAGGTGGGCGTGCACGAGGGGGTCGCCGCCTGGCTGGACGTGGCGTCCGAGCACGGCACCGTCCGCAATCAGCTCACCGCGACCGAGGGCCCGGTCGACGACGAGGCCACCGCCGAGGTCCGTGCCAGCACCGGCTACGGCGACATCATCATCCGCCGCCCGTGAGGGAGACCTCCCGGGCACGACGAAGGGAACGTCCCATGACGACCACAGCGACACAGCAGGGCACGGCGATCCACGTGCGGGGCCTGCAGAAGGCCTACAAGGACCTGAAGGTGCTGCGAGGCGTCGACTTCGACGTGGCGCGCGGCAGCATCTTCGCCCTCCTCGGCTCCAACGGGGCGGGCAAGACGACCATCGTGCGCATCCTGGCCACGCTGCTGAAGGCGGACGCCGGCACGGTCGGCGTCAACGGCTTCGACGTGGCCACCCAGGCCGCCAACGTGCGCGAGTCCATCAGCCTGACCGGGCAGTTCGCCGCGGTCGACGAGATCCTCACCGGTCGGGAGAACCTGGTGCTCGTCGCCAGGCTCCGCCACCTCACGGACTCGGCGGCCGTCGCGGACGGCCTGCTCACGCGCTTCGCCCTCGCCGACGCCGCCGACCGGAGGGTCTCGACCTACTCCGGCGGCATGCGCCGCCGCCTCGACATCGCGATGAGCCTCATCGGCAACCCGTCGGTGATCTTCCTCGACGAGCCCACCACCGGGCTGGACCCCCAGGCGCGCATCGAGGTGTGGCAGGCCGTCAAGGAGCTTGCCGGCCGGGGCACCACGGTGCTGCTCACCACGCAGTACCTCGACGAGGCCGAGCAGCTCGCCGACCAGATCGCGATCCTCCACGAGGGCCGGATCATCGTGAACGGCACCCTCGCGCAGCTCAAGCAGCTCCTGCCCCCGGCCAAGGTCGAGTACGTCGAGAAGCAGCCGAGCCTGGAGGACGTCTTCTTCGCGATCGTCGGCGAGGGCGCGACGGCCGAGCCGGATGGCGCGGCCGGCTCGGGCGGCTCGGCGGGCTCGGGCGGCTCGGCCCGCTCGGGCGGCTCGTCCCGCTCGGGCGACACCTCCAGCGCAGCCCGCACCCGCGGCACGGACAAGTAAGGAACGACGATGACCACGCACTTCTTCAGCGACTCCGGCGTGCTGCTCGGCCGGTCCTTGCGTCACATCACCCGCAGCATGGACACGATCATCACCACGGCGGTCACGCCGATCGCCCTGCTGCTGCTGTTCGTGTACGTGTTCGGCGGCGCCATCGAGACCGGGTCCGACTCGTACGTCACCTACCTGCTGCCCGGGATCCTGCTCATCACCATCGCCTCGGGCATCTCGTACACCGCGTTCCGGCTGTTCGGCGACATGCAGGGCGGCATCTTCGAACGCTTCCAGTCCATGCCGATCGCGCGGTCCGCCGTGCTGTGGGCACACGTGCTGACCTCGATGGTCGCGAACCTGATCTCGCTGGCGGTCGTCATCGGCGTGGCCCTGCTCATGGGCTTCCGCTCGAGCGCCGGCCTGGCGGCGTGGCTCGCCGTGGTGGGGATCCTCGTCCTGTTCACCCTGGCCCTGACCTGGATCGCCGTGATCCCCGGCCTGACCGCCAAGTCCATGGACGGCGCCACCGCGTTCTCCTACCCGCTGATCTTCCTGCCGTTCATCAGCTCGGCGTTCGTGCCGACCGCTTCCATGCCGGGGCCGGTGCGCTGGTTCGCCGAGAACCAGCCGGTGACGTCCATCGTCGACGCCATCCGCAACCTGTACGACGGGCAGCCCGTCGGCAACGACATCTGGGTGGCCCTCGGCTGGTGCGTCGGCATCCTCGTCGTCGCCTACGTCTTCGCGATGAACGCGTACCGGCGCAAGATCTCCTAGCGGTTCGTCGGAGGTCATCGAAGGCCTCCGGTCGCGGAGCGGGTCACCGTCTCCCGGCCGGAGGCCTTCGTCTCGTCGCGCCCCGGCCGGAGGCCTTTGTCTCGTCGCGCCGCGGCCGGAGACTTTCGTCCTCCCCGCGTCCCGGCCTCAGGCCTCCGTCTCGTCGCGCCCCGGCCGGAGGTCGTCGTCTCCCCCGCGTCCCACCAACGCCCCGGCTCCTCTCGGCGCGCGTACGCTCCCCGGGCATGCCGGTACCGCCGCGCTACCAGGGCGACGTCGACGCGATCCTCGCCCGCCGCCACGACAACGGCGCCGACCACTGGGCCACCCCGGACGGCCGGCTGATCAAGGGCTCGCCGTTCACGACGCTGGACTGCGCCAACCTCCTCGTCGAGCTCGGCGTCGCGCCCGACGAGCCCGTGCTCCGGGAGACCGCGGACCTCGTCTGGCACGCCTGGCGCGACGACGGCCGGTTCCGCCTGGCTCCGGGGGCGATCTACCCGTGCCAGACGATCAACGCGGCCCGCACGCTGTCGCGCCTCGGATACGCCGACGACGAGCGGCTCGGGCGCACCTTCGACCACCTGCTCGCCGCACGCCACCGCGACGGCGGCTGGCGCTGCGCGAAGTTCAGCTACGGCCACGGTCCGGAGACGGAGTCGTCGAACCCGGGCCCCACGCTCAGCGCCCTCGACGCGTTCCGGTTCCGCGGCCCGACGAGCGCCGGTGGCGAACTCGACTCGGCGGTGGACCTCCTGCTCCGCCACTGGCAGACCCGCGCGCCGCTCGGCCCGTGCCACTACGGGATCGGCACCCTGTTCGGCCAGGTGGCGTACCCGTTCGGTGCCTACAACCTCTTCTTCTACGTCTACGTGCTGTCGTTCTACGAGGCCGCCCGCCGCGACCCCCGGTTCCTCGACGCGTATGCCGCGCTCGAGTCCAGGACCGTGGACGGCCAGGTCGTCGTCGAACGCCCGAACCCGCGACTGGCGGGGTTCGCCTTCTGCCGTAGGGGCGAGCCCAGCGAGCTGGCGACGGCGCGGTACCGGGAGATCGTCGCCAACCTGGGCTGATTGCGCCGCCCCCCTTCCGCCTGCCAGCGCCCGCGCCCCCCGCCCCCGCCCCGCGGCTCGCGAGATGTGCACTTCCACGCGAAGTGAGCACTTGCGAGTGCGCATCTGGCGTGGAAGTGCTCATCTCGGCCGCGGCTTCGTCGGGCCTGGGGACGACGAAGGCCCGGTCGCCCCCTGGTGACCGGGCCTTCGTGGATGAAGGGTCAAGCGTTGGTTGAAGGGTCAGGCCGACTGAAGAAGGGCCAGCCGGCCGAGGTCAGGCGTTGGCGCCCTGGCGCTGCGCGATCTGCTCGCGGACCTCGTCCATGTCGAGGCCGCGCACTGCCTCGATCACCTGCTTGAGCGCCGGCGCCGGCAGCGCGCCCGGCTGGTTGTAGACCAGGATCCCGTCGCGGAACGCCATCAGCGTGGGGATCGACGTGATCTGCAGCTCGGCGGCGAGCTCCTGCTCGGCGTCGGTGTCGACCTTGCCGTAGACGATGTCGGAGTTCTCCTCGGACGAGGCCTCGAAGATGGGGCCGAACATCCGGCACGGGGGGCACCAGGTGGCCCAGAAGTCGACGAGGACGATCTCGTTGTCCTTGACGGTGTCGCCGATCGTCTCGCCGGTCAGGATTGTGGTCGCCATACTGTGTCTCTCCTCGTCGTGGAACCTCGCCCTCTCAGCACGAAAACGCTCCCGGGTATTCCGGCGCCCCTCGCGCGCGCCCCCGTGCCGCCGGGTTGAAGGCACGGTAGAACAGCACGGTGACCGACACCGCCGAGTTCCCGCGTGAGCCCGACGAGCCCGAGCGACCCGCCGGCTGGCTGCCCCCGGTCGAGTTCGCGCGACTCCGGGCCGTGATGCCGATCCTCTATGTCGACGCCGTTCCGGTGCGGGTCGACGACAGCGGCGACGTCATCGCGGTCGGCCTGCTGCTCCGCGTGACGGGCGACGGGATGATCTCGCGCGACCTGGTGTCGGGCCGGGTGATGTTCCACGAGCGCGTGCGCGACGCGCTGCTGCGCCACATCGAGAAGGACCTGGGCCCGATGGCGCTGCCGCAGATCCCCTCGACGCCGCAGCCGTTCACGGTCGCCGAGTACCTGCCGACGCCGGGCGTGACGCCGTACCACGACCCTCGGCAGCACGCCGTGTCGCTCGCGTACGTGGTGCCCGTCGCCGGCGACTGCCGCCCGCAGCAGGACGCCCTCGACCTGGCGTGGCTCACCCCCGAGGACGCCTGCTCCGACACGGTGCAGGTGGAGATGTCCGGCGGCCGCGGGCTGCTGCTGCGCCAGGCCATGGCCTGGGTGGGGCGGATGCCGTGAGGCCGGCTGCGCGGGCGATGCCGTGAGGCCGGCCGCGCGGGTGCTGCCGTGACGCCGGCCGCGGGGCGGATGCCGTGAAGCCGGCCGCGCGGGTGCTGCACGCGCTCGTCGCCCTCTCCGCGACGGCGGGCGTGCTCGTCGAACTCGTCACCGCCATCGTCGACGGGCCGGGGGCCGCGCCCAGCCAGGCCGAGCGGATCGTGCGGTTGTTCAGCTTCTTCACCGTCCAGTCGAATACCCTCGTCGCGGTCGCCTCGGCGCTGCTCGCGTGGAATCCCGACCGCGACGGCCGCGTGTTCCGGGTGCTGCGGCTGGACGCGCTGCTGTGCATCGCGGTGACGGGCGTCGTCTACCACACGGCGCTCAGCGGGCTGCGGGAGCTGACGCCGTCCGGCGCGCTCGCCAACCTGCTGCTCCACACGATCAGCCCGGTCGGCGCCGTCGTCGTCTGGCTGCTCGTCGGGCCGCGGCCTCGGATCGACGCGCGAACCGTTTGGTGGGCCGTCGCCTACCCGATGGTCTGGATCGCGTACACGTTCGCCCGGGGCGCGGCGGTCCACTGGTACCCGTACCCGTTCCTGGACGTCACGACCATCGGCTACGGCCGCGCACTGGTGTCCACTGGCGTCGTCGCGGTGCTGTCCTCGCGCTGGCGGCCGGGCTGGGACTCGTCGACCGGCGCTTGCCGCGGGTGCGTGCGACTGCGGTCGAGGCGTGACGCGGGCCCGACGCGGGGGCGGTCCTTGCCGCGGGCTGCTCTGGGCGTCCTCCCGGGCTGTGGGCGGTTGAGGGCGGACGCTGGGCTGTCCGCCACGATCGGGTGAATCCGCAGGTCAGCGCCTTCCTGGGCTTGCTCTCGACACTTGCCTCCGATAGGCTTCGAACACGCGTTCGACAACAGTCATGGGGGGTGCGCCGGTGTCCGACGATCCGCGGCGCGCCTCGGCGCCCGCGCCGGTCACCGCGCTGGAGGCCGCCGCACGGGCGCTGCTTGCCGCGGCATCGGGGGCCGCCCAGTGGGGAGCCGGCGGTCGTCGGGCGGCGCTCTCGGCGCTCGATCGGGTCAGCGGGGTACTGACGGCCGCGCGGTCGCGAGTGCTGACCGCCGAGCAGGACGACGGCACCTGGGGCGTGCACGGTGACAAGGACTTCGCCGAGTGGGTCGGGCGGACGTCCCGCCAGGGGCGCGGTGCCGGATTCGCGCAGGTCGGGCAGGCGGCGGCGCTCGCCACGATGCCGGTCGTCGAGCGCGGACTGATCGACGGACCCGTGACGCCGGGACACCTTCAGCAACTGACCAGGGCAACCGCCGCGTCTCCCCTGCTGGCCGAGCGACTGGCCACTCCCCTGGGCCAAGAGGAGGTGGTCCGCCTGGCCGGCAAGCTCGACGCCGGGCACTTCGGCAAGGCGCTCGCCAGGATGGGCGCTGCGGTCGACCCCGCCTCGCGGCAACGGTCGCACGACGAACAGCGCGCCAACCGCTTCCTCCGCCTCCAGCACACCCCCGGCGGAACCGTCGTCAACGGCCGGCTGGACTCGGTCGCGGGGAACCTGTTCCAGCGTGCCGTCGACGCGCTCAACCCCACACCCGCTGCCGACGACGACCGTCACCACGACCAGCGCCAGGCGGACGCACTGACCGCCATGAGCCAGCGAGTCCTCGCCGACACAACCACGACTCCCGGGGCGCTCGTGCCCCCGCAGGTGACCCTGGTCATCCGCGAGCAGACGTGGGCGGCGCTGCGAGCCGCGGGCGTCGGCGCGGCCTCCCCGGCCGAGGCGGAGTCTCCAGCGGGCGCGACTGGGTCCTGCGCCAGCGCCGGCGATGGCGGCCCCGACGTCATGGACGTCACCGGCGATCCGAGCGGTGGTGGCCGCCGGAGCGCCGTCGGCGCGGGCTCGGCCGCCGACGTCGTGTCCCGCCTTCGTGGCGTGCCCGCCGTGACCGACGAGGACGGCAACGTCTGGCCCGCCTCCGAGATGGCGCGCGTCCTGTGCGACGACGAGATCACCCGGCTGGTCATGGGCACCGCGGGCGTTGCCGTCGCGGAGGGTCGTGGGAAGCGCCTGTTCACCGCGCACCAGCGGAAGGCGATCGTCGCGATGGACGGTGGCGGCTGCGCCTACCCGGGCTGCGCGATGCCGGCTCGCTACACCGACCTGCACCACCTGACCTGGTGGGACCGAGATCGTGGACCGACCGATGTCGCGAACGGCTGCCAGCTGTGCAACTTCCACCACCATGAGGTGCACCGACGCGACGTCCGGATCACCCGGAACGCGCGAGGCGCGCTCGTCTTCACCTTCCCCGACGGCCGCGTGGCGGTCGGTGGCGCCAAGGACGAGCCGCTGACATGCACGGATCCGGCGCAACCGTGGAGCGCAGAACCACCTCCACCCGCAGTCGACGATGGCGGCCACAACCGGTCGTCCAGAACACAACCGTCCCCACTCGCGGCGAACGAGCGGCTCGACCGACTTCTCGGAGCGGAGCCGTTGACGCCACCAGAACGACGCGAGGGTGCACCCGAGGCGGAGCTGTGCCCTCAGCGCGAGGAGGCTGCCGAGGCGGGATCTTCCCCTCGGGGCGAGGGATTGGCTGAGGCGGAACTGTGCCCGCGAGGGGAAGCGGCAGAGACCGACGAGACGGGCCTCCAGCCGATGCTCTGGAGCGCCTGAGCGCCGCACTCGTTGCTGGCCCGCGCTCGGATCGCCCCAATAGCGCCGACTCGGGTCTCGGGATCACGGGGATGGTCACAGTCCACAGGTGCGCTGAGCCCCCATCCGGAAGGAACTTCCGGGAGTGCCTTCGGCCGGTCCCTCAAGCGCCGAGCACGCTCGTCGGTCGCGATGTCTCCGGCGTGCCCTCGGCGCCGCCCAGCGCGTCCGACGAGAACCCCATCCCCAGGCAGGGCACACCGAACGAGTCGCGCTCAACCGAGCGTCAGCCGGGGCCAGTCGGCGAGGTCGGCGCGCATCCGGCGGTCGTGCGTCGCGACGACGACGGCCGCGCTCGTCGAACGCAGCGCCGCGGTGAGCTCGTCGACCAGCGCCACGGACAGGTGGTTGGTCGGCTCGTCGAGCAGCAGCACGTGAGGCGCGGCCAGGAGCGTGCGCGCCAGGTCGAACCGGCGGCGCTGGCCCACGCTCAGCTCGGCGAGCGGACGGTCCAGGTCCTCCTCGGAGAGCAGCCCCAGCGCAGCGACCGGCACCAGTTCGTCGGGGTCGAGCAGGCCGGCGCCCAGCAGCCGGAGCGCGTGGGCGGCGTACGCGTCGAACGACGAGCCCGGCTGCGCCAGCGTCCAGGCGTCCGGCGACGAGCCCGGCGCCGGCGGCGGTGCGGACGTCGAGCCCGGACCCGTCGGCGAGGCGGTGGGCGAACCCCCGGCTCCGCCTCCCGACCGCGAGCCTGCCGCGCCTCCACGCGGCGCGTCCTCGTCGGGCCCCTCCTGTGCGAGCACCCCGAGCCGCACGCCGGATGCCACCGCGCGCGAACCCCGGTCCGGGACGAGCGTGCCCGCCAGGACGGCGAGCAGCGTCGACTTGCCGGACCCGTTCGGGCCGGTGACGAGCAGCCGGCCGAGCGGCGGCAGCTCGAGCCGGTAGCCCGGCAGGTCGAGCCGGCCGGCGACGCGCGGCGCCCGCACGTCGAGCAGCGGCCCGCCGCGGTAGGTGCGCGGCGTCGCGGGCAGGTCCGGGAACGTCAGGGCGGGCGGCGGGACCGGCACGGCGACCGCCTCGGCCTCGAGCCGCTGCATCAGCCGGTCGACCGTCTTCACCTGCGAGCGCGCCCGTGTGGTACGGCGATGCTTGTTGCTGCCCTTGGGCGGACGCCACTCGTCGGACAGCCCCTCGTACGACCGGTCCAGCCGCTCCGCGAGCAGCGCCGCCCGCTTGCGCTCCGCTCGGTACCGCGCCCGCCAGCGCCGCAGCATCTGGTCCTTGGCGAAGCGGTAGTCGGCGTAGCGGGTGGCGCCGTAGAGCGCCGGGCGGCCGTCCATCGCCGGGTCGAGGTCGAGGATCCCGGTCATGACGTCGTCGAGGAGCTGGCGGTCGTGGGTGACGACGACGAGCCCACCGGCGAAGTCCCGCAGCTGTGTCGTCAGGAAGTCGATGCCCCCGACGTCGAGGTGGTTGGTCGGCTCGTCGAGCAGCAGCAGGTCCGCGCGCTCGGCGAGGCGGGCCGCGAGGCGGACGCGGTAGCGTTCGCCGACCGACAGCTCCGCCAGCCTGTGGCCCGGGTCCCGCGGCGCGCCGAGCCGGGACAGCGCCTCGTCGACCCGGCGGTCGGCGTCCCACGCGGCGAGGTGCTCGTAGCGGGCCACCGCGGCAGCGAGCCAGCCGGTGTCGCCCGCATCGTGGTCGAACGCCGCGATCGCGGCCGCGAGCTCGTCGGATGCCGCGCGGGCTGCGGCCAGGGAACCGGCGATGACGTCGCCGACCGTCGCATCCGGCGGCGCGTCCAGCTCCTGCTCGACGACCGCGAGCGTGCCCTGGCGGCGCACCTGCCCCGACTGGGGCGTCAGCTCGCCGGCCAGCACGCGCAGCAGCGTCGACTTGCCGGCTCCGTTCTCGCCGACGAGCCCGAGCCGCGTTCCCGCGGCCACGGTGACGTCGATCCGGTCGAGGACCGGACGGCCGGGGTACCCGAACGTCACCCGCTCGGCCACCAGCTGGACCCTGCCCGGCTCGGCCATCAGGCCTCCAGGGCGCGCACCACCGCGGGGACGAGCGCGCGGAAGGCCTTCCCGCGGTGGCTGATCGCGTTCTTCTCGTCGGGCGCCAGCTCGGCGCAGGTGCGCGTGTCGCCGAGCGGGACCAGCACGGGGTCGTAGCCGAAGCCGTTGCTGCCGCGTGGCGCGGTCGCGAGCGTGCCCTCGAGCGCGCCGTGCTCGACGATCTCCACTCCCGCCGGTGTGACCAGCGCGGCGGCGCACACGAAGCGTGCGCCGCGGTGCGGTGCGGGCACGTCGGACAGCTGCGCGAGCAGCAGGTCGAGGTTGGCGGCGTCGTCGCCGTGGCGGCCCGACCAGCGCGCCGAGAAGATGCCGGGCGCGCCGCCGAGGACGTCGACCGACAGGCCGGAGTCGTCGGCGACAGCGGGCAGGCCCGTGGTGAGGGCCACCGCGCGGGCCTTGATCAGGGCGTTCTCGGCGAACGTGGTGCCGTCCTCGACGGGGTCGGCGACGCCGAGGTCGCCGGCCGTCACGACGGCGTCGAGGTCCAGGCCGGGCAGCGCCGGGTGGAGGATCGCGCGCAGCTCGCCGAGCTTGTGCCGGTTGTGCGTGGCGAGCACCAGGCGTGGGGCGACGGTCACCGTGGTGCCCTCGTCGGGCCGGGAGCGGAGCCGGCTGTCACCTGGGCCGAGGTCACGCCGGCGCCTTCGTCGTGCTCACGGGCGTGCCGGGCGCGGCGGCGAGCACCTCCTTCTGGAGGGCGGCCAGGCGTGACGTGCCGAGGAGCGCGAGGTCGAGCAGCGTGTCGAGCTCGGTGCGGTCGAAGGGCGCGTGCTCGGCGGTGCCCTGCACCTCGACGAAGTGGCCGGAGCCGGTGACCACCACGTTCATGTCCGTCTGCGCGCGCACGTCCTCGACGTAGGGCAGGTCGAGCATCGGCGTGCCGTCGATGATGCCGACGCTCACCGCCGAGACCGAGTCGGAGAGGACGGTGCGGCTCGCGGGGACCAGGCCCTGCACCTTCGCCCACTCGACGGCTTCCGCGAGGGCGACGTACGCGCCGGTGACCGACGCGGTGCGCGTGCCGCCGTCGGCCTGGAGCACGTCGCAGTCGAGGACCACGGTGTTCTCGCCGAGCGCCGAGATGTCGATGATCGCGCGCAGGCTGCGCCCGACGAGCCGCGAGATCTCGTGCGTCCGCCCGCCGACGCGACCGCGAACCGACTCACGGTCGCTGCGCGTGCTCGTCGACCGCGGGAGCATCGCGTACTCGGCGGTGACCCAGCCCTCGCCCGAGCCCTTCTTCCAGCGCGGCACGCCCTCGGTGAAGCTCGCGACGCAGAGCACCTTGGTGGCGCCGAACTCGACGAGGACGCTGCCCTCCCCCGCGTCGAGGTACCGGCGGGTGATGGTGATGGGACGCAGCTCGTCGGGCCGCCGCCCGTCGGAACGCAGGGACTCGGGCGACGCACTCATGCCGCCGAGCCTACCGACCCGCCCGCCCCCTCCCGGCGACGCCCCTCCTCGGTGCCCCCTTCGCCGAGTGCCACCGAAACGCGCCGAGCGCCACCGAAACTTCGGGCGCACTCGACGGGTTTCGGGTGCACTCGACGAATGAGGCCCGCGCGGGTACCGGCCTGTGCCCCCCTGTCTCACCGTCCGCCGACCCATGCGCACGTTCCCTTCACGCCCACAGTCCGCCGGCCCGCGCCCGCCATCGGCGGCACTCCCTCGCCGAGTGCCACCCAAACGCGCCGAGCGCCACCGAAACTCCGGGCGCACTCGACGGGTTTCGGGCGCACTCGACGGGGTGGTGGGGGCGGAATGGAGGGGCGACGCGCCGCGGGTGCTGGTCAGTGAGTGGCGGGTGCTGGCGGGCATGAGTCGAGTGCCGGCGGGCATGAATCGAGTGCTGGCGGGCATGAGTCGAGTGCTGGCGGGCCTGGATGGAGTGCAGGCGGGCCGGATGGACTGCGCCGCGAGAGGCCGGATGGACCGTGCCGCGAGAGGCCGGATGGACCGTGCCGCGCGAGGCCGGCGCGAGGTGCGCGACTACAGCGTGAACGTGGCGCCGGGGGTGGCCAGCGCCACCGGGCCGTCGTAGACCTGGCGGGCCTCCGTCACGGACACCGTGGGGTCGTTCCACGCGGGGATGTGGGTGAGGACGAGATGACGCGCGCCACCGCGCGCGGCCGCCTCGGCCGCGCGACGGCCGGTGAGGTGGATGCCGCGCCACGGGTCGTCCCGACCCTCCTGGAACGCCGCCTCCGCCAGCAGCAGGTCCGCGCCGGTGGCGAGCGCGTCGAGCCCCGGCCCCGAGTCCGTGTCGCCCGTGTACGCGAGCGTCACCGTGCGAGACACGATGCCCGACGAGAGCGGGCCTGGCGAGCCCGCCTCCGACGAGGGCGCGCCCCCCGTTCGCTCGTCGGACGGGCCCGTGACGCGCACACCGAAGCACGGCAGCGAGTGGTTCATCGCCACCGGCGTCAGCGTCATCGGCCCGACGACCACCGGAACCGCCGGGTCCCACGTTCGCACGTCGAACTGCTCGTCGGGGCCGGCCGCGGGGTCGTCGGACCCGCCGAGCTCCATCAGGCGCGCGGCGGTCCCGGGCGGCCCCCACAGCGGCACGGCCGGCAGTCGACCCTCGGGCCGGTACCGCCGCGCCACCGAGAGCACGGCGGTGTCGGCGACGTGGTCGGCGTGCAGGTGGCTGATCGCGATCGCGTCGATGTCGCGCACGTTCCAGTACCGCTGGAGCGGTCCCACGGCGCCGTTGCCGAGATCGAGCAGCACCGACCAGGTGCGCCCGGCCTCGTCGTCCGCCTGCACCAGGTAGGACGCGCACGCGGAGTCCGCGGACGGGTACGAGCCGGCGCAGCCGAGGACGACGAGTCTCACCGCAGCGCGCCCAGCGGTTCGACCCGCTCCACCTCGGGGCCGAGGAAGCGCCGGGCCAGCGCGGTGAACGCCGCCGGGTCGCCGGTGGACAGGAACCGGTGCGTCGGCGGCGCGGCGTCGGGGTTCCGCGAGAGGCGGTGCGCGACGAGCGTGCGGTACACGTCCTTGGCGGTCTCCTCCGCGCTCGACACCAGCGTCACCTCCTCGCCCATGACGTACGAGATGGCGCCGGTCAGCAGCGGGTAGTGGGTGCAGCCGAGGACGAGCGTGTCGACGCCGGCCTCGCGCACCGGGTCGAGGTACTCGTGGGCGACGGCCAGCACCTCGGGCCCGGACGTCTGCCCGGCCTCGACCAGCTCGACGAACCGGGGGCAGGCGTGAGAGACGAGCCGGATCCCGGGGGCGGCGGCGAAGGCGTCGTCGTACGCGCGGGAGTCGATCGTCGCGCGGGTGCCGATGACGCCGATCCGGCCGTTCCGCGTCGCCAGCACGGCCCGACGAGCGGCCGGAAGGATCACCTCGACGACCGGGATGCCGTGCCGGGCGGTGTAGCGCTCCCGCGCGTCCCGCAGCATGGCGGCCGACGCGGAGTTGCACGCGATGACCAGCATCTTCACGCCGGCCTCGACGAGCTCGTCGAGCGCCGCGAGCGCGAACGCGCGCACCGCCGCCAGGGGCTTGGGCCCGTAAGGGGTGTTGAGCGTGTCGCCGAGGTAGAGCACGGACTCGTCGGGCAGCTGGTCGAGGATCGCGCGCGCCACGGTGAGGCCGCCGACGCCGGAGTCGAAGATGCCGATCGGGGCGCCGTTCACGCGGGCCAGCCTAGCCGCCGCCCACATGCGCACTTCCCAGCGAGATGAGCACCTGGAAGTGCTCACTTCGCGTGGAAATGCTCGTCTCGCCGGGGCGGGTGGGCGGGCGCGGGGCGGGCGAGGCACCGGCGGCGCGCGACAACTACGTTGGCGCACATGACGCGGAGCACGGCCCTGCTCACGGACCGCTACGAGCTGACGATGCTGCAGGCCGCGCTGGCCGACGGCACCGCGGACCGCCACTGCATCTTCGAGGTGTTCACCCGGCGCCTACCGCCCGGCCGCCGCTACGGGATCGTCGCCGGCACCGGCCGCGTGCTCGAGGAGCTGCCGGAGTTCCGGTTCGGGCCCGACGAGCTCGCGTGGCTCGAGGCGGAGCACGTGGTCGACGACCGCACGCTCGCCTGGCTCGCGGACTACCGGTTCACCGGCGACGTCGTCGGCTACGCCGAGGGCGAGGCGTTCTTCCCGCTGTCGCCGGTGATGGTGGTCGAGGGCACGTTCGCGGAGTGCGTGCTGCTGGAGACGCTCGTCCTGTCGATCCTCAACTTCGACTCGGCGATCGCGTCGGCGGCCAGCCGCATGACCAGCGCCGCCGTCGACCGGCCGTGCCTGGAGATGGGGGCCCGACGAGCCCACGAGGACGCCGCCGTCGCCGCAGCGCGCGCGGCCGTCGTCGCCGGCTTCACCGCCACGTCCAACCTCGAGGCCGGCCGCCGCTACGGCCTGACGACCATCGGCACCGCCGCCCACGCGTTCACGCTGCTGCACGACGACGAGAAGTCCGCCTTCGCGTCGCAGGTGGCTCAGTTGGGGCCTGCCACGACGCTGCTCGTCGACACGTACGACGTGCGGGCCGGCGTCCGGGCGGCACTCGAGGTGGCCGGGCCGTCGCTGGGCGCGGTGCGGCTCGACTCGGGCGACCTCGCCGTGCAGGCCCACGAGGTGCGCGCGCAGCTCGACGCCGCCGGCGCCCGCGACACGCGGATCGTCGTCACGTCCGACCTCGACGAGTTCTCGATCGCCGCGCTGGCCGTCGCGCCGGTCGACGCGTACGGCGTCGGCACCAACCTGGTCACCGGGTCCGGCGCCCCGACGTGCGGGATGGTCTACAAGATGGTGGCGCGCGAGCGCGCCGACGGCTCGATGCTCCCGGTCGCCAAGGTCTCGCAGGCCAAGCAGAGCGTCGGCGGGCTCAAGGCCGCGGCGCGCCGGCTCGGCCCGGACGGGCGCGCGGTCGAGGAGGTGCTGGTCACGGGCGCTCCGGAGCGGGTCCGTGCGTGGCGCCAGGCGCAGGCGGTGTCACCCGACGAGGGTCTGCGCTCGCTGCACGTGCCCCTGGTCAGCGGCGGGGTGGTCGACGAGGGCTGGACCGGCCCAGGAGGCGTGGCGCGGGCCAGGGACCGCCACACGGCCTCGCGCGACGAGCTGCCCCGCGGCGCCCGGCGCCTGTCCGCCGACGAGCCGGCCCTCGAGACGGTGACCGTCGACCTCGGGTCGTGACGCGGCGCGCACGACGAGCGACGAGGCCCGCCGTGCGCGCCGCGAGGCGTCGAGCGCCGCTACACCGTGCTGCCCCCGCGCCTGACCAGGCCGACGATCAGGCTGATGACCAGCACCGCGATGCCGACCCAGATGAGGAACTTCGCCGCCTCGATCGCGACCCCGAGGATCAGCATGACCACACCGATGATGACGAGCAGAAGCCAAGCTGGCATCGGACTGCTCCTTCCGCCCCCTGCGGCGGGGCCGCGCCCGACGGTTCCGGCCGGGCGGCCCGCCTCGACGATGACACGCGCCGCGCGATCCCGCCCGACGAGCGCTCGTCGGGCACGCCGCCGGACGTTGGTGGGTGCGGCGGCCGGTCAGCGCCGGCCCGCGAACCACTCCCGCAGCAGCGCGACGCGCGCCTCGAGCTCCTGACCGCTGGCCAGCGGCACCTCCGGGCCCCCGCACCGGCGACGCAGCTCGGAGTGGACCGCGCCGTGCGGCTGCCCGCTGCGCCGCGCCCACGCGTTGACCAGCTGCGACAGCTCCTTGCGCAGCTGGGCGCGCCGTCGGTGCTCGGCCTCGGCGACCACCTCCGCGTCGGCGGCCGACGCGTGGCCCCTCCCCCGCCGCGACCGCAGCTGATCCGCCTGGCGCTGCCGCAGCAGCAGGGCCACCTGGTCGGGGTCGAGCAGGCCGGGCAGGCCGAGGAAGTCGAGCTCCTCGGGTGAGCCGACCTCGGCCTCGACGCCGAACTCGCCGCCGTCGAACAGGACGCGGTCGAACGACGCCTGCGCCTCGAGCGCCTGGAACGTTCCCTGCTCGAGCTCGTTCGACGCGCGCTCCTCGCGGTTGGCGGCCGCGAGCAGCGCGTCCTCGGGCACGTAGTCGCCGGCGGGCAGCGGCCGGTCGAGCGCGTGGTCCCGCTCCACCTCGAGCTCGCCGGCGAGCGCCAGCAGCTGCGGCACGCTCGGCAGGAACACCGACGCCGTCTCCCCGCGCCTCCGCGCGCGGACGAACCGGCCGACCGCCTGCGCGAAGAACAGGGGCGTCGCCGCGCTCGTCGCGTACACACCGACGGCCAGGCGCGGCACGTCGACGCCCTCGGACACCATCCGCACCGCGACGAGCCAGCGGGAGTCCGAGGCGGAGAACTCGTCGATGCGCGCACCGGCCCCGTCGTCGTCGGACAGCACGACCGTGGGCGATCGACCCGTGAGCCGCGCCAGGTGCCCGGCGTACGCCCGGGCATCCGACTGGTCGGTGGCGATCACCATTCCCCCGGCGTCCGGCACGGTGCGGCGCACCTCGGTGAGCCGGCGGTCCGCCGCGGCGAGCACGGAGCCGATCCACTCGCCGTCCGGCGCCAGGGCCGTCCGCCACGCCTGCGCCGTCACGTCCTTGGTCGTCGGGTCCCCGAGGCGCGCGGCGACCTCCTCGCCGGCCCGCGTGCGCCAGCGCATCGACCCGCCGTAGGACAGGAAGATCACCGGCCGCACGACGTGGTCGCGCAGCGCGTCGGAGTAGCCGTAGGTGTAGTCGGCGGCGCTGCGCCGGATGCCGTCGGGGCCGCGTTCGTAGGTGACGAACGGGATCGCCGCGGTGTCCGAGCGGAACGGCGTGCCGGTGAGCGCCAGCCGTCGGGTGGCGCCCTCGAACGCCTCGCGCACCGCGTCGCCCCAGGACAGCGCGTCGCCGCCGTGGTGCACCTCGTCGAGGATGACGAGCGTCGGCGCCGCGGTGGTGCGCGCGGCATGCAGCGCGGGCTTGCTCGCCACCTGCGCGTACGTCACCGCCACCCCGTCGAAGCCGGCGCCGTGCCGGCCCTGCGCGTTGCGGAAGTGCGGGTCGATGGTGATGCCCACGCGCGCCGCGGCGTCCGCCCACTGCTGCTTGAGGTGCTCCGTCGGCGCGACGACCGTCACCCGCCGCACCACGCGGGCGGCGAGCAGCTCGGTGGCGACGCGCAGCGCGAACGTCGTCTTGCCGGCGCCGGGCGTCGCCACCGCGAGAAAGTCCCGCGGCGCGAGCTCGCGGTACCGCTCCAGGGCCTCCGCCTGCCACGCCCGCAGCCGCTCCGCCGTCCCCCAGGGCGCACGCCCAGGGAACGCCGGCGGCAGCTGCGATGCTGCCGACGTCGAGGCGTGACTGCTGTGGGGGGTGGATGCGGACGGCTGGTCCGCGGCGGTCACCGTCCGCCGGAGGAGTCGGAGCCCGACGAGCCACGCCCGCCGAAGCCGAACCAGCGGCGTCCGCCCGAGCCGCCGCCCGACGAGCCGTCACCGTCGCCGTCCTGGGGCTTGCGGAGGCCCTCGTAGATCTCCTTGCAGACGGGGCACACCGGGAACCTCGACGGGTCGCGACCCGGCACCCAGACCTTGCCGCACAGCGCGACGACGGGCTTCCCGCTCACCGCCGACTCGAGGATCTTCTCCTTGCGCACGTAGTGCGCGAACCGCTCGTGATCACCCGGCTCGAGCTCCTCGCGAACCTCCTCGCGCTCCAGCACCGAGGTGGCCCGTCCCGTCTCCGGTGCGTCGTCGGGCCGGGGCGCGGGAGGCACGGGGGGAAGGGGCTCGCTCATGGCGGCGAGTCTACGTCGCACCCTCCGACAGGCCCCGGGGCGCGCACTAGATAGACAGACTGACTAGATCGCCATACGATCTACTCCCATGACCACCACGGGATGGCCGGCGGAGTGGCTGCGCGGCGTCCTCGACCTGTGCGTCCTCGCCGTGCTCGACGAGGGACCGACCTACGGGTACGCCCTCGCCACGCGGCTCGACGCGCTCGGGCTGGGCCAGGTCAAGGGCGGCACGCTCTACCCCCTGCTGGCCCGGCTGGAGCAGGCCGGCCACGTCACCACGCGCTGGGAACCCGGCGCCGGCGGGCCGGGCCGCAAGTACTTCGCGCTGACCGCCTCCGGCCGCGCCGACCTGGCTGACCGGGCCGCGGCCTGGGCGGACTTCGCCGGCCTGACGACGGCGATCACCGGCCGCGCCGTCGCCGGCGGCGCGGCCCACTCCGCCAACACCCCCGGCCCCGATCGCGCCGCAGGCGCCCCGCGCGCCCGCACCCCCGGCGAGACCCCACCGAACGGAGGAAACCCCGCATGACCACGCAGGACCTGGTGCCCAAGCGCTGGCGCGACGCCTTCGTGCTCGCGATGCGCGAGCGCGACGCCGACGGCCGCCGCATCGGCGACGCGCTGGCCGAGGTGGAGCAGTTCTGCCAGGACAGCGGCCGCAACGCCCAGGACGCCTTCGGACCGGCGGGCGCCTACGCGGCCGAGCTCGTCGCCGAGAAGCCGCCCGCGCGGTTCGACCCGCGGACCGCCGCCTCCCTGGCAGTGGGCCTCGTCGGGATGCTGCTGGTCATCTGGGCGGTCCCCGCCGACGACGGCCGCCTGACGATCACCCTCGGCGACGTCCTCGCGCTCCCCCTGATCCTCGTCGGGAGCCCGCTGACCACGCGCCTGGCGTACCGGCGCGCCCTCGCGGCCGCCGTGACGCTGACGGCCATCGTGGCGGCGCTGGTGGTCGCCCTCATCGTCCTGACGACGCCGTTGTTCACCATGCCCGCCGCCGCCGCGGTGGCGATCGGCGCCGTGCTGCTCGTCGGGCGCTCCGTCGACGAGACCCGCCGCGTGCTGCGCACGCCGAGCACCGCGCTGATCGCCGCGCCGTGGGAGCCGGACGAGTCCGTGCGGCGCCGGAACGTGCGCGCCGGCATTGCGGCGGCCTGGATGATGCCGGCCGCCACGGCCGTCGCCGTGCTGCTGGCGGCAGCGGCCCTGGCGGTGCTGAGGTGACGCCCTACAGCGTCTGCCACTCCGGCTTGTTCGCGTAGGTCTCGCGGTAGTAGTCGGCGAGCTGGAGGCGGGACGCCGCCGCGTCGTCCACCAGCACCGTCGCGTGGGGGTGGTGCTGCATGATCGTCGCCGGCCACATCGCGCTGACCGGCCCCTCGACCAATTGGTGCACGGCCTCGGCCTTGCCGCGACCCGTGGCGAGGAGAACGAGGTGCCGAGCCGACATGATCGTGCCCAGTCCCTGCGTCAGGCAGTGGTGGGGCACGGCCTCGACGTCGCCGCCGAAGAAGCGCGCGTTGTCCTCCCGCGTCTGGCGGGTGAGCGTCTTGATCCGGGTCCGCGACGCGAGCGACGAGCCCGGCTCGTTGAAGGCGATGTGGCCGTCCGTGCCGATGCCGAGGATCTGCAGGTCCACGCCGCCGGCGTCGACGATCGCGCGCTCGTAGTCGGCGCAGGCCTGGACCAGGTCCGTCGCCAGCCCGTCGGGGCCGCTCACCGCGTCGGGCGCGAAATCGACGAGCCCGGCGATCGACGTCTCGATGACGTTGCGGTACCGCTCCGGGTGGTCGGCCGCCAGGCCGACGTACTCGTCGAGCATGAAGGCACGGGCGGTGGCGAAGGAGAGGCCGCGCTCGCGATGGCGCCGCACCAGCTCGTCGTACACGGCGAGCGGGCTGGACCCCGTGGCCAGGCCGAGGACGGCGCCACGCTTGGCGAGGAGCAGCCGCTCGATCGCGTCCGCGGCGACGGCCGCCAGCTGCTTCTCCGGTGCGATGACGACTTCCATCAGTGGTTCCCTTCTTCGCGCGCGTGCCCGACGAGCGGACCAGCCCCGTGCCCGGCTCCGCGCTCGTCCCTGTGCCCGACGAGCGGACCAGCCCCGTGCCCGACGAGCGCACCGTCGCCCCGCCCGACGAGCGCCGCGCCGACGGCGCCGGGCACACCGGCCGGCGCGAGCCGCACCCGCTCCGGGATGGCGAGGCCCGCCAGGAACGACGAGGTCGCAGCCTGGCGCCTCAGCTCGCCGACCACCGCGTCGAGCAGCGGCTGCCCGAGCCCCGACACGCCCCCGCCGATCACCACGGTGCCGACGTCGCACGTCAGCACGAGCACGCGCACGGCGGCGGCGACGGCGCGGAGGAACTGGTCCCGCACCCCGACGGCCGCGGGATCGCCGGCGTCCGCAGCCTCGAAGAGCTCGACGGGCGACGGGCGCCCGGTGCGCGACGGCCAGGCGGCGTCGAGCGCGGAGCCCGAGCCGTAGCGCTCGAGGCACCCGCGCTGGCCGCAGGCGCACGGCACGCCGTCGGCGATGAAGGTCAGGTGACCCACCTCCCCGGCACCTCGGTGCGGGCCCCGGCGCAGGCGGCCGTCGAGCAGCAGCCCCGCCGCCATCCCCGTGCCCAGCGCGAGGAACGCCAAGTCGTCGAGCGGCGGCTCGCCGGAGAGCGTGAGCAGGTGGCGGGCGCCGAGCACGGCCGCGTTGAGGTCGTTCTCCAGCCGCACGTCGATGCCGCCGAGGCCCGCCGAGACCAGCGGCCCCAGCGCGAGCGACCCGTCGATGGCGAGGTTGACGGCGTTGCGACAGGTGCCCGCGACCGGGTCGACGACGCCCGGGAGGGCCAGGCCGACGCCCGCGACGTCGTCGGGGTCGACACCCGCCTCCGCGAGCAGCTCCTTCGTGGCCCGCACCGAGCCCTCCGTCACCCCCGCCGGCCCGGTCTGCGTGGCGGCCCGCCGCTCGAACCGCACCGCGCCCGCCCCGTCCAGGAGAACCGCATGGGTCTTGGTGCCCCCGACGTCGAGCCCGACCGTCCAGGGACGCATGGTGTCGATCAACGTCAGCCCTTCACAGCTCCGGAGACCAGTCCGGAGGTCATCCTGCCCTGAACGAACAGGAAGAAGATGATCACGGGCACGGCGAGCAGTGTCGACGCCGCCATCACCTGGCCCCAGTCCACGCCGCGGTTGATCGACGCCGCGAGGAACGAGCGCAGCCAGATGGGCAGCGTGTAGCTCGACTCGGACTGCAGGATCACCAGCGCGATCGTGAACTCGTTCCACGCCTGCAGGAACGCGTACACGCCCGACGCGACCAGGCCCGGCGCCAGCAGCGGCAGCGTGATCCGCATGAACGAGCCGACGCGGGACAGCCCGTCGACCATGCCCGCCTCCTCCAGCTCCGCGGGTATGCCGGCGACGAAGCCGCGCAGCATCCACACCGTGAACGGGATCACCGCGGCCGTGTAGAGGACCGAGATGCCGATGATCGAGTTGAGCTGGCCGAGGCTGGACATCATGCGGTACTGCGCGATGAACAGGCCCTCGGCGGGGAGCATCTGGATGAAGAGCACCGCCAGCACGAAGGACGTGCGGCCCCGGAACTTGAACCGGCTGACCGCCAGCGCGGCGAGGAAGGCGAAGACGAGCACCAGTACGACGGTGGTGAGGGTGATGAGCAGGCTCATCCGCAGCGAGTTGGGGAACGACGTCCCGTCGAGCACGCCGCGGAAGTTGCCCAGCGTGGAGTGGACCGGCAGGAACGTCGGCGTCGTCGTGCGCAGCCAGGCGTTCGGGGTGAACGCCGAGAGGATCATCCAGTAGACGGGGAAGAACCAGATCAGGGCGGCGACGATGCCGAGGATGTTCAGCAGCACCCGGTTGGTGAGCCGCCGCCTGCGGGCTCCCGTCACCTGGGCGACGGGAGCCGCGGTGCGCACGGAGAAGGTGGACTTCGTCATGACCGGTCCTCCTTCAGCAGCGAGCGGACGTAGGGCCACGACAGCAGCACCGTCAGCGCGAGGACGAAGATCGAGACGGCGGCCGCACCGGCGAAGTCCTGCCGGCCGATGCCGAGCTCGTAGATGAAGTTGCCCAGGAGGTTGGTCTCCCCGACGGGCGCGCCGCCGTCCTGGAGCAGCCGGATCTGCGCGAAGACGCGCAGGTCCCAGATGATCTGCAGCAACAGCACGATGGACAGCACCGGGCGGATCAGCGGCATGAGGATGTGCCAGAGCACCTGCCTCGGCTTCGCGCCGTCGATCCGGGCCGCCTCGAGCACGTCGTCGGACACCTGCGTCAGGCCGGCGAAGGCGGAGAGCGCGACGAACGGCACGCTCATCCAGACGATGACGAGCGACGCGACGATGAAGAACGTGAACGGCTTGGAGAACCAGGCGTAGCCCGCCATCCCGTCGAACCCGATGCGGGTCAGCAGGTAGTTGACGACACCGGTGCGGTTGTCGAACAGCCAGCGGAAGACGATCACCGCGGCCACCATCGGCATCGCCCAGGCCAGCAGCATCGTCACCTGCAGGATGACCCGGGTCACCGTGTGCACGGCGCGCATCAGCAGCGCGAAGGCCAGCCCGATCGCCACCGTCAGGAAGGCGTTGGCCAGGCAGAACACGATGGAGCGGATCACGACGGCCCACAGGTCGTCGCTGGTGAAGATGCGCGTGTAGTTGGCGAGCCCCACCCACTCGGGCGGCTGCCCGAACTGCTGCGCCAGCCCGAACTTCTGCAGCGAGGTGGCGATCTGCCAGTAGACGGGGTACCCCATGCCCGCCAGCAGGGCGAGGACGGCGGGCAGGAGCAGGAGGTAGGGGGCGACGGGCCTGCGCCGGCGCGGGACGGCGGGCGTGGCCGGCCGCACGGTCCCGGTCGACCCGGCCGTTCCGGTCGTCGCGGGGATGGTCATCGGGGCTCTCCTCAGGCCGGTGCGGGCCACCGCGGCGGGTGGCTCCTGTGCATGGCGCCGTCCGCGGGGACCGGGGAGCCCCGGCCCCCGCGGGCGGCGTTCATGCGATGTGGTCAGGCGAGGACGATCAGGCCTGGCCGTTGAGCATCGGGGTGATCCTGGCGTCGTACTCCGTGGCCAGAGCGGCGACGTCACCACCCTCGGCGACCTTCTGGAAGAACTCCTCGTACACGAAGGCGCCCTCGATCGAGGCCCAGCCCGGCGCGGCCGGGGTCGGCTTGGCGACGGCGGCCGTGTCGATCATCATCTGGGCGAACTTGTCGGTGCCCATCGAGGCCCAGTAGTCCTTGATGCCGGGGCCGAGGCCGTTGGTGCCGAGCAGGTTCTGGTACTCCTCGGAGAGGATGATCCGGGCCAGCGACTTGGCCAGCTCGGGGTGCTGGGACGCGGCCGAGATGCCGAACGTCGAGCCGCCGGCGAACACGGGGGCCAGGCCGCCGTCCACGCCGGGGAGGGCGAAGATGTCGAACTTCTCGGCGTTGGCCATGCCGTCGCGGACGTCCTCACCCGCGTCGTTCTTCACCATGTCGCCGATGGACCAGCGGGCCCAGCCCGGCGCCATGCTCGTCGCGGCGGCGGGGGCGGAGCCGTCGGTGCCGTCGTTGATGAAGTCCCAGTACGCGACGTCACGGTCGGTCGACGGCAGGTTCGACGCCTGCTTGTAGAAGTCGGCCCACTGCTCGATGCCCGTGATCGTGTTCGGGTCGGACAGCGTCGACGTCCAGGTGGTGCCGTCGACGGTGGCGAGCTCGCCACCGTTGGCGAAGACCCACGACACGGCGTTGCGCCAGTCCGCGCCGCCCATGGCGAACCCGGACGTGGTGGCGGTCTTCAGCTTCGCCGCGGCCGTGGTGACATCGGCGAGCGTCGTCGGGACCTCGACACCGGCGGCCTTGTAGAGGTCCGCGCGGTAGAACGCGTAGCGCGAGCCCCAGTAGTACGGCAGGGCGTAGTTCTTGCCGTCGACGACGCCGACGCCGAGCAGGCCCTCGTGGAACGTGTCGGCGCCGATCTCGGACACGATGTCGGAGACGTCGAGCAGCGCACCGACTGTGGAGAACGTCGGGGTCTGCGTGTTGCCGATCTCGACGACGTCGGGCGTGTTGGCCGCGTCGGGCAGCGCGGTCGTCAGCTTGGTGACCAGGTCACCCCAGTCCTGCTGCTCGATGGTCAGCGTCGAGCCCGGGTTCTCCTCGGCGAACTTGTCGATGAGCCAGTCCCGCAGCTCCTGCGGGGTGTCGCCACCGGCCACCCAGAAGGTGATGTCGCCGGTCTCGCCGGCCGGCTCCGTCGCCTCGGCCGTGGTGGTGGACTCGCCCGAGGGCTCCTCGGACGTCGTGTCTGGCGTGCCGCCGCCGGAGCTGCACGCTGCCAGCGCGAGCGCTGCGAGCGTCCCGACGGCCACGAAACGTAGCTTCTTCACGTTGGGGTTTCCTCCCTGGAGTTGGCGGGCGCCGGTCGGCGCCGCCTCCGTGTACCTCCCGACCTGCACCCGGTCAGCGACGGGGCCTCACGAGACCCCCAGCTGGCCCGAGAGGACGAGCACGGCGGCGCCGGCGAGCGCCGCGTCCTCGTCGAGCGAACCGACCCGGAGCGACAGTCCGTCCCCGATGACGGGCATGGTCCGCGCCTGGATCGTCCGCAGCGCCTCCTCGCGGAGCGTGCCGCCCAGCAGCTCCGGCGGACCGGAGAGCAGGACTTCCGCGAGGTCGAGCGCGGAGACAACCGGCGCCAGGGCGAGGCCCAGGAGCCGGCCGACCGACGCCAGCGCAGCGTCGGAAGCGTGGGTGTCGAGGCCGGCGGTGCGCCGCCGCAGGGCGGGCACGGACAGCACGGTCTCCAGGCAGCCGGTGCGCCCGCAGGCGCACGTCACGGGGGTCTCCCCCGGCGTGTCCTCGTCGACCACCATCATGTGGCCCAGCTCGCCCGCGGCGTGGTGCCTGCCGCCGACGAGCCGCCCATCGAGCACGATGCCCGCACCGACGCCCTCGCCGACCGTGACGACGATCGTCGCCTCGCCGGCGCCGCCGAACGTGAACTCGCCGAGCGCGCGGGTGTTGGCGTCGTTCGCGACGTGCGTCGGCACGCCGAGCGCGGCCTGCAGCTGCGCCGCGAGGGGCAGGTTGTACCAGCCGCGGTTCGGCGCCTGCACGACGACCCCGTCGGGGTCGATGACGCCCGGCGACGCCACCCCGACACCGATCACGGGACGGGTCGCGGCGGCGAGCAGCTCCCGGCACAGCTCCAGGGCGAGCACCACCGCGGCGTCGCCGGAGAGCCCCGCCACCCGGCGTTCGCGCCGCTCGACGACGTCGCCGACGAGCGTCATCACCGCGCCGTGCATCCGGTCGTCGTCCGTCAGGTCGAGGGTGACGATCTGGAAGGCTTCGGTCTGCATCCCGACGAGCGTCGCGGGCTTGCCGACGCGGCCGCCGACTCGCACCCCGAGCTCGGCGACCAGGCCCTCCTCCATGAGGTCGGCGACGAGGTCGGAGACCGTGACGCGCGTCAGCCCCGTGCTGCGCGCGATGTCCGCGCGGGACGACGGACCGGAGTGGAACAGGTGGCCCAGGACGAGCGATCGGTTGTGGGCCCGGGCGTGTTCGGGAAGGACCTTCACCGTGGGGCGCAGCGACTGGCCGAGGCGGCTGCCCGCCTGCCGCGCTGCCCCTGTCGCCGTTGCCACGTTTGTTAGTAGAGCGTCCTTACTAATCCGCGTCAACTCCTCGCGGCGACCGTGACCACATCGTGATGAACCGTTCGCGCGGGCGACTCATGGGACGTTTCGCCTGGTCAGGCGGTGGCGCCTGGTCGGCGCGGCGGCCGTGGGGCGTACTCCGTGGCGGCTGTCAGCGGCGCGCCCAGCCGAGCGCGCCAGCGTGCCGCACGGACTCGGTCGCGACCCCGATTCCCGCGCGTAGCGCCGTCATCGGGTCGTCGCCCCCGGCGAGTGCCGCAGCCATCGCACCATGCAGGACGTCGCCCGCGCCGAGGCTGT
>CAZBIO010000013.1:0-9568 GCA_964491965.1 uncultured Cellulomonas sp.
CGTCGCGGTCGTCGGCCCGCTGGCCGACGATGCCCAGACCCAGCTGGGGGACTGGGCGGGCTCGTCGGGCCAGGTGGACTGGATGCCGGACGGCCAGCCGCGCCACATGATCACCACGGTGCTCGACGGCCTGCGCGCGCACGTTCCCGCGGGCTGGACCGTGACGCACGCGCGCGGCGCGGACATCCTCACCATCGAGGCCGACCTCGAGGGCGAGACCTTCCCCGACGGCCAGCCCCGGCCCAAGGTCGTCATCCCGGCGGCGCCCGACGAGGCCCTCATCGCCGAGGCGGTGGCGGCGGCGGAGGCGGCCGACTACGTGGTCGCCGTCGTCGGCGACCGGATCGAGCTGGTCGGGGAGACCAAGTCCACCGCGACCCTCGATCTGATCGGCGGGCAGATCGCGCTGCTGGACGCGCTCGCGGCGACGGGCAAGCCCGTGGTCGTCGTGCTCGTCGCGTCCAAGCCGCTGGTGCTGCCGGACTCGGCGCTGAACGCCGCGGGCGTGCTCTGGGCGGCCAACCCCGGCATGGCCGGCGGCCGGGCGATCGCCGAGATCCTCCTCGGCCTCGTCGAGCCCTCGGGTCGGCTGCCGATCTCGTTCGCGCGGCACGTCGGGCAGCAGCCCACGTACTACAACCAGGTGCGCGGGCAGCATGGCCGCCGGTACGCCGACCTGACGCAGTCGCCCGCGTACGCGTTCGGCCAGGGGCTCTCGTACACCACGGTCGAGTACGACGAGCTGCGCGTGCTGACGCCCGCGGTCACCGCGGCGGACACGCTGCGCGCGCGGGTGACGCTCCGGAACACTGGGGCACGGCCGGCGCTCGAGACGGTGCAGGTGTACGTCAGCGACTGCGTGACGTCGGCGAGCTGGGCGGACAAGGAGCTCAAGGCGTACCGGCAGGTCCCTGTCGCGCCCGGCGAGGCGGTGACCGTTGACCTGGAGCTGCCCGTCGCGGCGTGCACCATCGTCGACGCCCGCGGCGAGCGCGTGGTGGAGCCGGGGGCGTTCGAGCTGCTCGTCGGGCGGTCGTCGCGCGACGAGGACCTGCTGCGGGCGCCGTTCGCGGTCGCCTGACGTCTTCGCCGAGTGCACCCGAAACTCATCGAGTGCCACCGAATTTGTGGGTGCTGTCGGCGGGTTTCGGTGGCACTCGGCGAGCTACAGGGGGCGCTCCATGACGAAGTCGTCCTCGAGGGTCTCCCCGACGAGGAACTGCTTGGTGCCGACCACGGCGAAGCCGCTCTTGGCGTAGAACGTCTGCGCGCGGCGGTTCTGCTGGTTGACGCCGAGCCACACGCCGACCGCGCCGGCGTCGCGCGCGACCTCGAGGCTCGCCGCCATCAGCGCGGCGGCGACGCCCGCGCCATGGTGGTCCGGGTGGACGTAGCACTTCGAGAGCTCGACGGTCGGCCGCAGCGCGATGGCCGCCGCGACGTCCTCGTCGTGCGGCTCGCCGAGGACGAGCATCGTGTAGCCGAGCGGCACCCCGCCGGGCCCGGGCGCGAGCAGGACCCGCCGCGCCGGGTCGGCGACGTAGCCCGCGAAGCTCGCCTCCGACAGGTTGGCCGTGATGAACGCCGCCTGGCCGGCGGGCGTCGTCGTCGGCGGGCAGGCGAGCGGGAAGGTCAGGGCGGCGAGCGCCGCCAGCGCGGGGACGTCGTCGCTCGTCGCGCCGCGGACGGGTGCGGCGGAGCCGGCCGGGAGGCCGGACGAGAACGGGGACGGAGGCGGTGGGACGCTCGGCACGCCGGACATGCGCGGGAGGCTAGCCCCGCGTGCTGAAGTCGTGCACCGGCCATCCGACCCGCTCCGCGTGGCGGCGCAGGCGGCGGTCCGGGTTGATGGCCACCGGGTGGCCGACGAGCGACAGGGCGGCCAGGTCGTGGATCGAGTCGCCGTACGCGTACGACGAGCCCAGGTCCACCCCCTCGCGGCGCGCGAGCCGTTCCAGGGCGTCGGCCTTGACGTCGCCGTGGAGCATCTCGCCGACCAGCCGGCCGGTGTACCGGCCGTCGACCTTCTCGATCACCGTGCCGATGGCGCCGGTGACGCCCAGTCGGCGGGCGATGAGGTCCGCGATGTCGTCCGGGCCCGCGGTGACGAGCCATACGTGGTGGCCGGCGGCGAGGTGATCGTCGAGCAGGCGGCGCGTGCCGGGGAAGATCCGCAGGTGCAGCACCTCGTCGTAGATGTCCTCGGCGAGGCCGCGCATCTCCTGCACCGAGTGGCCCTTGATGACCTCCAGCGCCCCGGCGCGCACCGAGTCCATCGCCTCGCGGTTCTCCCCGAAGGCGCGGTACCGGACCTGGTGGATCCCCCAGCGCAGCACCCGGAACGGCGTGACGAACCCGCGGCGGAACAGGCCGACGGCGATGTGGAACACGGCGGCGCCGCGGATGATCGTGTTGTCCACGTCGAAGAAGGCGGCCACGCGGCAGTCCCCCGGCCCGGCCGCGTCGGCGTGGTCGGGCGACGGCAACACCCGGCAACGGTACCAATCCGCGCCGAAGGGCCATCCACCCGCTCAGCCGCCTTGACACTTCAGATGTAGTTCAGAGCAATGGGTGCCATGAGCGCTTCCACCGTCACGAGGACGGCCACGTTCTCCGACCTCTTGCGCTCGCCCCGAGATGTGGTGCGTGCGGCGGAGCAGGGCGAGGTCACCATCACTCGTCGCGATGGCGAAGATCTCGTCCTCACTACGGCGCGGGCCCGCCAACAGGACCGAGCTGGGCTGGAGCTGGCTGCGGCCATCGTGGCTCTCGCTGTCACCGAGTGGCCGGCGAGCATCGCCGGTCGGTTGGCCGGGCCGTTCCCGTGGGCCGCGTTCCTGTCGGAGGCTGAGCGCGAGGCATTCGCCGCCGAGTTGATCGAGGTGGCCCGGGCCTGCGCCAGCATCTCCGACTTTGCTCGCCTGGAGATCACGGTGCACGCGTGGCGCTCGACGGCGCAGGCGTACGCCGCCGGCGTTGCCCGCGATGGCAGCGACCTGGAGTGGCTCGACGAACCGGTCGACGTCGAGCGCCCGCGGTGAAGGGTGGCGAGGTCGCCCGACCGCGCAAGAAGTCCGAGTACCGGATCGTCTTCGCCGAACGCAGCGCCGAGAAGGGCTGGCGCGACCTGGTCGCGACCACTCGGAACGCGGTCACGGACGCCTGGGACTTCCTGACCAAGACGCCGACCGTGCATCTGGTCCGCGTGGCCACGGCGCACCCGAACGAGACAAAGTAGCCGCTCGCAGAGCTGTCGATCCGCGCCGCGGGACCCGGACGCGCGATTACCGTGATCCCGTGACGCCCCCCGTTCCCGGACCCTCCGGCGGCGTACCACGCGTGGTGCTGTACGGTCGCGTCGGCTGCCACCTCTGCGAGGAGGCGCGCGCCGTCGTCGCGCGGGTGTGCGACCAGGCCGGCGAGGCGTGGGTCGAGGTCGACGTCGACGACCCGCCCGCCCCCGGAGGCCGGGGCCTCTTCGAGGAGTACGGCGAGCGGGTGCCGGTGGTCGAGGTGGACGGCGTCGAGGTGGCGTCGTTCCGCGTGTCGGAGCGCGTGCTCAGCGCGCTCCTGGCCAGTGGGTCGACGAGGCCCTAGCGTGAGGCCGGGCGAGACGCCCGCCGGAAGGGGAACGGACGTGGACGGGGCAGCAGCGGACGGTGCACGGGAGCGCCTGCCGCGGGCGTCGGTCGCCCGCCTGCCCGCCTACCTGCTGGCACTCGACGGGCTGTGGGCCGGCGGCCAGCCGCTGACCAGCTCGCAGGAGCTGGCGGCGCTGTCGGGCGTCAGCCCCGAGCAGCTGCGCAAGGACCTGTCGTTCCTCGGCTCCTACGGGCGCCGTGGCGTCGGCTACGACGTGGCGGGGCTGCGGGAGGGCATCGGCACGGTGCTCGGCCTCGAGGTGGTCAACCGCGTGGTCATCGTCGGCGTCGGCCACCTGGGCCACGCGCTCGCGGCGTACGGCGGGTTCGCCGAGCGCGGCTTCCGTGTCGTCGGGCTCGGCGACGACGACGAGGCCGTGGTGGGCACCGTCGTCGCGGGGCTCGTCGTGCGCCCGGCCGCGGAGCTGGCGAACGTCGTCGCCGAGGGCAAGGCGACCATCGGGGTGGTCGCGACGCCCGCGTCGGTGGCACAGGTCGTCGCCGACGCGCTGGTCGCCGCCGGCATCACCGGCATCCTGACGTTCGCGCCGACGCCGCTGTCGGTGCCCGACTCGGTCTCGGTGCGCAACGTGGACCTGGCCTCCGAGCTCCAGCTGCTCGCCTTCCACTCGCGGATGCGCGAGCCGGAGGCCGAAGAACGCTGACGGCCCGGCCCCTTCCGAAGGGGACCGGGCCGTCGTGAGCGGTCGGGCGTCAGGCCTGCTTGACGGCCGCGACGTCGAGGTTGATGACCACCTTGTCGGAGACGAGCACGCCGCCGGCCTCCAGCGCGACGTTCCACGTCATGCCGAAGTCCTTGCGGGAGACGGTGACGCTCGCCTCGGCGCCGGCGCGGGTGCCGCCCCACGGATCGGTGACCACGCCGGTGAACTCGGTGTCGAGGTCGACCGAGCGGGTGACGCCGTTGATCGTCAGGTCGCCGGTGATGACGTAGGTGGCCTCGCCGGTCTGCCGCACGCCGGTGGACGTGAACGTCCACGGCTCCGCCGTCTCGGCGTTGAAGAAGTCGGCGCTCTTGACGTGGGCGTCGCGCTGCTCGTTGCCCGTGGAGACCGTGCTGGGGTCCAGGGTCGCGGTGAGCGTCGAGTCCGCGAGGGTCTCGCCGAGCACCAGCGCGCCGCTGGTGACCTTGACGGTGCCGCGCACCTTGGTGACGGCGGCGTGGCGTGCCGTGAAGCTCGCCTCGGTGTGGGCGGTGTCGATGTTCCAGGTGCCGGGGGTGAGGCCGGCGGGAAGCGCGGTGGTGGTCGTCGCGGTCACTGTTGCTCCAATGGTTGAACCATCAAGTTTGTAGTTCAACTTTCTACTACACTGGTGTGCCGCAATGCAAGCGCGGGACACTGCGCCGTCGGTGAACAGGGGTGACGAGCATGACGACTACGGGTGGCACCGGGGTGCGCTGGCTGTCCGCGGAGCAGCAGAAGCAGTGGCGGGCGTTCCGGGACGGGGTCTCGCTGCTGTTCGGCCTGCTCGGCCACGACCTGGAGGAGCGCTGCGGGCTGTCCATCCACGAGTACGAGGTGATGGTCCGGCTCTCCGAGGCACCCGACCGCACGCTGCGGATGTCGCAGCTCGCCGCCGACCTCGGACACTCCCGCAGCCGCCTGACGCACACGATCGCGCGCATGGAGTCGGCGGGCCTCGTCGAGCGCGTCGCGTGTGAGTCCGACGCCCGGGGCGTCAACTGCGTGCTCACCGAGGCCGGATGGCAAAGGCTCGTCGCCGCGGCACCCGAGCACGTCGCCTCGGTGCGTGAGCGGTTGGTGGACGTGCTGTCCGACGACGAGCTCGCCGCCCTCGGCGCCGCGATGGCCAAGGTGGCCGAGCACCTGCGGTGCCCCACGGACGCGGTCGACCACTGAGATTCGGCTGTCAGACTGGGCCCATGGTGGTCACGACGGTGCACCTGATGCGCCACGGCGAGGTGCACAACCCGCAGAAGATCCTCTACGGGCGCCTGCCGGGCTACCGGCTGTCCGAGCGCGGGCGGGCCATGGCGAGCGCCGTCGCCGACCACCTCGCCGGCCGCACCGGCGTGCCGCGCCGGGACGTCACCGTCGTCGTCGCCTCGCCGCTGGAGCGCGCCCAGGAGTCCGGGGCGCCGCTGGCCGCCGCGTTCGACCTGCCGGTGGGGTCCGACGCGCGACTGATCGAGGCCGCGAACCACTTCGAGGGGCTGACGTTCGGCGTCGGCGACGGCTCGCTGCGGCACCCGCGGCACTGGCCGTACCTGCGCAACCCGACCCGTCCGTCGTGGGGCGAGCCGTATGCCGAGCAGGCCGAGCGGATGCTCGGGGCGGTCGCCGACGCGCGGGACGCGGCGCGGGGGCACGAGGCGGTGCTGGTGTCGCACCAGCTGCCCATCTGGGTGACCCGCCTGTCGCTCGAGGGTCGTCGGCTCTGGCACGACCCGCGCCACCGCCAGTGCTCCCTCGCGTCGCTGACGTCGCTGCGCTACGAGGACGACGAGCTGGTGGGCATCGGCTACAGCGAGCCGGCTGCCGCGCTGCTGCCCGGCGCGTCGCCGGTGCCGGGGGCGTGATGGCTCGTCGTCGCCCCACCCGCCGGGTCCTCGTCGCCGCCCGCCGGGTCCTCGTCGCCGCGGGGGTCGCGCTGGCGCTCGGCGTCCTCGCCGCGTGCTCCACGTCCGGCGCGCAGGCGGACACCGGCTACCGCTCCCAGGACGGCGCCACGACCACGTGGGCGCCCGACGAGCGCTCGGCGCCGCTCGCGCTGTCCGGCACCGATGGGGACGGCGCGGCTCAGGACGTCGCGGAGTGGCGTGGCGACGTGGTGCTGATCAACACCTGGTATGCCGCCTGCCCGCCGTGCCGCGCCGAGGCCCCCGACCTCGTCGCGCTGTCCGACGAGTATGCGGACCGGGGCCTGCACGTGCTGGGGGTCAACTCGACCGACGCCGCGGGGACCGCGGCGGCCTTCACGCGCGAGTTCGGCATCACCTACCCCTCGATCCTCGACACCGACGGCTCGGCGATCGCCGCGCTCCAGGGCGTGGTGCCCGTCAACGCGGTGCCGACCAGCGTGTTCCTCGACCGCGAGGGGCGCGTCGCGGCGCGCATCCTCGGCCGCATCGACCCGTCGACGACGCGCACCATCGTCGAGGACCTGCTCGCGGAACCGGCGGCCTGATGCTGGTCGCTGACGTGGGCGACTGGTTCGGCCGCACCGCGGCCGGCGGCTCCCTGCTGCTCGCGATCCCGGTGGCCCTGCTCGCGGGGCTGGTGTCGTTCGCATCGCCGTGCGTGCTGCCGCTGGTGCCGGGGTACCTCGGGTTCCTGGGCGGCTCGCTGGGCTCGTCGGCCTCGCGGGGACGGGTGGCGGGCGCGATGGCGCTGTTCGTCGCCGGCTTCACGGCGGTGTTCGTCGCGTTCGGCGCCGTGGCGGGCAGCCTCGGGGCATGGCTGGCGCGCTGGCAGGACCCGGTGTTGCGGGTGCTCGGCGTGGTCGTCGTCGTGCTCGGCCTGGTGTTCGCCGGCGTGCTGCCGGCGCTGGCGGGCGAGCGCCGGGTGCACGTGGCGCCGCGGACCGGGCTGTGGGGTGCGCCGCTGCTCGGCCTGACGTTCGGGCTCGGCTGGACGCCCTGCATGGGCCCCACGCTCGCCGCGATCCTCGCCCTCTCGCTCGGCGGGGCGTCGGCGGGGCGGGGCGCGCTGCTCGCGGCGGTGTTCTGCCTCGGCCTGGGGCTGCCGTTCGTCCTCGTCGCGCTGGGGCTGGACGGCTCGCGGCGGGCGCGCGCGTGGCTGACGCGGCACCGTCTCGCGGTGCTGCGCACCGGCGGCGGGCTGCTGGTGCTGCTGGGGATCGCGCTGGTCACGGGCGTGTGGCAGCACTGGGCGGCGTGGCTCCAGGGGTTCCTCACCGGCGGCGACGCCTTCGTGCCGGTGGTGTGACATGAGCGACTACCGCCCCGAGGGCCTCGACGATGCGTTCTCCGCCGCCCCCTCCCCTCCCGCAACGTCCGAGGAAGTGAGGGGTAGAGGCCTCAGTTCCTCGGACGCAACGGGAGGGGGAACGGGAGGGGAGGGCCCGGGCGGCGTGAATGGACCCGCGCGGGCGCCGGCGATCGGCGCCGTGGGGTGGCTGCGCTGGGCGTGGCGGCAGCTGACCTCGATGCGGGTGGCGCTGCTGCTGCTCGTCCTGCTCGCCGTCGCGGCCGTCCCCGGGACGGTGTTCCCGCAGCGCGGCCAGGACGCGGCCAAGGTGGCGCAGTACATCGAGGACCACGGGAGCCTCGGCGTCTGGCTGGACCGGCTCGGCGTGTTCGCGGTGTACACCTCGCCGTGGTTCTCCGCGGTGTACCTGCTGCTCTTCGTCTCGCTCGTCGGCTGCATCCTGCCGCGCTCGCGCCAGCACTGGGCCGCGCTGCGAGCCCGGCCGCCGCGCACCCCGCGCCGGTTCTCCCGGTTCCCCGCGCAGGCGTCGGGCACGTCGCCCGACGAGCCCCGCGCCGTCGCCGAACGCGCGGCCGCCGTGCTGCGGCGCGGACCGCTCGGCCTGCGGGGCTACCGCGTCGACGTGCACGACGAGGGCGACGGGGTCTGGTCGGCGTCGGGGGAGCGCGGGTACCTGCGGGAGACCGGCAACCTGGTGTTCCACCTGGCGCTCGTCGGGCTCCTCGTCTCGGTGGCGACCGGGAACTTGCTCCACTACCGCGCCCAGGCGCTCGTGGTGCAGGGCAACGGCTTCGCCAACGCCGAGACGTCGTTCGACACGTTCGAGCGCGGGCGCGCCTTCGACCCGGCGCGGCTGGTGCCGTTCACGGTGCGGCTCGACGACTTCGCCTCGTCGTTCGACCCGGAGACCAAGCAGTCGCGGGACTTCACCGCGTCGGTCACCGTGACCGAGCCCGGCGGCGAGCCCCAGGCGCGGACCGTCAAGGTCAACCACCCGCTGGTGGTCGCCGGCACCAAGGTGTACCTGCAGGGCAACGGGTACGCGCCCGAGGTGACCGTGCACGACGGCGCCGGCGAGGTGGCGTTCTCCGGGCCGGTGCCGTTCCTGCCGCAGGACCAGGTGTACACGTCGCGCGGCGTGGTCAAGGTGCCGGACGTGTCCGGCGACCAGCCGCAGGTGGGGCTCGTCGGGTTCCTGTTGCCGACCGCGGCGGAGGCCGGGCCGGGGGTGTGGCGCTCGGTGGACCCGCAACCGCAGGACCCGCTGCTGGTGCTGTCCGTGTGGTCCGGGGACCTGGGGCTGGACCAGGGCGTGCCGCAGAACGTGTACCAGCTCGACGAGTCCGGGCTCACCCAGGCCAAGGACGGTGCGGGCACCCCGGTCACGTTGTACGTGCGCCCCGGCGAGACGGTGACGCTGCCCGACGACCTCGGCACCCTGACGTTCGACGGCCTGCGCCGCTACGTGGCGCTCGACCTGCGGCGCGACCCCTCGCTGGGGTGGGTGCTCGGCTTCGCGCTCGCGGCCCTGGCCGGGCTGACGGCCTCGCTGTTCGTGCCGCGGCGGCGGATCTGGGTCCGCGCCACCCCGGCATCGCAGGACCAAAGTCCCACTACAGTGGTCACCGCCGCGGGGTTGGCCCGGGGTGACGACGTCGGCCTCGTCCCCGAGCTGGACCGGGTCCTCGCGGCCGTGCTGCCACCGCGCTAGCACGACGAAGCCACGAGGGAGACCCATGACTCCGGGTGACCTGAGCACGCTGCTCGTCTGGGCTGCCGCGACGGCGTTCACCATCGCGCTCTTCGCCTACTCGGTGGACCTGGCGCGCATCGCCGACGCTGCCGCTCGGCCGCGACAGGCGGCGCGCGAGGCGCGCGCCACCGCCCGCTCGTCGGCCCCCGCCCGCTCGTCGGCGGCCCCCGCCAAGGTGCTGGCCCACGCCGGCGCCCCCTCCTCTATCGCAACGTCCGAGCAAGTGAGGCCTCTACCCC
>CAZBIO010000014.1:0-12595 GCA_964491965.1 uncultured Cellulomonas sp.
GAGATGGGCGCGCTCCAGGAGCGCATCACCTCGACGCGCGGCCACTCGATCACCTCGCTCCAGGCGATCTACGTGCCGGCCGACGACTACACCGACCCCGCGCCGGCGACGACGTTCGCCCACCTCGACGCGACCACCGAGCTGTCCCGCGAGATCGCGTCGCGCGGCCTCTACCCGGCCGTGGACCCGCTCGCCTCGACGAGCCGCATCCTCGACCCGCGGTACGTCGGCCAGGACCACTACACGGTGGCGACGCAGGTGAAGGCGATCCTGCAGCGCAACAAGGAGCTCCAGGACATCATCGCGATCCTCGGCGTCGACGAGCTGTCCGAGGAGGACAAGACCGTCGTCGCGCGGGCGCGCCGCATCCAGCAGTTCCTGTCCCAGAACACCTACATGGCGACCAAGTTCACCGGTGTCGAGGGCTCGACCGTGCCGGTGTCGGAGACCGTCGAGGCGTTCAAGAAGATCGCCGAGGGCGAGTTCGACCACATCGCCGAGCAGGCCTTCTTCAACATCGGCGGCCTCGAGGACCTGGAGCGCAACTGGGTGCGCATCCAGAAGGAGTACGGGGTCTGATGGCGCAGCTCGAGGTCGACCTCGTCGACGTGGCCGGGAGGGTCTGGTCGGGCGCGGCCCACCAGGTCTCGGCGCCGGCTGCGGACGGCGAGATCGGCATCCTGCCCGGGCACACGCCCGTGCTGGCGCTGCTGCGCGCCGGTGAGGTCCGCGTGATCGAGGGCCAGGGCGGGCCGGTGCGGCGCTGGGTCGTCGACGGCGGGTTCCTGTCGGTGGACTCGGACCAGGTGACGGTCGTCGTCGACGCCGCCCGGGCCGTGACCGAGGCCCACTGAGGAACCCGCAGACGTGCACGGGGCGACGCTGGGACTGCTGATCGCCCTGGGGATCGTCCTGGTCACGGCCGTCGCGTCGGCTGGGCTGTGGCTGTCGCGGCTGCGCACCCTCAACTGTCGCGTCGGCTCGTTCTCGTGCTCCCTCGCGGGCGGCGAGGCGGGGCCGTGGCGGCGCGGCATCGCCCAGTACGGCCAGGCGAGCATGTACTGGTGGCGGCGCAACTCGCTCGCGCCCCGCGCCGCGGCGGTGTGGCAGCGGTCGGGGCTCGTCGTGCTCGAACGGCACGCGCTGCCCGCGCCGGCCGGGCGGTCGCCCGCGGTGCTGGCCCGATGTCGGGTCATCGGGCCGTACGGGCCGGAGGAGCTGTACCTGCAGATGTCTGCCGACGCCTACGCCGGGTTCACCTCGTGGATCGAGGCGACACCCCGGTCCATCGGGATGGTGATCTAGTGCGGCTCGTCGTCGCGTCCTGCACGGCCGCGTACTCCGGGCGGCTCGACGCGCGCCTGCCGCTCGCGCGCCGGCTGCTGGTGGTCAAGGCGGACGGCTCGGTGCTGCTCCACGCCGACGGCGGCTCCTACAAGCCCCTCAACTGGATGAGCCCGCCGTGCACGCTGACGGTGTCCGCCCCGTCCGACGAGGCCGCGGCGGCCGGTGTGACACAGGTGTGGACGGTCCAGCACGCCAAGTCCGACGACCGGCTGGTGGTCGATCTCTACGAGGTGCTGCACGACTCGGACCACGAGCTGGGCGTGGACCCCGGGTTGGTCAAGGACGGCGTCGAGGCGCACCTGCAGGAGCTGCTCGCCGCACAGATCGAGCTGCTCGGGCCCGGGTACACGCTGGTGCGGCGCGAGTACCCGACGGCGATCGGGCCGGTGGACATCATGGCGCGCAGCCCGCGCGAGGATGGCGACGCCACCCGCCACGTCGCGGTGGAGATCAAGCGGCGCGCGACGATCGATGCCGTCGAGCAGCTGACTCGCTACCTGGACCTGCTGAACCGCGACCCGCTGCTGTCGCCCGTGCGCGGCGTGCTCGCGGCCCAGTCGGTCGCGCCGCAGGCGCGCACGCTCGCCGGCGACCGGGGCATCGAGGTGCTCCTGCTGGACTACGACGGCATGCGGGGCGTCGACGACGTCTCCACCCGCCTCTTCTGACCCCCGGCCCGGGTCCGCCCTGAGCCGCGCCCCTCCGCGCCCCAACTCCCTCTCTCCCTCACTCACTCCCTCACTCCCTCCCTCCCTCCCTCACTCACTCCCTCACTCCCTCACTCCCTCACTCCCTCACTCCCTCCTCACGCCCTCCCGCTCTCCTCGCGTCCTCGCGCCCTCCTCGCGTCCTCGCGCCCTCCTCGCGCCCTCGCCCGTCACCGCCTCACTCCTCCACCGCCTCACTCCGCCCGGCTCCACCAACCCCGCGCGTGTCCTACCCCGCCACACGTGTGACTGGTGTGACGCATGAGGCTGCCGATTCACCTCAGGAGCCACACCAGCCCCACGTGTGGCGGGGTTGGACGGGGCGCAAGCAAGACGGTCACCGTCACGGTCGCCGTCACCCGTCGCTGCCGCAGTCGCCCCGCCCGTGACCCGCACCGTCGCCTTCTTCGACGACTGCACCCGAAACCCGCCGAGTGCGCCCGGAACTTCGGTGGCAGTCGGCGGGTTTCGGTGGCACTCGGCGAGTCAGCCCCGGCGAGACTCGCCAGCGAAGTCAGGGGTCCCGGCGAGGCCGGGGGACTGTGACGCGGGCCGGGCCTGGCGAGCTCGGGGCGCGGCGGGCGGGGGAGGGGCGGGAGAAGATGGGGCCGTGGTGGACCTCGCGGCCGAGCTGGCTGAGCACTCGCTCACCCTGAAGCGCACGCTGATCGCCCTCGCGTGGGGCGCGCTGGCGGTGATCGTGCTGACCGCCCTGGTGTACGCGGTCGCCGCGGGCGCGGGAGCCTCGGCGATCGGCGGCGCGCTGATCTGGTTCTTCATCTCGTTCGTCTTGGCGATCGTCATCGCGCCCGCGTTCGTCGCCCTGGGCCTGGCGGTGCTGCGCCGCTGCGGGCCGGGACGCGCGCCACGCGTGTGGGTGGGTGCCGTCACCGGGCTGGTGCTGGGCTGGGGCGAGCTGATGCTGTTCTCGGGAACCAGCCCATGGCAGCTGGCCGCCACCGATCAGCTGCTGGCCGCGCTGCACCTGGCCGTGCCGCCGGTGGCCGGGGCGATCGCCGGCGTGCTCGTCGGGCCCCGCCCCACGCCGGCGCCCGAGCCGGTCCCGGGCCGCGACGAGCGCGCGGAGGACGCGCTCCTCGACGAGGGATGAGGCCCGGCGCATCGTCTGTCGCCGAGACGAATCGCCGGCGCTGAGAGGGAAACGATGCGCTCGGCGCGTCCCGGGTTCGCTGACAGGATGGGCGGGTGAGCGTCGAGTCGGGTGTTGCCAGCGGTCCGTTCGTGGTGCGGGGCCGGGTGGTGACACCGGACGGGATCATCGAGGACGGCGCGGTCGCCATAGACGGGCCGCTGATCACGTGGGTCGGGCCGGCGATCGACATCCCCGAGCCGCTGCTGGACCTCCGGCCGCAGCCGAGCGAGAGCCTCCTCCTCCCGGGCCTGGTCGACGTGCACTGCCACGGTGGCGGCGGCGCCAGCTTTCCGGACGCCACGACGGCCGACGAGGTCGCGACCGCCGCCTTCGAGCACCTGCGTCACGGCACGACGAGCCTCGTCGCCTCGCTCGTCACCGCGGCGGGTGACGTGCTGGCCGAACGTGCGGCGCTGCTGGCCGACGCCGTCGAGGCCGGTGTGCTCGTCGGGATCCACGCCGAGGGACCCTTCCTGTCCCACGAGCGGCGCGGGGCGCAGAGCCCGGACCACCTCGTCGGCGGCGACACGCAGCTCGTGGCGCGCCTCGCGGAGGCCGCACGCGGGTACCTGGTGACCATGACGGTGGCGCCGGAGGTGGACGGCGTGCTGGACCCGCCGGACGACGTGCTCGCCGCGCTGGTGCTCGCCGGCGCAGTCCCGTCGATCGGCCACACCGACGGCAGCGCCGAGCAGGCCGAGGCGGCGATCGAGCGGGCGTTCGAGCTGCTGGCGATGGACCCGATCGCGCGCTCGGTCCGCCCGACGGCCACGCACCTGTTCAACGGGATGCGACCGCTGCACCACCGCGACCCCGGCCCGGTGGCCGCGTGCCTCGCGGCGGCGGCGCGCGGCGAGGCGGTGGTCGAGCTCGTCGCCGACGGCACGCACCTGGCACCCGCGACGGTCCGAGCGGTGTTCGACCTCGTCGGGCCCGATGCGATCGCCCTGGTCACGGACGCGATGGCCGCCGCCGGGATGGCCGACGGCGACTACCGGCTCGGACCGATGGACGTGCGGGTCGCCGACGGGGTGGCGCGGATCGTCAACGACGACGGCACGGCCGGCGCCATCGCGGGCGGGGTCGCGCACCTGCTCGACGTGGTGCGCGCCACGGTCGCGGCGGGGGTGCCGCTCACCCATGCGGTGCGGGCGGCGAGCCTGACGCCGGCCGGTGTGCTGGGCCGCGACGACCTCGGCGCGCTCGTCGCGGGTCGCCGCGCGGACCTCGTCGTGACGGACGACGAGCTGCACCCGCTGTGCGTGCTCCGCACCGGGGTGTGGGTGTCGGACGCGGCCGAGGCCGCCGCAGGGCGCTGACCGCGGCGCCCGGCGACGGCGGCCGTGCGCGGCGCCCTGGCGCGGCTCTTGACCGCGGCGCCCGACCGCGAGTGCCTGAGCGCCGGGTCGATACTTCCCGCCCGGGTCGATGGATAGACGCATCGACGCGGCGCGGAACCATCGACCCGGCGGAGCCCGGAGGGGCATGGCGACCGATCCGGCGGCACCCGATCGTATCGATTCGATATCCCCCGCCCCCCGGGGTAGCGTTCCGTCGTCGCGCCCGCACACAGGCGCCCCACCCCCCCCGCGAAAGGCAGCTCATGGCCACGTCCCGCCCGTCCGGACGGCAGTTCCCCGCCGACTTCGTCTTCGGCTCGGCGACCGCGTCCTACCAGATCGAGGGCGGCGCGCAGGAGGGTGGGCGCGGCCCGTCCATCTGGGACACGTTCAGCCGCACGCCCGGCAAGGTGATGAACGGCGACACGGGGGACGTCGCGTCGGACCACTTCCACCGGGTGGCCGAGGATGTCGCGATCATGAAGGACCTCGGCCTTGAGGCGTACCGGTTCTCGGTCGCATGGCCGCGCATCCAGCCGACGGGCACGGGCGAGCCCAACGCCGAGGGCCTCGCGTTCTACTCCGACCTGGTGGACCGGCTCGTCGAGGCGGGGATCAAGCCCGTCGTGACGCTGTACCACTGGGACCTCCCGCAGGCGCTCGAGGACCAGGGCGGCTGGGGCAACCGTGAGACGGCCTACAAGTTCGCGGAGTACGCGCGCATCGTCGCGCGCACGCTCGGCGACCGCGTCGACACCTGGACCACGCTCAACGAGCCGTGGTGCTCGGCCTACCTCGGGTACGCGTCGGGCGTGCACGCGCCGGGCGTCACCGACGCCGCGACCGCGCTCGCGGCGGTCCACCACCTCAACCTGGCGCACGGCCTGGCGGGCCGCGCCATCCGCGAGGAGATCCCCGGCGCGAAGCTCTCCATCACGCTCAACGTGCACGTGCTGAGCCCCCAGACGAACAAGCCGGAGGACGTCGAGGCGTTCCGCCGCGCGAACGTCATCGCCAACGAGGTGTTCCTCCAGCCGATCCTCGAGGGCCACTACCCGGCGGACGTCTTCGCCGACACTGCCCAGGTCACCGACTGGTCGTTCGTGCAGGACGGTGACCTCGAGCTGATCCAGGTCCCGCTCGACGTGCTGGGCCTCAACTACTACTCCGACCAGGTGGTCAAGCACGGCACGCCGCCGGTCGGCGACGGCGAGCCCGGCCCGGACGGCCACAAGACGTCCCGCCACAGCCCGTGGGTGGCGTGCGACCACGTCGAGTTCGTGCCGCTGCCCGGCCCGCGCACGGCGATGGACTGGTCCATCAACCCGGCCGGCCTCACCCGCCTGCTCGTCGAGCTCCACGACCGCTACCCGAACCTGCCGCTGGCGATGACGGAGAACGGCGCCGCGTACTACGACGACGTCGTCGACGGCCGCGTCCACGACCAGGACCGCCTCGACTACATCCACGACCACATCGAGGCCGTCGGCGAGGCGATGGACGCCGGCGTGGACGTGCGGGGCTACTTCGTCTGGTCGCTCATGGACAACTTCGAGTGGGCCTGGGGCTACGACCGCCGCTTCGGGATCGTCCACGTCGACTACCCGACCGGCACGCGCACGCTCAAGGACTCCGCGCTGTGGTACCGCGACGTGGTCCGCACCCACACGGTCCAGCCGGCGGTCGTCGAGTAGTCCGCCGCGGTCGTGGCGTCGCGGGCTCGTCGGGCGCACGACGAGCCCGCGGGCGGACGACGAAGCCGCGGGCGGACGACGAAGCCGCGGGGCGCACGACGAGCCCGCGGCCGGACGACGAAGCCGCGGGATGATGTCGACATGCCGAGCAGCCGGAGGTCGGGGAAGCGGCCGTACGCTGCGCCGCACGTGCCGCTCGATCTCGACCGCGCGACGGGCGGCCGCTCGTCGGTCAGCGCCTCCGACGGCGAGTGGGTGGTCCAGCGCGTCCGCGGCGGCGAGCGCGACTACCGCTGCCCGGGCTGCGACCAGCTGATAGCCCCGGGCACCGCGCACGTGGTCGCCTGGCGGTCCGACGATCTCCTCGGCGACGGTGTCGACGGCCGCCGCCACTGGCACGCCGCCTGCTGGCAGGCCCGCGGGCGCCGCGGACCGACCCGCCGGTGATCACCCCGCGGCTGGTCGCGACCGACCTGGACGGGACGCTGCTGCGTCCCGACGGGTCTGTGTCGGAGCGGACCGCGGCGGCGCTGGCCGCGTGTGAGGCGGTCGGAGTCGGGGTCGTGTTCGTCACCGCGCGTCCGCCGCGTTGGCTCGTCGGGCTCTCGTCCTACGTCGGCGGTCACGGCATCGCCATCTGCGCCAACGGCGCCGCGGTGATCGACGTGGCCTGCCTGAGCGTGATCGAGCAATCCGGCATGACGAGGGACGAGGTCGCCGAGCTCACGGCGCGGATTCGCCTGGTCGACCCCGGGTCGCACTTCGCCGTCGAACGGGCGGAGGGTTTCGCCGCCGAGACCGGCTTCCTCTCGCGCCACCCCGTACCGGTCGGCAGCCCATCTGCCGGTCGCGTCGAGGAGGTGCTCGGTGGCTCGACGTTCAAGCTCCTCGTGCAGTCGGACGCACCCGGATCGTTGGATGACTTCGTCCTTCGGCTGGCCGCCGCGGTGGGGGACAGGGCCGTCGTGAGCCACTCCGGGGCCGACGGCCTGGCGGAGATCGCCGCGCGGGGGGTCACGAAGGCGAGCACGCTGGCGCGTTGGGCGGCCTCGCAGCGAATTCGTCCGCATGACGTCTGGGCGATCGGGGACGCGCCTAACGACCTGCCGATGCTCGCGTGGGCAGGCACCGCCTTCGCGGTCGCGAACGCGCACCCCGCGCTGTTGGCCGCCGCGGACCGCGTGCTCCCCTCGAACGCCGAGGACGGTGTCGCCACCCTCCTGGAGGAGGTCGTCCAGAGCTCCCGCGGCGGCCCGCACTGACCCGTCCGCTCCTGCACCCGCCACCTCGCAACCAACCGCTGCCCCTTCAGGCAGCGGCCCGACGAGGCAGCGGTGGGTTGCGGTAGGAACCGGCGACCCGCAACCACCCGCTGCCGATCCGAACCTGCGGCCGGCGGACCGACGTAGGCTCGACCGCGATGACCACCTCGATCCGTTCCCTGACCGTTCTGCCGGCACTGCGCGAGGAGGTCGAGCTCCACACCGCCGACGGGCTGACTCTCGTCGGCGAGCTGGCACGACCGGTCGGCGACGACGGCGCCCCCATCCCCCCTGCGGCCACCCTCGTCACGCTGCACCCGCTGCCGACGCACGGCGGCTACATGGACAGCCACGTGATCCGCAAGGCGTCGTGGCGGCTGCCCGCGCTCGCGGGCCTGGCGGTGCTCCGCTTCAACACCCGCGGCACGACGAGCCCACGGGGGACCAGCGAGGGCGCGTTCGACGAGGGCGTCGGCGAGCGGTTCGACGTCGCGGCCGCGATCGAGTTCGCCGAGTTCCACGACCTGCCGCGCCCGTGGCTCGTCGGCTGGTCGTTCGGCACCGAGCTCGCGCTGAGGTACGGGCGGGACCCGGCGATCGAGGGGGCGATCCTCCTGTCGCCGCCGCTCAAGCGCGCGACCGACGACGACCTGGACGCGTGGGCCGGCTTCGGCCGGCCGCTCGTCGCGCTGGTCCCGGAGTTCGACGACTACCTGCGGCCCGACGAAGCCGCGGCCCGCTTCGGGCGCGTGCCGCAGGCCGAGGTGATCGGCGTCGAGGGGGCGCGACACCTCTGGGTGGGGGAGGCTTCGGTGCGACGGGTGCTCGACGAGATCGTCGGGCACGTGCTGCCGGGCCACGGCCCGCTGCCGCACACGTGGGACGGGCCGAGCACGCAGGCGAGCCCGTCGCACGACGCGACGAAGGAGGACGCATGAGCGAGCAGGGTGGGGCCGTGGGCCTGACGACGATCCGTCCGGCGGCCGACTCGGCCGCGCTCCCGCTGGTGCTGCTGCACGCGTTCCCCCTCGACGCGCGGATGTGGCAGGCGGCGGGGTCCCGCGTGCCGGGGCCGCGCGCCGTGTACGCGGTGGACCTGCCCGGGACGCCCGGCAACACCGGCGACCTGCCCGAGCCCTCGCTCGACGCCTCGGCGGACGCCGTGGCCGAGCTGCTCGCCGGGATCGGCGTGACCAGCGCCGTCGTCGCCGGGTTGTCGATGGGCGGCTATGTCGCCCTCTCACTGCTGGAGCGGTACCCGTCGCTGGTCGCCGGGGTCGGCCTGGTCGACACCAAGGCGGTGGCGGACACCCCTGAGGCGGCGGCCAACCGCCGCGCGCGGGCGGACCGTCTCGAGGGCTCCGGCACGGTCGACGACGTGCTGCCGGACGTCGACGTGCTGCTGGGCGAGACCACCCTCGCCGCGCACCCCGACGTGCGCGAGCAGGTGCTCGACTGGGTGCGCGAGCAGGTGCCCGCCGGGCTGGCGTGGTCGCAGCGCGCGATGGCCGCCCGACCCGACCGGTCGAGCGTGCTGCGGGCGTTCACCGGACCGGTCACCGTGGTGGTGGGCGACGAGGACGGAGTGACCCCCGTGGAGCAGGCGGAGGCGATGGCCGCCGGCGGCGCCACCCTCGTCGTCGTGCGGGGCGCCGGACACCTGACGGCCGTGGAGGACCCCGACACGGTGGCGAACGCCCTCGCCGAGCTGGCCCGCCGCGCGGACGCGGCAGCGACCCAGTAGCCCGCGCGGCCGGCAGCGACCCAGTAGCCCGCGCGGACGCGGCAGCGATCCGGTAGCCCGCACGGCCGAAGCCCGCGTCGATGGCCCGCCGCCGCGTCGACAGCAGCAACCATCGACGCGGCGGGAAACTATCGACCCGGCCGCGAGCCCTGCGCGAGCACCTTCGCGATCGCGTCGACCAGGTCGATCGACTCCCCGTCCTTGCCGCCCGCGCCGAGCACCAGCGGCGGGTCGCTCGGTTCGGGGCGCGCGCCGCGCGCCAGGGCGCCGAGGCTGGCGGGGACCAGCAGCACGTAGAACGCTCCGTCGGAGTCCACGGCGACCGTCTGGTCCTGGCGCAGGTACCAGCCGGTCAGGTGCGTGCGGTACGTGTGCCGCCGGTCGAAGCTGCGCGCGCGCAGCGGCACCGGGGCGGGACCCTCGTCGTGCGCTCGCGCGACGAACTCGGCCAGCAGCGCGCGGGCGCGGTCCGACTCGGCCTTCTGCCGCGCGGCGAGCCGCTCGTGGTGCTCCGCGGCGGACGCCCGCCGGTCGGCCCGCCAGCGCTCGGCGGCGCCGGACTCGTCGGGACCGTCGCTCACTGCGGCGCCCGACCCGTCGTCGGTACCCGTGCTCACCGCGCCGCCTGGGCCGGGGCCGCCACTCACCGCGTCGGCGCGGCGTCCGCGTCGTCGACGACCACGGGGATGACGCCGGTGTCCTGGAGGTCCGGGGCCGCGGTGTCCTGGGCGGACTCGGCGTCCACAGCGGCCGCCGCCGCCTCGTCGTGCGCCGCCGCCTCGTCGTGCTCCCCAGCCTCCGCCGCCGGGGCCTGCCGGGCGGGAACGCTGGCGGCCGCGGACACGGGTGCCGGGCGGGACTTCGCCTTGGCGCCGCCGCCACGGCCCGACTTGCTCGACCGCGCCGCGGCCTTGCCGGCGGGCGTCTCGGCGAACGCCGCCTCGGCCTTCGCCGCCTTCTCGATGGCGCGCTTGTCGGGCTCGGCACCGAGCAACGTGCGCAGCTCGTCGAGGTAGGTGGTGATCGACTCGCGCTGGCGGTTGAGGTCCTCGACCTGCCGCTGCGCCGCGGTGCGCTCGCGCTCCGACTCGTTCATCGCGTCAGAGATCTGCTTCTCGGCGTGTTCGCGCGCCTCGGCGACCACGCGGTCGGCGTTGCGGCGCGCGTTGGCCAGCAGGTCGCGCGCGTGCTCCTCGGCGTCGGTGCGGACCTTCTCCGCCTGGGCGAGGGCCTTCGCCACCCGCTCCTCGGCCTCGGCGGCGTGCGCCTCGGCGTCGGCGACGAGCCGCTCGGTCTCGGCGCGGACGGTCGCCGCGCGCTCCTCGTCGGCCTTCTCGGCCGCGGCGCGCTTGGACGCGATCTCCAGCTCGGCGCTCGCGAGGCGCTGCTCGGCGTCGCCGACGAGCGTCTCGGCGTGGGCCTTGGCCTGCGCGGCCTCGTCGGCGATGGTCCGACGAGCCTCGGTGACCATGCGCTCCACCTCGAGGCGCGTCGTCTCACGCAGCTCGGTGCTCTCGCGGGCGGTGGTGGACCGCAGCTCGCCGGCCTCGCGCTCGGTGGTCTCGCGCTGGAGCGTGGTCTCCCGCTCCGTGGTGTCCCGCAGCTGGGCCGCCTCGGCGAGCGTGCGCTCCCGCAGCTCGGTGGTCTCGCGGCCGGCCGTGGCGCGCAGCTCGGCGGCGTACTGCTCGGCCTCGCTGCGCAGCTTCGCGACGGCCTGCTCGGCCTCGACGCGTGCGGCGGCGATCTCGTCGGCCGCGATGGCGCGCTGCTCGCCCGTCTCGCGGTCGGCGGTCGCGCGCACGAACGCGGAGTACTGGTCCGCCTCCGTCCGCAGCGCGGCGACCTCGGCGCCGACCCGCTGCTGGAGGGCGGCGGCGTCGCGCTCCGCCGTGGCGCGCAGCTCGTCGGAGTACTGCGCGGCCGCGGCGCGCAGGGACGCGACCTCGTCGGCCACGTGCTGGCGCAGGGCGGCGACCTCCTCGGCGGCGTCCTGGCGCACCCGCGCCGCGTACCGGTCCGCCTCGGTGGTCATGGCGGCGGTGTCGGCGTCGACGCGCTGGCGCAGCGCGGTGGTCTCGGCGTCCGCGGCCTGCCGCAGGTCCTGGGAGTAGCGCTCGGCGTCCTCGCGCAGCGCCGCGGTCTCGGCCTCGGTGCGGGTGCGCAGCTCGCTCGCGGTGCGCTCCGTGGCGATGCGCAGCTGGGTGGCCTCGTGCTCGGTGGTCGCGCGCAGCGTGCCGAGCTCGCGCTCGAGCGTGGTGCGCCGCTCGCTCTCCTCCGTCGCGATGGACGTCTGGATCCGCTGCGCCTCGCGCTCCGCGGATCCGACGAGCTCCTCCGCGCGGCGCTGGGCGGCGAGCAGCTGGCTCTCGGCTTCCGTGGAAGCCGTCGTCCGGACCTCCTCGGCCTCGCGGCGGGCCGTGGCCAGCAGCTCCGCGACCTCGTTCTCCGCGCGGGCCCGCAGCTGGCCGGCGGCGAGCTTGGCGCGCGCCACCGCGTCGGCGGCCTGCGCGTTGGCCTGCGTGATCACCTCGGACGACTGCTCCTCGGCGGACCGCAGCAGCTGCTCGATCCGGGAGCCGAGGCCGGTATAGGTGGGACGCTCCGCCTCGCGGAGCTGGCGGTGCGCCTCGGACAGCTCGCCGGCCGCCTGCAGGGCCTTGGCGTCCGCCTGCTCCACCTGCGCGCGCGCCTCCGCGAGCGCCCGTTCCAAACCGGAGATCCGCGCATCCACCGCGCCGCGGTCGTAGCCGCGGAAGTTGACAACGGGGAAGAGGGGGGTGTCGTCGGCCACGGACCGTTCCTCCAGGACTGGGCTCACGCCTCCGGCGCGGGCCGGCGTTCTGCGCCGGTGCCGGAGTCGGGCGCCAGGATACGCGGAATGGTCCCCCCTTCGGGGCCGGGTCACCCAGACGCCCGGGCGGGCCCCACAGCATGCGCCGCCTATCCTGGGTTGTCCCGTTCGAGAGGAACCGTGTGCTGAAGCGACTGATCTACGCCGGAGTCGGTGTCGTCGGACTGGCGCTGATCGGCCTGGCCATCGCCTCCGCGACGGTCTGGCGGGCGGACGACGTGCTCCGCGCGTCCGCCACGGCGGACCAGGCGATCGTCGTCACGGACCCGGGCGTCCTCGAGATGGCCGGCGACCCCGTGACGGTCACCGCCACCGTTCCCGACGGCGGACACGTGGTGCTCGCCATCGGCCGGGACACGGACGTGGACGGGTGGGTCGGCACCGATCCCTCGCAGCACGTCACCGGCCTGGCCGGGTGGCGGGCTCTGGCGCTCGCGGCGGGCGCCGCGCCTGACCAGACCGCGTCGCCCAGCGAGGCGCCCGACGAGGCCGCGGGG
>CAZBIO010000015.1:0-22833 GCA_964491965.1 uncultured Cellulomonas sp.
CGCGCGGAACCGGCAGGCGGGGGCGCACGACGACGAGATCGCCGCCCTGCGGCGACGCCTGCGCGACCACCCGTGCCACGCGTGCCCGGACCGCGAGGACCACGCGCGATGGGCGGAGCGGTGGTGGCGGCTGTCGGCCGAGAACCGCGAGCTCGTCGGGCGCATCGCCGGCCGCACGGGCTCGATCGCCGTCGTGTTCGACCGGATCTGCGACGTCCTGACACGCCTGGGCTATGCGCGCCGCACCGCGGGCGCGGGGCTCGAGGTCACCGCCGACGGCCGGTGGCTGCGGCGGCTCTACGCCGAGAACGACCTGCTCCTCGCCGAGTGCCTGCGCCGCGGGGTCTTCGACGAGCTGGATCCCGCACAGCTCGCCGCCGCGGTCTCCGCGCTCGTCTACCGCTCGCGGCGCGAGGAGGGCGAGCAGGCGCGCATCCCCGGCGGCCCTGGCGGGCGGCTGGGCCGTGCGCTCGACGAGGCCGCGCGGACGTGGGCCGAGCTCGAGGACCTCGAGCGGGGGCACGACCTTCAGACGGTGCAGCCGCTCGACCCGGGCCTGGCGGAGTCCATCCACCGCTGGGCGTCGGGCAGGGACCTCGACGCGGTGCTGCGCGGGGGCGAGCTAGCCGCCGGCGACTTCGTCCGCTGGTGCAAGCAGGTGCTCGACGTGCTCGACCAGGTGGCGCAGGCCACCCCCCACACGCGGGTGCGTCAGACGGCGCTGCGCGCGGTCGACGCCCTGCGCCGCGGGGTGGTCGCGTACTCGTCGGTCTGACCCTCTTCGTCGACTGCCACCGAAACCCGCCGAGCGCCACCGACGTTGCGGGCGCAGTCGACGGGTTTCGGGTGCACTCGGCGCCGTGCCCTAGGGTGCAGCCGTGACGACCACCCTGTACCGCAACGGCGTGGTGCACTCGCCGGCCGACCCTTTCGCCGAGGCGATCCTCGTCGAGGACGGCATCGTCGCCTGGCTCGGGGCCGAGGACACGGCGGCCGGGATGGCAGCCGGCGCGGACCGGGTGGTGGACCTCGACGGAGCGCTCGTCGCGCCGGCGTTCGTCGACGCGCACGCGCACGTGCTCGAGACCGCGCTCGCCCTCGACGGCATCGACCTGTCCGCCGCGGGCGGCGTGCGGTCCCTGGCGGACGCCCTCGCCGCCGTCCGGAGCGCCGTCGACGACCGCCCGGCGTCGGACACCCCGATCCTCGGGTTCGGCTGGGACGAGCACGAGTGGCCGGAGCGCCGCAGGCCCACCAGCGACGAGCTCGACGACGCCGCCGCCGGCGCCCCCGTCTACCTGGCACGGGTCGACGTGCACTCCGCCCTCGTGACGACGTCGCTCGCCCACCGCGCGGGCCTGCCCGCCCTCGCCGGGTGGCACGACGACGGCTGGGTGACCGGCCCGGCCCACCACGCCGCGCGCGACGCCGCGCGCGCCGTCACACCCGCCCGCCGCACCGCCCTGTACCGGCGGGCGCTGGAGCACGCCGCGTCGCGGGGCGTGGTGGCGGTGCACGAGATGTCGGCCCCGTTCATCGACACGCGCGCCGGGCTGGTGGAGCTGCTGGCGACGACGGCGGACGCGGCCAGCGGCCTCCCGCTCGTCGTCGGGTACCGCGGGGAGCCGTGCGTCACCGCCGACGACGCCCACGAGCTGCTCGCCGCCATCCCGGGCCTCACGGGCATCGGCGGTGACCTGAACGTGGACGGCTCGATCGGCTCCCGCACCGCGGCCCTCCGCGCGCCGTACGACGACGCCCCCGACACCGACGGCGTCCTCTACCTGACCGCCGAGCAGGTGGCCAACCACGTCGCGGCGGTGACCCGGGCCGGCGTCCACGGTGCCTTCCACGTCATCGGGGACCGGGCGATGGACGAGGCGCTGCTGGGCCTCCAGGCCGCCGCGGCGGTCGAGGGCACGGCGGCCATCGCCGCCGCCGGGCACCGGCTGGAGCACGCCGAGATGGTCGACGCGATGAGCCTCGCGGCGCTGGTGCTGCTCGGGGTCCGCATCAGCGCGCAACCCGCGTTCGACGCGGCCTGGGGCGGGCCCGACCGCCTCTACGCGGCCCGGCTCGGCTCCCGCCGCGCGATCGCGCTCAACCCGTTCGCGGACCTCGCGGCGGCGGGCATCCCGCTCGCGTTCGGTTCCGACTCGCCCGTCACCCCGCTCGACCCGTGGGCCGGGGTGCGGGCGGCGGTCCAGCACACCGCGGTGGACCAGCGGATCTCCGGTCGGGCCGCGTTCCGCGCCGCGACGCGCGGGGGATGGCGCCTGGCCGGGCTCGACGGCAGCGGGGCCGGCGAGCTGCGCGTCGGTGCGCCGGCACACTTCGCGGTGTGGAGCGCGGACCACCTGACGGTGGAGCCCGGTCAGGGCCGATTGTCGACGTGGAGCCCGGAGGCTCAGGCGGGAACGCCGCTGCTCCCGGACCTCTCGCCCGACGCCGCACCGCCGGTGTGCCTGAGAACGGTCCGGGCAGGCGTGCCGATCTACGACGCGCTCGACTGACCGACGCGCCGGCCCAACCCGGCGCCAGGGACTCCGGGGCCGCGACACGCCGCGCGACACGCCGCGAGGATCTCCAGCGTCGCATGACGGCTGACCTGCACGAATGCGCGCAACCCCACACGCGGTACGGGTTGTTGCGACGGCCAGGTGCGGGTACGTTCTGAGGCGGCGCGTCGCCTGGTCCGCGGTCCGCGACCCGGCAGGGGAGAGGGCCGACGCCCACGAGGAGACGGGCCCGACCAGGCCCGCGTGTCCAACAGAGAACAGCCGAGCGATCGGCCGGTACGAAGGACACGCGGGCCGGTCGGTCGGGTCACTGGTCCCACATCCCGCTGCCGTACCCTGGCGCGGTGCCGCCCGCCCAACCCTCACGACTGTGGACCCTGGTGCTGGCGGTGGCCGGGGGAGTGGCGACGCGATTCGCCTTCCCGGCACCGGGCTGGTGGCCACTGGCCTATCTCGGCGTCGCCCTGCTGTTCCTCGCGCTGCGGCGCGACCGCGCCTGGTGGAACGCGCTCGTCGGGCTCGCCTGGGGCCTGTCCTTCTTCGGCCCCCTCATCACGTGGGCGAACGACGCCGCCGGCACCGTCCCGTGGCTCGCGCTGACGCTGGCCGAGTCCGGGTTCGTCGCCGCGTTCGGGGCGGCGTGGACGTGGGCGCGCCGGGGTGAGGCCGTCTGGCGCAACGCCGGGCTCCAGGTGCTCGTCTTCACCGTGCTGTGGGTGGGCGTCGAGGAGCTCCGCCAGATGTGGCCGTTCGGCGGCTTTCCCTGGGGCCGGCTCGCCTTCTCCCAGTCGGAAGCGCCGATGGCCGCGCTGGCGTCGCTCGGCGGGACGCCCCTGGTCTCCGCGGCCGTCGTCGCCGCCGGAGCGCTCCTGGCGCGCGGCGTGCTCGCCGCCCGGCGCGTCCGGGTGCTGACGACCGTCGCGTGGCTCGCGGGGACCGCCGCGGTCATGGCCGTGGGGCTCGTCGTGCCGCTGGCCACGGCGGCGGAGACCGGCGCCCTCAAGGTGGGGGTGGTCCAGGGGAACGTGCCCGGCACCGGGCCGGACGGTTTCGGCGAGGCCTGGCAGGTGCTGACCAACCACGTCAACGGCACCCACGCGCTCCTCGAGCGCGTCCCGGCCGGTGACCTCGACCTCGTCGTCTGGCCCGAGAACGGCACCGACGTCGACCCGCAGGCCCACGCGGAGGCCGCCCAGCTGATCGACGACGCCGCCCGCGCGGTCGCCGCGCCCATGCTGGTCGGGACGGTCCAGTATCCCGAGACGGGCGGCCGTTACAATACGTCAGTCTTGTGGCAGCCGGAACAAGGCGTGGTGGCGAGCTACACGAAGCAGCGCCCGGCCGCGTTCGGCGAGTACATCCCGATGCGGGGGATCGCACGCCTGTTCTCCTCGCGGGTCGACGACGTCAACGTCGACATGCTGCCGGGCACGCAGCCCGGGTACGTCCCGCTGGACTCGCCACGGCTGGGCCGCACCGTCGGCCTGGGCGTGGTCATCTGCTTCGAGGTGGCGTACGACGACATCGTCCGCGAGGCGGTCAGCAGCGGGGGAGAGGTGCTCGTCGTCCAGACGAACAACTCGTCCTTCGGGATGTCCGACGAGTCCACGCAGCAGCTGGCGATGAGCCGCCTGCGCGCCATCGAGCACGGCCGGGCGACCATCCAGGTGTCCACGGTGGGAGTCAGCGCGGTGATCGCCCCGAACGGGGCGCTGCTCCAGCAGACCGGGCTTTTCACTGCCGAGCAGATGGTGGCTACGCTGCCGCTGCGCGAGTCGCTGACGCCGGCCACCCGGCTGGGGCCGTGGCCCGCATGGATCACCGACGCCCTCGCGGTGTGCGTGGTGGTCGCCGGCGCCGCCGGCGCCGCGCGCGTCCGCCGCGGCCAGAGGATCGAGACCGCCGCATGACCCCAGCCGACCGCGCCGGATGGCGCGCGCTCGTCGCCGTGCCCACCTACAACGAACGTGACAGCCTCCCGGGCGCCCTCGCGCGGCTCGCCGAGCACGTCCCCGACGCCGACGTGCTCGTCGTCGACGACGGCTCGCCCGACGGGACCGCCGACCTCGCGGAGACGATCTCCGCCGAGGACGGCCGTGACCGCACGGCGATTCACGTGCTGCGCCGCACCGCCAAGCAGGGCCTGGGCCCGGCCTATGTCGCCGCCTTCCGGTGGGCCCTTGACCACGGCTACGACGTGGTGGTCGAGATGGATGCGGACGGGTCGCACCGCGCCGAGGACCTGCCCGCCCTGCTCGCCCGCGTGGACGACGCCGACCTGGTGATCGGCTCCCGCTGGGTGAAGGGCGGCCGGGTGGTCAACTGGCCGCTGTCGCGGGAGATCCTGTCGCGCGGCGCCAACACCTACACGCGCCTGGCCATCGGCCTGCCCGTCAGGGATGCCACCGCCGGCTTCCGGGCCTACCGCGCCGACCTGCTGCGCACGCTGCCGCTCGGCGAGGTCGCCTCGCAGGGGTACGGGTTCCAGGTGGACATGACGTGGCGCGCGCTGCGCGCCGGCGCGCGCGTCGTCGAGGTGCCGATCACGTTCGTCGAGCGCGAGCAGGGCGTGTCGAAGATGAGCAACTCGATCATCCTCGAGGCGATGGTCAACGTCGCGAAGTGGGGGATAGCAGAACGCTCCCGCCAGGTGGCAGGAGCGTTCCGTCGGGTGTTCGGGCGGCCCTGAGCGGGCGCCGAAGGTCAGGCGCTGCGCCGCAGTTTGCCGGCGCGGAGCAGGTCGAGCCGCTCGTCGAGCAGCTCCTGGAGCTCGCCGATGGTGCGACGCTCGAGCAGCATGTCCCAGTGCGTGCGCGGTGGCTTGCCCGCCTTCGCCTCGGGCTTCTCGGCGTCCCGCAGCAGCGCCTCGGCGCCGCACCGGCACTCCCACACCAGCGGCACGTCGGCCTCGACCGAGAACGGCAGGATGATGGTGTGCCCGTTGGGGCAGTCGTAGTACGCCTGGAGCCGGGGGGCGAAGTCGACGCCCTCCTCCGTCTCCATGCTGTGCGAGCCGATGCGCATGCCACGCAACGAGCGGTTCGCCATGGGGGCCTCCGTGCCGTCGGTCGGAACAGACTTCTGACTGCCCTCAACGGCATCCCACCGCGGGATGTTCCACGCGCCGGGTGAATGTCTCGTGAACGAGTCGCGCGGACGCTAGACCGTGCCGGCCAGCAGCCAGCGCAGGCCTTCGACGACGAGCGCGTGGTCCTCGCTGCCGGCGAGCCCGGAGACGGTCACCACACCGACCTGGCCGACACCGGCCACCCGAACCGGGAACGCCCCGCCGTGGCCGGCGTACTCCTGGAGGGGAAGCTGCGTCTCGTCCTGAAAAGTCGTACCACGACTTTCGGAGCGCAGCCCGGCGAGGTACGACGAGCGACCGAACCGGCGCACCACGCGCGCCTTGCGCTCGACCCACGTGTCGTTGTCGGCACTGGTGCCGGGGCGGGCCGCGTGGAAGACGATCTGGTCGCCGTGGCGGATGTCGACCACGACGGCGAGGTCGCGCTCGACGGCGAGGCCGTACAGGTAGGTGCCGAGGCGCCAGGCGTCGTCGTGCGTGAACGCGCTCAGGACGAGCTCGCGTTCCTGCTGCTCGACGTCGGCGATGGTCTGGGAAAGGGCGGGATCCACGGCGGCGATCCTGCCATGGACGCCGATCCGGCCGGATTGAGCGCCAAATCCCTGGTCGGCGTCGCGCCGATAATGGACGTTATGTCACTTCGCCGTCGGAGACCTGTGGACGTGTGGGACGTGGCCAAGGCCGAGGACTCCTAGACGTTGGCCCGCAACGCCAGCTCGTACCGCTCCTCCACCAGGCTCGCGTCCCGTGGGAGCCGCTGACGGATGCCCGTGCGGCGGAAGCCCGCGCGCACGTAGAGGTCGCCGGCGGCGGTGTTGCCGTCCAGCACCCACAGCGAGAGGGTGCGCGCACCGTCGAGGATCGCCTGGTCCCGCGCCGCGTCCAGGAGCGCCCAGCCGATGCCCTGGCGGCGCGCCTCCGCCGCGACCCACAGCGAGACGATGTGGCGATCGTCCACCGGTGATCCCGGTTCCTGGATCAGGCTGACGATCCCCCGGTACTCCCCCGCGTCGTCGACGGCCAGCCATGTGGGCGTCCCCCGCAGCCGCCTCCGCCAGTGTTGCTCGGTGAAGGCACGTTCGCGGTCGAGCGACGAGCCGAAGCTCTCCGGCGACTCGGTCAGCGCGCGAAGCCGCACGTCACGCACCGACTGCCACTGGTCCTCGCCGACGCGCACGATCTCCACGACGCCCCAGCATGCCGTACACGCGCGCCCCATCGGCGCGCCCCACGCCCGACGGTCGCCTTTGCGCAGGTCAGAGGCATATGCGCAGATGGTAGGCTCCCTCCCCTCCCCCGGCGGCGACGAATCGGGCACGCCCCGAGCCCGTCACCCGAACGGGTTTCTCCCCTGGTGCCGACGCCGATACGGTTGCCGGGTGCTGGTGCTCGGTGTGTGCAGCCTCAAGGGCGGTGTCGGCAAGACCTCGGTGACGTTGGGGCTGGCATCGGCGGCCCTGGAGCGCGACCTGCGCGTCCTGGTCGTCGACCTCGACCCGCAGGGCGACAGCACCATGGCCCTCGGCGTGGCGCGTCCCGAGGGCGACATCGCCGCCGTGCTCGACGACCCCACGGCCGAGGCGGTCGCCGCGGCGACCGGCCTGGCGCGCTGGTCCGACGCCGGGCCCGACGTGCTCGTCGGCTCGGAGCGCACGGTGCACCACGACCGCCTGGACGACACCGACCTGGACCGCCTCCGCGTCGCCCTGTCGTGGGTGTCCGGCTACGACGTGGTGCTCGTCGACTGCCCACCGTCGCTCGGCGGCCTGACGCGCACCGGCCTCGCCGCGTGCGATCGCGCCATCGTCGTCACGGAACCCGGGCTGTTCTCCGTCATGGCCGTGGGCCGCGCCCTGCGGACCGTCGACGAGCTGCGCCGCAGCGCCGCCCCCGCGCTCCAGCCGCTCGGGATCGTCGTCAACCGCGTGCGGCTGCGGTCGATCGAGCAGGCGTACCGCCTCGAGGAGCTCCAGAGCCTCTACGGCCCGCTTCTCCTGTCCCCCGCGATTCCCGAGCGCGCCGCGCTCCAACAGGCGCAGGGGGCCGCGCGCCCGATCCACAGCTGGCCCGGCCCCGCCGCCGGCGAACTGTCCGACGCATTCGACACGTTGCTCGACCGCGCGCTGCGCGCGCCACGGCCCGTGCGCGCCTTCGTCTGACGCGCGCTACAGAGAGAAGGCGTCAGCCCGCCGAGCGCGCCTGGCGGCGTGCCGCGAGCTCGTCGACCCCGTCGAACGCGGGCGGCGCCGCCTCGTCGTCGGCCCGCTCGGTCGGCATCTCGGCGAGCGTGCCCTCGACCTCGCGCCACACCCGGCCGACGGCGATGCCGAACACGCCCTGCCCGCCCTGCACCAGGTCGATCACCTCGTCGGCGGACGTGCACTCGTAGACCGACGCGCCGTCCGACATCAGCGTGATGCCGGCGAGGTCCTCGACCCCGCGCTCGCGGAGGAATCCGACGGCCTGGCGGATCTGCTGGAGCGACACGCCCGTGTCGAGCAGCCGCTTCACCACCTTGAGCACCAGGATGTCGCGGAAGCTGTACAGCCGCTGCGTGCCCGACCCGGTCGCCGGCCGCACCGAGGGCTCGACCAACCCGGTGCGGGCCCAGTAGTCCAGCTGCCGATAGGTGATCCCCGCCGCGTGGCAGGCCGTGGTGCCCCGATACCCGGCGTGCTCGTCGTCGAGCGTCGGCAGGTCGTCGTCGAAGAGCAGGCCCTGTGCACCCTGAGGCAGGACCGGCGCCTGATCGGCGGTGTCCTTCGTGGTCACGCGGGCCTCCAGCTCGGTCGGTTGGTTCGTGGCAACGCTAGGCCGCGGTCCTCACCGGCGCAACGACGCTCGTGGCGTGTCGCGCCTGGTGAGTCTCACGTTTTACCTGAAGGTGAGTCCGGCTCGTCGGGCTCGTCGCCCGGTTCCTCCTCCGTCGCGAAGTCCTCCGCCGAGACGTGTTCGAGGAAGTCCCGGAACTCCTCGATGTCCTGTTCCGGCGTCATGGTGCGCACCTCGACGCCCGCCAGCGCCAGCACCTGCGACGCGCACATCACCGGACACTCGAAGCGGAGTGCCACCGCGATCGCGTCCGACGCGCGGGAGTCCACCCGCCGGCCCCCGTCGAGGACGAGCGCGGCGTGGAACACGCCGTCGAGCAGCTGCGTGATCTCCACGCGCCGCACCCGCGTCCCCGCCGCGATCAGCGCGTCGCGCAGCAGGTCGTGCGTCATCGGCCGTGGCGGGACGATTCCCGCCTGCACCGCCGCGATGGCAGCCGCCTCCGCGGGGCCGATGAGGATCGGCACCAGGAGCCCCGACTCGGGGTCGAGGAGCAGCACGACGGTCTCGTCGTCGCCCACGTGCGTGCGGACCCCGACGACCTCGACCTCGACCAGCCCGGCGTTCTCGGCCACGACTCCACGGTACGAGCCCTGCGGCCCACCCGCAGAGCGGTCGGACGACGACCGGACGCGCCGCGCGGCGAACCGCGTCAGGTGTCCAGGTCGGCGATCGCCGCGCGCACCAGTGCGGCGTGCAGCTGCGAGCACAGCTCGCCCAGCTCGGCCGCCAGCGTGCCCGCGCGGGCGCGCGACGAGGCCGACCGCTGGCCGCGCACCGGCGCCACCACCTGCTCGACGAGGTCGAGCTGCCGGTCCGCCGCCGAGCGGAAGGCGCGCAGGTGCCGCGCGTCCAGGCCGTGCTCGGCGAGGCGTGCCGCCGCCTGCACCACGTCCCGCGCGTAGAGGTCGAACACGCCCCGTGCGTTGGAGCGCAGGACCCCCGCGGCGACGAGGTCGGTGACGAGGTCCACCGGGACGCCCGCCTCCTGGGCCAGCAGGTCCGTCGTCCACCGCGGCGTGGTCGTCGCCGGGACGCCGTCGCTCGTCGCCAGCCGTGCCCGCGGCGCGGGCTCGTCGTCCTCGCCGGCGTCGAGGGCGGCCAGCCGCTCCGCGATCACCTTCAGGGGGAGGTACCGGTCGCGCTGCATGCGGAGCACGTAGCGCAGCCGCTCGACGTCGGCCGGCGAGTACTGCCGGTAGCCCGCCGGGGTGCGCACCGGGGTGACGAGCCCCTGCTCCTCCCAGAACCGCAACTTGGAGGTGGTGACGGCGGGGAACTCGACCTGGAGCGCCGCCAGCACGTCCGAGATCCGCATCGAGGCCCGCCGCGACAGCCCGCGCGGCCACGGTCCGGCCTCCTGCGTGGTGGGAGCCGACGAGGGCGTCTCTTCAGGCGCCCATCCGTTGGCGCCGGTTGCTGTCGCCTGCCTCACACGGACCCCGGCGAACCCTCGCGGAGCGGGCTCGGGTGGAACGTCATCCGGAACTTGCCGATCTGCACCTCGTCGCCCGCGCGCAGCACCGCCTGGTCGATCCGGTTGCGGTTGACGTAGGTGCCGTTGAGCGAGCCGACGTCACGCACCCAGAACTGCTGACCCTCGCGGACGAACTCGGCGTGCTTGCGCGACACGGTCACGTCGTCGAGGAAGATGTCCGCCTCCGTGCTCCGTCCCGCGGAGGTGCGCTCGGCGTCGAGCAGGAAGCGCGCGCCGGCGCTCGGCCCGCGCTGCATGACGAGCAGCGCGGACGTCGGCGGGAGCGCGTTGACCGCCGCGACCTCGTCGGCCGTCAAGCGGACCGGACCCTGGTCGACCTCCGGCAGCCCGGCGGCGGGGAACGACAGGGTGGTGTCCGGACCCCGGGAGGAGTCCGGCGGCTCCGGCGTCGACTCGACGTCTCGTTCGTCGGTCATCCGCACGCCTCCCTTGCCGCCCACCACGCTGCGCCCCCTTGGTCACGACACCCTATTCGGCCCCGGACCCCGCCGACACCCCTCGGGGCGCCCCGCGTGCTCACGGAACCTCCACGGGTGCCAACGTGGCGTACCGCGGATCGGGCATCTCACGCAGTGCGGTCACCTCGACCCGCTCCAGCTTGTCCACCCGTCCCGAGGCGCCGTCGTTCTCGACGAAGGCCAGCGCGCCACCCGGGATCTCGAGAGCGGTCGCGATGGTGTCCGGGTCGCCGATCACCAGCCACCGGTACGGCGCCTCCAGCGTGACGCCGTTGAGCTGGATGGCGCCGGGCGCGCCGGTGAACGCGCTGCTCGCCGTGACGCGCTGGTCCCCCACCTGGATCGCCTCGGCCCCGGCGTTGCGCAGCTCCTCGAGCATGTTGAGCATCGTGACCGGCCACAGGCCGCCGTCCGGATCGGTGAGGGTGATCTCCACGCCCGGCCCCTCCGCCGGCAGCCGGCCGGAGAGGATCCCCTGCATCGCGGCGTTGCGGCGGGCCGCGTCGAGGGCCGCCTGGCGCGAGTCGGAGCCGGAGAGCAGGTCGTCGCGCTCGGCGGTGAGGTCCGACGCCTCCTGGCCCAGCTGGTCGGCGCGGACCGAGGTCTCGTCGAGCAGCTGCACCAGGTCGTCCTGCCGCAGCGCGGACAGGTCCGACTCCTCCGCCTGCCGGACTTGCACGACGAGCGCGAACCCGAGCACCGCGCACAGCACCCCCGCGAGGAGCTGGGCGCGCGTGGCGCGTGGCTTCATCGCCGACCTCATGGCCGCCCAGCCGCGCAGCGGATGCCCGGAGGACCGCGCCTCGTCGGGCACGGGCGACGCCCCCTCCTCCCGGCGCTCGACGTCGTCCATGGCACTACGCCTTGAACAGGTGCCGGCGGATCGAGGCGGCGTTGGAGAAGATCCGGATGCCGAGGACGACGACGACGGCGGTCGAGAGCTGCGGGCCCACGCCGAGCTGGTCGCCCAGGAACACGATGAACGCGGCGACCACCACGTTCGAGAGGAACGACGTCAGGAACACGCGGTCGTCGAAGATGCCGTCGAGGAGGGCGCGCAGGCCGCCGAACAGCGCGTCCAGCGCCGCGACCACCGCGATCGGCAGGTAGGGCTGCAGCTCCGGCGGCACCGTCGGCTGCACCAGCAGCCCGACGACGACACCGACGGCCAACCCGAGGAACGCGATCACGACGCCTCCCCCTCCTCGTTCGCGCCGAACTCTGGCACATCCGCGGCGGCCGGCGCATCCGCCAGGCCCGCGGCGACGAGCGCGTCCTGCGGCACCGTCGCCGCGTGGAGCACCAGCGCCCCCGAACCGGGCAGCTCGAGGTTCTGCTCCGACGACATCTGCACGCCGATCCCGTACGTCGCGTGCAGCATCGCCACGTGCTGACCCGCCGTGGACCGGGCCAGCCGGGTCTGCAGCTCCGGCGCGTCGCCGATCACCTCGACCGTGTACGGCCCGACGAGCGGCACGAGGTCGACGAGCACCGCGCTGCCGGCGCTGCGGATCGCCGTCGTCGGCCCGACGCGCTGCCCGTTCACGGCGACCGCCTCCGCGCCGGCCGCCCAGAGGCCGTTGACCAGCACCTGGAGGTCGACGTCCTGGACGCGCAGGTCCAGGTCGTCCGTGTTCTCGGCGGCGGACGGGGCATCCGTCAGCACGATCCGCAGGCCGGGCCCCGTCACCGGCGACATCGCGGCGGCGACCGCCCACGGCCGGGTCAGCTCGAGGAGCTGGGGGTCGGTGGTGCGCAGGGCCGCCTCCTGGAGCCGGGCGATCTCCGCCACCGTCTGCGCGTTGGCCGCCTCGAGCGCGTCGACGTCGGCCTTCTTCTCGCGCACCTGCTGCTCCAGCAGGGCGCGCGCCTGCCGGTCGCCCGCCGTCGGGGTCCGCAGCGCGAGCGCCGCGGCCGCGCCCCCGAGCCCCAACACGGCGGCCAGCACCAGCGCCACCCCGCGTGATACCGGCCCGGGGCGCCGGCCCCCGGCCGCGCAGCGTGCCGCGGCCTCCGCGTAGCTCGGGTCGAGCGGGTGCCGCGAGACCTCGTTCAGCAGGGTCATCGACTCGTCGACCGCGCGCTCGACGAGCGGACCGTGGCGGGGGTTCACGCCCCCTCCCCCGTCGCGGCGCGCGGGCGGGCGAGCAACCGGTACGCCTGGCCGGCGTACAGCACGCCCGAGAACCAGTAGAGGCCGACGCCCCAGATCGCGAAGGCCCACCCGAGGACCGTCGCGACCGTCGCGACGGGCCCGTGCCAGTGGCCGAGCAACAGCAGGGGGAACGCGTACAGCAGCGCGAAGGTGCCGGCCTTGCCGGCCAGGTGCACCGGCAGCGGCGGCCGGCCCGAGCGGGCCACGGCGAGCTGGACGATGCCCAGCAGCACGTCCCGCAGCACCAGCGCGACGACGAGCCACCACGGCACCACGTCGCGCCACGCGAGGGTGACGATCGTCACGAGGATGAATGCGCGGTCCGCGGCGGGGTCGAGCAGCTGGCCCAGCCGGCTCACCTGGTTCCAGCGGCGGGCGATGACGCCGTCCAGCCAGTCGCTGGCGCCGGAGATCGCGAGGACGGCCAGGGCCCAGCCGTCCCGCTCGTGCACCAGCAGCACCGTGAACACCGGCACGAGGAGCAGCCGCACCAGGCTGATGGCGTTGGGAACCGTCAGCACGCGCGTGCTGACGTCGGACGACCCTGCCACCGCGCTCCCCTTCACCTGGCGCACCCGCCTCCATGCTAGGGAACCTCGGGGCCGCGCCGCTGGCACGGCCGGTCCGCGGGAGTGTCCGCTAGACTCATCCCACGAGTTCGTCGCGTTCCCCTGTGGGTGAGGGCCTCCGGCCCTGATTTCGTCAGGTCCTGTCCGCCGTCGGCGGCAGATGTGTCGGGGTGTGCGACTCGCCGGGTGCCACCGTGGCCCCGGTTCACGACTCCCCCGCCGAACGAACGGTCCACCTCGCACATGAGCACGTCCACCGACCTTGCCCTGCCCTCCGACGAGGCGATCGACTTCGTCGACCTCCCCCTGCCCGAGCCGCTGCACCGCGCGGCCGCGGAGCTGGGCTTCGCCACCCCGACGGCCATCCAGGCGGGGGCGATCCCCGCGCTGCTCGCCGGGCACGACCTCGTCGGCGTCGCCCAGACCGGCACCGGGAAGACGGCCGCATTCGGCCTGCCGCTCCTCGCGGGCATCGACCCGGACCTGCCGGCCGTCCAGGGGCTGGTGCTCACCCCGACGCGCGAGCTGGCGCTCCAGGTGGCCGAGGCGATCGCCTCGTTCGCCAAGCACCTCACAGGCGTCCAGGTGGTCGCCGTGTACGGCGGTGCACCGTACCTGCCGCAGCAGCGGGCGCTCGCGCGCGGCGCCCAGGTGGTCGTCGGCACGCCCGGCCGCGTCATCGACCACCTCGAGCGCGGCACGCTGGTCCTCGACCGCGTTGCCCACGTGGTGCTCGACGAGGCCGACGAGATGCTGCAGATGGGCTTCGCGGAGGACGTCGACCGCGTGCTCTCGGACGTGCCGGCCGGCCGCCAGGTCGCGCTCTTCTCGGCGACGATGCCGCCGCCCATCCGGCGCGTCGCCGAGCAGCACCTGGTCGACCCGGTGCGCGTCGCGGTGGCCCGCGAGTCCTCGACCGTCGCCACCGTGCGGCAGACGTATGCCGTTGTGCCGCACCGGCACAAGACCGGCGCCCTCGTCCGGGTGCTGGCCACCACCGACGCCGACGGCGCCATCGTCTTCGTCCGCACCCGCCAGGACGCCGAGCGCGTCGGCAGCGAGCTCGTCGCGCGCGGCGTTTCCGCCGCCTACCTGTCCGGCGACGTCGCCCAGGGCGAGCGCGAGAAGATCGTCGACCGCCTGCGGTCCGGCGCGCTGCGCGTGCTCGTCGCCACCGACGTCGCCGCCCGTGGGCTCGACGTCGAGCGCATCGGGCTGGTGGTCAACCTCGACCTGCCACGTGGCGCCGAGCCCTACGTCCACCGGATCGGGCGCACCGGCCGCGCCGGCCGCGCCGGTGAGGCGCTGACGTTCGTCACGCCGGCCGAGCAGCCGCGCCTCCGGCAGATCGAGCGCACCACCCGCGTGACCATCGAGAAGGTGGACATCCCCACGCCGGCCCAGGTGTCCGCGCACCGCGTCGCCGCGCTCCTGGCGCGCGCCGACGAGCGGGCGGCCGCCGGCCGGCTCGACGTCTACCGCGACGCGGTGGCGCAACACCTCGCCGACCGTCCGGACCTGGACGCCGCTGACCTGCTCGCCGTCGTCGCCGCGCGCGCGGTGGGCGACGAAGGCCCCGCGCCCCGGCCGGACCAGGGCGATGACCTCGACGACGCGCTCGCGCGGCTCGGGGACATGCCCGAACGGCCCCGCCGCGCCGAGGGCACCGGGTCGCGGCACCACCACGACGGCTCGTCGGCCCCCCGCTACCGCGTCGCGGTTGGCCACCGCGACGGGCTCCAGCCCGGTGCGCTCGTCGGCGCGCTGACGGGCGAGGGCGGGCTGACCGGCAAGGACGTCGGGAAGATCGACATCTTCGGCAGCTTCGCGCTGGTCGAGATCCCCGGCGGCCTGTCCCCCGCGGCCGTCGAGAAGCTCTCCCGCACCCGGGTCGCGGGCCGGCCGCTGCACATCCGGCCCGACACCGGCCCCCGCGCACCGCGCGAGGGTCGCGACGGGGAGACGCGCCCGCACCGGCACGACGCCGACCGCCCGCGGACGCACCACCGGTCGCCCCGCCCCTGACGAGGCGGGCCGTTCAGCAGCCGGAGGTCAGCGCGCGACGAACGCCTTCGCGGCGGCGACGAACTCGTCGACGTCCGCCTCGGTGGTGTCCCACCCGCACATCAGCCGCACCTCGCCGGTGCCCGCCGACCAGTCGTAGAAGTGCCACCGCTCGCGCAGGTGAGCGGCGAGGTCGGCCGGCAGCCGGGTGAACACCGCGTTGGCCTGGGTCGCCTGTGTCGGCTCGATGCCCGGCAGGCCTTCCAGCCCCTCGCGCAGCCGCGCCGCCATCGCGTTGGACCGCGTCGCGGAGCGGTGCCACAGGTCGCCCTCGTAGAGCGCGAGCAGCTGCGCGGAGATGAACCGCATCTTCGAGGCGAGCTGGGTGTCGACCTTCCGCAGGTAGCGGACGCCGTCGATCGTCGGGTCGAGCACCACGACGGCCTCGCCGAAGACGGTGCCCAGCTTGGTCCCGCCCAGGCTGATCGCGTCGACTCCGGCGGCGAGCGCGGACAGCGGCACGCCGAGGGTCGCCGCGGCGTTGGCCAGCCGGCTGCCGTCGACGTGCACGCGCAGCCCGAGGCCGTGCGCCTGCTCGACGAGCGCCGCGATCTCGCCGAGCGAATAGACCGTGCCGACCTCCGTCGACTGCGTCAGGGAGACGACCGCCGGCTGCGCGTGGTGCTCGTCGCCGAACCCGTACGCCTGGCGCGCCACCAGCTCGGGCGTCAGCTTGCCGTCCGGCGTGGGCACGGTGGCGAGCTTGATCCCGGCGACCTTCTCCGGCGCGCCACCCTCGTCGGTGTTGACGTGGGCGGTGTCGGCGCAGATCACCGCGCCCCAGCGCGGCAGCATCGCCTGGAGCACCACGACGTTCGCCCCGGTCCCGTTGAACACCGGGTACACCTGCGCGGGCCGCCCCAGGACCTCCGACAAGACCTCCTCCAGCCGCTCGGTGTACGGGTCCGACCCGTACGACGAGACGTGGCCGCCGTTGGCCGCGGAGAGGGCGGCGAGCACCTCGGGGTGCGCGCCCGCGTAGTTGTCGGAACCGAAGTCGTGTCGGGAGGTGTCGTGCAGCACGGGGACCAGTCTTCCCCAGTCGGGGCGCGCCTCGGACCACACGGTGCGGGCGGCGCCACCGGGCACGATGATCGACACAGGAGGAGGTCAGCCGTGTCGAACCAGCCCGAGGACGACGGCCGCCGCGAGACGTTCGCCGAGCGGATGGACCGCAACTGGGAGGAGCTCGTCCAGGAGCTGCGGGTCACGCAGACGGGCGCGCAGATCCTCGTCGGCTTCCTGCTGACGGTCCCCTTCCAGCAGCGGTTCGCCGACCTCGACCGGTTCCAGCGGGTCGTCTACCTGGTGCTCGTCGGCTGCGCCGTGCTCGCCACCGTGCTGATCGTCACGCCGGCCGCGATGCACCGGCTGCTGTTCCGCCGCCGGCTCAAGCGCGAGCTGGTCGAGGTGGGCAACCGCTTCGCCCGCGCCGGCCTGGCCGTGCTCGCCCTCGTCCTCGCCGGCGTGCCCCTGCTGCTGTTCGACGTCGTCGTCTCGCGTGCCGCCGGGTGGACGGCACTCGGCGCCGTCGTCGTCCTGCTCGCGGCCTGCTGGTGGCTGGCCCCCGCCCTCGTCGAGCGCCGGGCCCACCGGGCGGGCGCGCGGCCTGACACCTCCGCGCCGGGGGTGCCGCAGCCGCGCGGTCCCGCGTCGGGGTCGACCGGGACGTGATAGACCGGACGAGGAGCGCGAACGTCCCGCCGGATCGCGCGGCGGGCGGCAGATCATGCAGTTCGACCCGCGAAGGAGAGCACCGATGGCCACCAAGGAACTGCCGAAGTTCACCGTCCCCTCGCTGACGCCCGAGGAGGGCGCCGAGGTAGCGGCGATCCTCCAGGAGCGCCTGCACGCGCTCAACGACCTGCACCTGACGCTCAAGCACGTCCACTGGAACGTCGTCGGGCCCAACTTCATCGCGGTCCACGAGATGCTGGACCCGCAGGTGGACGCGGTGCGCAACCAGGTGGACGAGATCGCCGAGCGGATCGCCACGCTCGGCACCGCCCCCGTCGGCACCCCGGGCGCGCTCGTCGCGTCCCGGACGTGGGAGGACTACCCGATCGGCCGCGCCTCCGCGATCGACCACCTCGCCGAGCTGGACAAGGTCTACACGGGCATCATCACGTCGCACCGCCACGCCGCCGCCGCGACCGAGAAGCTCGACCTCATCACGAACGACCTACTCATCGGGCAGCTGCACGACCTGGAGAAGTTCCAGTGGTTCGTGCGAGCGCACCTCGAGTCGGCCGGTGGGGCGCTGACCGAGGGAAAGTGAGCCGCTCCAGACCCGACGCCGACGCCACGCTGCGGGCGGGTCGCACCCAGCCCCGCCCGGACGAGGGAAGCCCGCTCGCCCACGCCACGGCCGTCCGGCTGCACTACGCGGCCCGCCTCGAGGACGCGTTCGACCACTGGGTCGCCGCGCGGCTACGCAGGCGCGGCTGGACGGTCCGTGTCGAGCCATACCCCGGCTACGGCGCGCCGGGCTGGATCAGGGTCCTGGCGCGCACCGTGCTCGCCGCGCCCGAGGTCCCCGACACCGAGCTGCCCGGCGCCGGCGCCGCCCAGGCCGGCGCCTGGCACGGCACGGCCCCGACCGCGCTGCGCGGCTGGCGGTCGTTCCTGACGGCCTCGGTGGCCGGGGCGCGCGTCGAGGTGACCGTCGGCGGCACCGTGCACGGCGTCGTCACGGACCGCAGCGGGTTCGTCGACCAGGTGCTCGCCGCCGACCTGCCGCCGGGCTGGCACGAGGTGCAGCTGCGGACGCAGGACGGCGCCACGAGCACCGCCCCGATCCAGGTGGTCGACCCCGCGGCCAGCCACGGCATCGTCGCCGACATCGACGACACCGTGATGGTCACCCGCCTTCCCCGCCCGCTGGTCGCCGGCTGGAACTCGTTCGTCCGCCACGAGAACGCGCGCGAGCCCGTCCCGGGCATGGCCGCGCTCTTCGCGCGCCTGCGGGCCGACGAGCCCAACCTGCCCGTGCTGTACCTGTCGACCGGTGCCTGGAACTCCGCCCCGGCGATCGGGCGCTTCCTGCGGCGGCACCGATTCCCCGCGGGCACGCTGCTGCTCACGGACTGGGGCCCGACCAACACCGGGTGGTTCCGGTCCGGCCCACGCCACAAGGTGACGGAGCTCCACCGGCTGTTCACGGAGTTCCCCGGCATCAGGTGGACGCTCGTCGGCGACGACGGCCAGCACGACCCGGAGATCTACGCCGGGGCGGCCACGCACTTCCCCGGGCGGGTGCGGGCCATCCTCATCCGCCAGCTGACGTTCGCCGAGCACGTGCTGGCTCACGGCGCCCCGGTGCCCAACCCCGGCGGCCCGCACGCCACCCGTGCCGCGCGCGACGAGCACGTGCTGGTGCTGCTCGGCCCCGACGGCCGCTCGCTGGTCCGGCAGGTCGACGAGGCCGACCTGCACCTCGGCCGCGGAGCCTAGAGCCGCTCGACGTCGTCCCAGTCGTCCCCGCTGGCCAGTGCCTCGTCGTCGGGCTCCAGCTCGGACTGCTGGAGCGAGTGGGGCGCCAAGCGGGGATTCCCGCCGGAGCGGACGTCCGCGGCGGCCAGGATGGCCTCGTCCCGCTGCCGGTCGGCGATGTGCTCGGCCGCGGGATCGGAGGTCAGGTCGCGCGTTCGGTCCGTCATGACACGGTTCTACTCGCCGGAGACTCGCGGCGCACGCATCGGCAACGCGCCGCGAGCGCCCCTGTGCGCCTCAACTGGACACATGTCTGGATACTGGTGTCTACGATCGCTGCGACGTGGCGACGAGGAGGCCGGCATGGACCGCAGGCGTGTGACGTTCGGGTTCGCGATGCTGGTGGTCGCCGGCCTGAGCGCGGGATGCACCGAGGGGTCGGGCGGGGCGGCCGCCACCGAGACGGCCGCCGCCGAGAGCGGCACCGCCGCCACGTCCGCGTCGTCGCCCTCGTCCTCCTCCCCCGCGGCACCCCCCGAGCCGGTGGCAACCGGCTCGCAGGCCGAGGCCGACGACGTGCTCGAGGGCTTCGTCGACCCCGCGGCGACCAGTACGGCCGAGCCCTCGTCAGACGCGCACCTGACCGTGACGGACGTGCGGGTCGGCGCGCACGACGGCTACGACCGGGTGGTCTTCGAGGTGGCGGGCACCGGGACGCCCGGCTGGCGGGTGCGGTACGTGCCGACGGCGGTCGAGGACCCCTCCGGGAAGACCCTCGACCTCTCGGGCGACGGCACCCTCGAGGTGGTCCTCACCGGGATGGGCTACCCGTTCGACACCGGCCAGACCGAGTGGCCCGCCGGGCCGATCACCACGGAGGGGTACGCCCAGCTGTGGGAGGTCGACATGCTCGGGACGTTCGAGGGTCAGACGCAGGCCTTCGTCGGGCTCAAGGACGACGGTCGCCCCTACCGGGTGTTCGCCCTCGCCGAGCCGGCGCGCGTCGTCGTCGACGTCCAGCACTGACGCGCCACCGCCGAGGCTGGCACGCTGGGGCCCGTGCAGATCTGGCCCGGTCGGCCGTACCCGCTCGGCGCCACCTACGACGGCGCGGGAACCAACTTCGCGATCTTCTCCGAGGCGGCGGAGCGCGTCGTGCTCTGCCTCATCCACGCGGACGGCGTCGAGACCCGCGTCGACCTGACGGAGGTGGACGCCTTCGTCTGGCACGGCTACCTCCCCGGCATCGTGCCCGGACAGCGGTACGGCTACCGCATCCACGGCCCGTTCGACCCGGCGCGCGGCCACCGGTGCGACCCGTCCAAGCTGCTCCTCGACCCGTACGCGAAGGCGATCGACGGCCAGACCGACGGGCACGAGTCGCTGTACTCGTACCGGTTCGCGGACCCGGCGGCCCGCAACGTCCTCGACTCGGCCGCCCACACGATGATCGGCGTGGTCACCAACCCGTACTTCGACTGGGGTCACGACCGGCCGCCGCAGCACGAGTACCACGAGTCGGTGATCTACGAGGCCCACGTGCGCGGCCTCACCAAGCTCCACCCCGGGGTCCCGCGGGAGCTGCGCGGCACGTACTCGGCGCTGGGCCACCCCGCGGTGATCGAGCACCTGACGTCGCTCGGGGTGACCGCGGTCGAGCTGATGCCCGTCCAGCAGTTCGTCGGCGACGCGTCGCTGCGCGCCAGGGGCCTGTCCAACTACTGGGGCTACAACACGATCGGCTTCTTCGCGCCGCACAACGGCTACGCCGCCTACACGGAGGCCGGCCAGCAGGTGCAGGAGTTCAAGGCGATGGTCAAGGCCCTGCACGCGGCGGACATCGAGGTGATCCTCGACGTCGTCTACAACCACACGGCCGAGGGCAACGACCGGGGCCCCACGCTGAGCTTCCGCGGCATCGACAACACCAACTACTACCGGCTGGTGGACGACGACCCCACGCACTACTTCGACACGACGGGGACCGGCAACTCGCTGCTGATGCGCTCGCCGCACGTGCTGCAGCTGATCATGGACTCGCTGCGCTACTGGGCGTCGGACATGCACGTCGACGGGTTCCGCTTCGACCTCGCGGCCACCCTGGCGCGGCAGTTCCACGAGGTCGACCGGCTGTCCGCGTTCTTCGACATCGTGCAGCAGGACCCGGTGGTCTCGCAGGTCAAGCTCATCGCGGAGCCCTGGGACCTCGGCGCCGGCGGCTACCAGGTGGGCGGCTTCCCGCCGCTGTGGACGGAGTGGAACGGGAAGTTCCGCGACACCGTGCGCGACTTCTGGCGGTCCGAGCCGTCGACGCTCGGCGAGTTCGCCAGCCGCCTCGCGGGCTCGTCGGACCTCTACGAGCACACCGGGCGGCGGCCCCTGGCGAGCATCAACTTCGTCACCGCGCACGACGGCTTCACGCTGGCGGACCTCGTCTCCTACAACGAGAAGCACAACGAGGCGAACGGCGAGGACAACCGCGACGGGACCGACGACAACCGCTCCTGGAACTGCGGCGTCGAGGGCCCGACGGACGACCCCGCGGTCCTCGCCATCCGGCGGCGCCAGCGGCGCAACTTCCTCGTCACACTCCTGCTGTCCCAGGGCGTGCCGATGCTGGCGCACGGCGACGAGCTGGGCCGCACGCAGGGCGGCAACAACAACGTCTACTGCCAGGACAACAGGATCTCGTGGGTGGACTGGGACCTCGACGAGGACCGGCGCTCACTCCTGGAGCTGACCCGCCGGCTGGTCCACCTGCGCCGCACGCACCCGGTGTTCCGCCGCCGCCGCTTCTTCGCGGGCCGCCCCGACCACGGCGGCGAGTCCGACCTGCAGGACATCGCCTGGCTCTCCCCCGCCGGGACGCACATGGACGACGCCGCGTGGGAGAACGACGAGGCCCGCGCCGTGATGGTGTTCCTCAACGGCGAGGCGATCGCCGAGTCCGACACGCGCGGCGCGCCCCTGGTGGACGACTCGTTCCTGTGGCTGTTCAACGGCCACTTCGAGCCGGTGACGTTCCAGCTGCCGCCACCGGACTTCGGGGCGCGCTGGACCGCGGTGCTCGACACCGACGGGCGCGTCGCGGCCGGTCAGGTGTTCCGTGCGCGCCGCGCGCTGACGCTGGAGCAGCGCTCCGTGGTGCTGCTGACGCGGCCGCCGGAGGCCGCGCCCACACCCTCGACGGCCGCCGCGCCCGCCTCCGCCAGCGCGCCGAGGCGCGACAGCGCCCGGTAGTACTTCTTCCGGTACCCGCCGGCGAGCATGTCGGCGCCGAACAGGCCGCGTTCGCCGTCGCCGCCGAGGACCACGGGCACGTCCCGGTCGTACAGCCGGTCGACGAGCACGACGAGCCGCAGCGCGACGTCCTGCTTGCGCACCGGGCGGACGCCGGTCAGCCCGACGAGCCCCACGCCGTCGAGCAGCGCGCCGTACCGGCTCGGGTGGAGCCGGGCCAGGTGCGCCAGGAGGTCACCGAAGTCGTCGAGCGTCGCACCGGGATGCCCGGCGACGGCCGCGCGAACCTCGTCGTCCGGGACGCCGCGCCGGTCGGTGACCGTGCCGCGGTGGCGGTAGTCGGGGCCGTCGATGCGCAGCACCTCGAAACGGGACGCGAGCGCCTGGATCTCGCGCAGGAAGTCCTCCGCGGCGAACCGCCCCTGACCCAGGGACTCCGGGAGCGTGTTCGAGGTGGCGGCCAGGGCGACACCGCGGTCCGACAGCTCGCGGATCAACCTGGACATCAGCACGGTGTCGCCGGGGTCGTCGAGCTCGAACTCGTCGACGCAGACGAGGGCATGGCGCGCCAGCGCCTCGACGGTCGGCGCGAAGCCGAGTGCGCCGACGAGGTTGGTGAATTCGACGAACGTGCCGTACGCGGTGCGCTCGGTGCCGACGGCCGATGCCAGCGAGGCCAGCAGGTGGGTCTTGCCGACGCCGAAGCCACCGTCGAGATACACGGCCGGGGGCGCGACGCCGCGGCGTCGCCAGGGCCGCGTCCGCGCGGGGTGACGCACCGCGTGCGCCACCTGCCGGAGCCGCTGGACGGCGGCCGCCTGAGACGGGTGCGCGGGGTCCGGGCGGTACGTGTCGAACGTCTCGCGCGCGAAGTGCCGGGGCGGGACGAGCTCGGCGAGAAGCCGCGCCACTCCAGGGGCGGGCATCCGCCCGACGAGCGAGCCGGCTGCCTCCGCCTCGCCGCCGCCCGGCCGGCCG
>CAZBIO010000016.1:0-16147 GCA_964491965.1 uncultured Cellulomonas sp.
CGGCGAGCGGCTCGGCCTCCTCGGCCGCACCGCCCTCGGCGGCGGCGGTCGCGCCCGAGTGGCGCTTGAGCAGGCCGTCGGCCACGGCGTCGGCGACGACGCGGGTGAGGAGCTGGACCGCACGGATCGCGTCGTCGTTGCCGGGGATCGGGTAGTCGACCTGGTCCGGGTCGCAGTTGGTGTCGAGGATCGCGACCACGGGAATGCCCAGCTTGCGCGCCTCGTCGACCGCGAGGTGCTCCTTGTTCGTGTCGACGATCCAGACCGCGGACGGCACCTTGGCCATGTCGCGGATGCCGCCGAGCGTGCGGGCGAGCTTGTCCTTCTCGCGCCGCAGGACCAGCAGCTCCTTCTTCGTCAGGCCGGAGGCGGCGACGTCGTCGAAGTCGATCTGCTCGAGCTCCTTGAGCCGCTGGAGCCGCTTGTGGACCGTCGAGAAGTTGGTGAGCATGCCGCCCAGCCAGCGCTGGTTGACGTACGGCATGCCGACGCGCGCGGCCTGCTCGGCCACCGGCTCCTGCGCCTGCTTCTTGGTGCCGACGAACAGCACGGTGCCGCCGTGGGCGACCGTCTCGCTGACGAAGTCGTACGCGCGGTCGATGTAGGTCAGCGACTGCTGCAGGTCGACGATGTAGATCCCGTTGCGCTCCGTGAAGATGAAGCGCTTCATCTTGGGGTTCCAGCGACGGGTCTGGTGCCCGAAGTGGACACCGCTCTCCAGCAGCTGGCGCATGGTCACGACGGCCATGGCTCGTCCTTCCGGCACGTCCCGGCCGGTGCCGGTGACGCACGCGTTCGTGCGGGCCGGATCGCTCCGGTCCCGCTGCTCGGTTGTCGGCGCCGGCCGGGTGGCCGCCGCCCCTGGCGCCATGCCGTGGTCCGCGCCGGGTGGGACACCCGGACCGCGGCGGACCCCGGCCCCGCCGGCCGCAGCGAGGCGACCTGGGAGGGAGATGGCGCGCGAAGTCGACCGGCTCGCACCGGTCGCGGGCCAACTGTACCCGATGACCGCTCCGCGTCCGGCCGCCCACAGCCCCGGCCGAGCGGCGTCCGCCGCTGCGAGTGCGCCCCTCCCGCCGCCCTGGCACGCCGGTCCCACCACGGTCCTGCCCGTGCGCGCACGACGAACTCACCGGTCCCCCGCCCCCGCGAATGACCTGTCGCCCCAGGCGATCGCCGGCTGGCTCGCCGCGGCCCTCGCGACGCTCGTCGTCGCCGGTGTCGTCGCGCCCGGCATCCTCTCCCCCGCCGTCGCGGGTCCCGTGAGCCTCCCGGACGCCACGGCCGCCTACCGCGCCCCCGTGCCGGGACCCGTCCGCCTGCTCCAGGCGTTCGTCGCGCCACCGCAGCCGTGGTCGTCGGGCCACCGCGGCATCGACCTGGCGGTCGACGAGGGCGGGACGGTGCTCGCCCCGGCGGCCGGCGCGGTCACCGTCGCCGGCAGGGTCGTCGACCGCGGCGTCGTGACGATCGCCCACCCGGACGGGCGCCGCTCGAGCCTCGAGCCGGTCAGCGCGTCGGTCGTCGTCGGGCAGGAGGTCGGGGCGGGCGACCCGGTGGGCACGCTGGCGGACGAGCGTTCCCACTGCTCCCCGGTGTGCCTGCACTGGGGCGTGCGCGAGGGGGACGACTACGTGGACCCGCTCGCGCTCCTGCCCGGCGGCGGGCCGATCGTCCTGCTGCCCGAGGGCGGCGGCTGAGCGGCGCCCGAGGCGGTCGGCCTCAGCCGCGCTCGGCGTCGACCAGCCGCGTCCGCAGCCGCAGCATCGCGGCCGTGTGCATCTGGGAGACGCGGGACTCCGTCACCCCGAGCATGCGGCCGATCTGCGCGAGGGTCATGCCCTCGTAGTAATAGAGGACGACGACCATGCGCTCCCGTTCGGAGAGCTGCTCGATGGCGCGCGCCAGGAGGAACGTCGTCTCCTGGGCGTCCACCGCGCCCGCCGGGTCCTCGCACCGCTCGTCGCCGAGGGTGTCCACCAGGCTGATGCCGCCCGGCCGGTCCTCGTTGCCGAGCATCTCGTCGAGCGCCACCAGGTTGACAGTCGACAACTGGCTGTAGGCGGTCCGCAGCTCCGTCATGCCGACCTCGAGGCGCTCGGCGATCTCGACGTCCGTCGGCGCGCGGTGCAGCGTCGCTTCGAGCTCGGTGCTCGCCCGGTCGATCGCGCGGGCCTTGGTCCGCACCGAGCGCGGCACCCAGTCCATCGCCCGCAGCTCGTCGATGATCGCGCCGCGGATGCGGCTGGAGGCGTACGACTCGAAGCGGACCGACCGACCCGGCTCGTACTTCTCGATCGCGTCGATGAGCCCGAACATGCCGCACGACACGAGGTCGGCGTGCTCGACCATGCTCGGCAGCCGCATCCCGACGCGGCCCGCGACGGCCGACACCAACGCGGCGTAGTGCATGATCAGCCACTCGCGGTCGGCCTCGGTGCCCGTCGCCTTGTACCGCGCCCAGTACGCGTCCGCCTCGTCCTCGTCCGCCGCGGCGGGCGGGACGTAGTCCGGCGCGGGAGCACCGCGCCGCGGGCGCGGGATGACACCGCGGGGCGCCGTCGGCGCCGGGTAGGGCGACCGCAGCGGCAGGTCGCGGGTGGCGACCTCGTCGGCCTCAGTCGTCATGGTGTGCTCCGTTCGGGGGGTCATGCGCGTGGATGGGCAATCTGGTAGGCCGAGCGCAGCCGCTCGGCGGTGACGTGGGTGTAGCGCTGCGTGGTGGCGAGCGTCGCGTGACCGAGCAGCTCCTGGACGCTGCGCAGGTCCGAGCCCCGCTCGAGCAGGTGGGTCGCCGCGGTGTGCCGGAGCGCGTGGGGGGCGACGTCGTCGACGCCCGCCGCCCTTGCCATCGCGTGCACCGCGTCGCGCAGCCGGCGCTGGTCGACGCGGCCGCCGCGCGCGCCGAGGAAGAGCGCGTCGCCCGACGAGCCCACGGCCAGCCGCGGCCGGGACTGCGTCAGCCAGACGTCCAGGGCGTCCGCCGCCTTCTTGCCGAACGGGACCACGCGCTCCTTGTCGCCCTTGCCGACCACCCGCAGCGTGCGCTGCGCCAGGTCGATGTCGTGGACGTCCGCCCCGCACAGCTCGCCGACGCGCAGCCCGGAGGCGTACAGCAGCTCGGCGGCCGCCCAGTCGCGCACGGCGATCGGGTCGCGGTCGCCAGCGCCGTCGGCGGCGCGGTCGAGCATCCGGGTGACGGCGGCCTGGCCGAGCACCGTCGGCAGGTGCTGGGTCGTGCGGGCCGACCCCAGGCGCGTGGTCGGGTCGGTGGCGACGCGCCCCGTGTGCACGGCCCAGGCGAAGAACGTCCGGGCGGAGGCCACGCGCCGCGCCATCGTCGCGCGGCTCAGGTGCTTGGCCACCATCGCGGCGAGCCAGGCCCGCAGCACCCGAAGGTCGACCGCGTCGAGCGTCGCGCAACCGTTGCGCCCCGCGAAGTCGAAGAGGTCGCCCAGGTCGCCGAGGTACGCGCGCACCGTGTGCTCCGACAGGCCGCGCTGGGAGCGCAGGTGGGAGGCGAATTCGGTGTGCACGGCGGCGCGCTCTGGCGCACCTGGGGCGATGTCCGTCACCTGCACATGCTTAAGGTGTCCGGTCGCGCCCGGTAGATCAAGGGGTTCGGGTCAAGTGGGCGCGCGCAGGATGGGCGAATCCGCCGCTATTGTCCGATTCTGAGTCAGAAATCGTGTGCACTGGAGTCACATTTCACCCGGTCGGAGTATTCAGCATCGGGCCCGTCACACCCTGGAGGCTCGCCGCCGGCGTTTCGCGCAGCCGTCCGTGTGACAGAACGTTCAGCCCTTCCGGACGGCCCGCCAGCCGTCGCTGCGGCGCACCGCCAGACCGGCCATCTGGAGGATCCCCAGGGCCGCCCGTGCCCGGTTCACCTCGACCCCGGCGCGCCGCGCGACCGTCTCGACGTCCGCGCCCGTGCGCAGGCTCAGCGCGTCGTGCACGCGCACCGTCAGGGGGTCGAGGTCGGGCGCGTCGAAGCCCCCTCCGGCGCCGTCGGCGCGGTCCTGCGCCGGCGAGCCACCGGGCAGCAGCTCCGCCACCTCCGCCGCGTCCGTGACGCACACCGCGGCACCCTCGCGCAGCAGCCGGTGGCAGCCGGCGGACGCCATCGAGGTCACCGGACCGGGCACCGCCCCCACCGGCCGCAGCAGGTCGGCCGCGTGGCGTGCCGTGCTCAGCGCACCCGAGCGCCAGGCGGCCTCGACCACCACCGTGGCGCCGGCGATCGCGGCGATGAGCCGGTTGCGCTGGAGGAACCGCGACTTGGTCGGCAACGAGCCCGGCGGCGACTCGGCCGCGATCCCGCCGCCCGCGTCGAGCGCCTCCTCGAACAGCCGCGCGTTGCCGACCGGGTACGCCCGGTCCACGCCGCCGGCCAGCACGACGAGCGTCGGGCCACCCCCGCCGAGGGCGCCGCGGTGCGCGGCGGCGTCGATGCCGTAGGCACCACCCGAGACCACTGCCACGCCGCGCCCGACGAGCCCCTGGGCCAGCTCCCACGCGACGCGCTCGCCGTAGTGAGTGCTGGCCCGCGAGCCGACGACGGCGACGGCCGGACCCGCCGGCAGCTCGCCGCGGCACCACAGGGCGAAGGGCGCGCCGTCGCCGAGGTCGTCGAACCCCTCGGGCCATCGGTCGTCGCCGGGCACGACGAGCGCGCCGCCGGCCCGCGCCAGCTCGTCGAGCATCGGCTCCGGGGCGGCGATGCGCCCGGCCCATCGCACCGCCGCCCCGGCCAGGCGCATCCTGTCCTGCCCCGCCAGGGGCGGCAGCGCCTCCCAGTCGGGCGCGCCCCGGGCGGCGCGATCCACCCAGCCCAGCGCGCCGGCCGGTCCCAGGACCCGCACCAGCGCACCCGCCACGCGGTCCCCCGGCTCGGCGGCGGCCGACCACACGGCCCGCGCGTGCCGCTCGTCGTCCGCGTTCACGTCGCCTGGCTCATGGTGCGCAGGACGAGCGCCTCGGCGACCAGCTCACGCGTCGGTGCCGCCAGTCCGGCGAGGTCCGCCAGCGTCCAGGCCGTCCGCAGCACCCGGTCGACGCCGCGCAGGCTCAGCTCGCCGCGGTCCACGTAGCGGTCGACGTCGGTCATCAGCCTGCGGTCGGGCCCGAGCCGGGCCCGGAGCCAGCGCCCGGAGACCTCGGCGTTGGTGGTCCATCCCGTGCCCGCGAGCCGGGCCGCGGCCGCCTGGCGCGCCTGCGCGACCCGGGCGGCGACCTCCGCGGTGGACTCCCCCGGCTGGTCGGCCGCCCGCACCGGGGCCAGCTCCACCCGGAGGTCCACCCTGTCAAGCAACGGCCCGGACAGCTTGCCGAAGTACCGCCGCCGGAGCGCGGCGCTGCACGTGCAGTCGAGGCCCTTGCCGAAGCCACGGCCGCACGGGCACGGGTTGGCGGCGAGCACCAGCTGGAAGCGGGCCGGGTAGCGCGCGACCCCCGCGGCACGATGCAGCACGACCTCGCCGTGCTCGAGCGACTGCCGCAGCGTCTGGAGCACCGCGGTGGTGAACTCGGGCGCCTCGTCGAGGAACAGCACCCCGCGGTGGGCCCTGGACGCCGCGCCCGGGCGCGGGATGCCGGACCCTCCCCCGATGACGCTCGCCGGCGTGGCCGTGTGGTGCGGGTCCTCGAACGGCGGCCGCCGCAGCAGCCCGCCCGCCGGGTCGAACGATCCGGCCAGCGAGTGCACCGCCGTCACCTCGACCGCCTGCGCCTCGTCGAGGTCCGGCAGCAGGCCCGGAAGCCGTGCCGCGAGCATCGTCTTGCCCACCCCGGGAGGACCCACCATGAGCACGTGGTGGCCGCCGGCCGCCGCCACCTCGAGGCAGCGGCGGGCGTCCGCCTGCCCGACGACGGCGGCGAGGTCGGGCACATCGGCACCCGCGGCGCGTCCCGCCGCCGCGCGCGGTGGGTCGTCCACGTCGGGGACGTCCACGTCGGCGCCGTAACGCGCGGCCACCTCGGCCAGGCTGTGCGCGCCGACCGCCCGCGCCCCCGGGACCAGCTCCGCCTCGGCGGCGTTCGCGGCGGGAACCACCACGCGCGTCACTCCGGCGGCCACCGCGGCGGCGACCGCCGGCAGCACGCCCCTGACCGGCCGGAGCCGCCCGTCCAGGCCGAGCTCGCCGATGTGCACCACGCCTCGCGGCGCCTCCGGGTCGATCAGCCCGGCACCCGCCAGCGTGGCCACGGCGATCGCCAGGTCGAACCCCGAGCCGGCCTTGGGCAGCGCGGCGGGTGACAGGTTGACCGTGATCCGCCGGTTGGGCCACGGCAGGCCGGTCGACGTCACGGCCGCGCGCACCCGGTCCCGCGCCTCCGCCAGCGCGGCGTCCGGCAGCCCGACGAGCGTGAACGCGGGCAGCGACGGCGCCAGGTGAGCCTCGACGTCGACGACGTGCCCGGTCAGCCCCAGCAGCGACACCGCGCGCGTGCGGCCGAGCGCCATCTCAGACCACCCCCACGAGGTGGTCGACCCGCGCGGCGCCCCGCCCGGGGAGGGTCACCGCGACGACGTCGATCCGCACCGACGCGGGATGCACGTCGTGCGCCGCGAGCCACAGGGCCGTCAGCCGTCGCAGCCGGGCGAGCTTCGCTCGCGTCACCGCCTGTGCGGGGCCGCCGAACCGGTCCGACCGCCGCGTCTTCACCTCGACGGTGACCAGCTCCGTCCCGTCGAGGGCGACGAGGTCGAGCTCGCCGTCACGGCAGCGCCAGTTGCGGTCCAGCACCCGCCAGCCGGCGGCAGCGCAGTGCGCCGCCGCCACCTCCTCGCCGTACCTGCCCACCGCGTCCTTCGCGCGCACCCGGACCACCTCCGGGCGCCGAGGCTGCAGGCCACGGGCGACGGCCGGGCGCCACGACCGCGCGCGGCGGGCGACGGCCGGCCGGGCCGGCGGGCTGTGGTCGGGTCAGCGGGCGAAGCCCGCGCTGCTCCCCAGGTCGAGCTCGGCCTTGGCGAGCTCCTCGACGTTGACGTCCTTGAACGTCACCACCCGCACCGACTTCACGAACCGCGCCGAGCGGTAGACGTCCCACACCCAGGCGTCGGCGAGCATGACCTCGAAGTAGACCTCGCCCGCGGCCGACCGGACCTGCAGGTCCACCTGGTTGGCCAGGTAGAACCGCCGCTCGGTCTCCACGACGTAGGAGAACAGGCCGACGACGTCCCGGTACTCGCGGTAGAGGGCCAGCTCGGCGTCGGTCTCGTAGTTCTCCAGATCCTCGGCGCTCATGTGTTGCTCCCGGCCCTTCCTGCGCTCGGCTCCCGGCCCATCATCCCCCCACCCCGGCGGCCCGGAGTACGGCGACGACCTCCTCGTCCAGGCCTGGCAGCCGCCAGGAGCGGCGGTGCAGCACGCACGGCCCGTGCTCGCGCAGCGCGGCCAGGTGGTCCGGCGAGGCGTACCCCTTGTTCTCCGCCCAGCCGTACACCGGGTGCTCGTCGGACAGCGCCACCATGAGCGCGTCGCGCTCGCACTTGGCGATGACGCTCGCCGCGGCGACGCTCGCGCAGCTGCGGTCCGCCTTGACGCGCAGCCGGACCGGCGGCGCGACGGGAGGCTCGTCGGGCTCGTCGAACAGCGTGCCCGGGGCGGCGAGCCAGTTGTGGTTGCCGTCGAGGAGCACCACGTCCACCGGGCCGACCACCTGGCTGACGGCGGCCAGCGCCCGCAGGCCCGCCAGCCGCAGCGCCGGGATGATCCCCACGCGGTCGATCTCGTCGGGCGACGCGTGGCCCACGGCGCGTGCCAGACCCCACCGGCTCAGGGCCGGCAGGAGCGCCTCCCGCGCGGCGGGCGTGAGGAGCTTGGAGTCGGCCACGCCCCGCGGTGCGGAGCGGGTGGCCTCGCCGACGACGACGACACCCACGCTCACGGGCCCGGCGAGCGAGCCCCGCCCCACCTCGTCCATGCCCGCGACGAGCCGCGCCCCCGCGCGCAGCAGCTCGCGCTCGGTGCGCAGGTGCGGGACGGGCGTGCTTCGGACGGGGACCGGGGGCGTCATTCGCGGTCAGGCACCTTCGCGAACGTGGCGCCGGGGTTGTGCAGCACGGTCCAGCGGTCGGCCGGCCAGACGACGACGAAGGCGACGCCGACCACGTTGGCCTCCGGCACCGCACCGCCGCCGGGGTTGCCCTGGTGGTAGCGCGAGTCCTCGGAGTGGTCGCGGTTGTCGCCCATCACCCAGAGGGAGTCGTCGGGCACGGTGACGGAGAACTCCATGCCGCACGGGTCCGAGCCCGGCGCGAGGTACGGCTCGTCGAGCGCGACGCCGTTGACCGTCAGCTCCTGGCCGGGGCCCGCGCAGGCGACCTCGTCGCCTGGCAGGCCGATGAGTCGCTTGACCAGGTGCTGACCCGCGTCGACGGGGCGCAGGCCGATGAACGTCAGCACGTCGTTGACGATGCGGGCGCCGCCGCCCTGGTCGGCGACAGGCTGGCCGTCGAGCCAGCCGCCCGGGTCCTTGAAGACGACGATGTCGCCCCGGTGCAGCGAGAACGGCCCCGGAACCAGCTTGTTGACGAGGATGCGGTCGTCCTCGATCAGCGTGTCGTGCATCGACTGCGACGGGATCCAGAACGCCTGGACCAGGAAGGTCTTGACGATCAGCGAGAGCACCAGGGCGCTGACCAGGATGATCGCAGTCTCGCGCAGCCAGGTCAGCGGGCCGCTCGGGGCGGGCTTCGGCTCGCGGCGCGGTCGCCGCGCCCCCGCGAGCGGATCGCCGGACGGCGCGGAGGTCTCGGGCGGCTGCGGTGGGATCGCGGGTGGGAGCGGTGTCTGCGCCGGTGGGCGCGGGTCGGCTGCCGAGTCGCCGACACCGGAGGGGGTCCCGGTGCTCGGGGTCCATGCCGGTGGGTTCTGCCCCGGCCCGTCGGCACGCCAGCTGCTCACCCGCACAGCCTCGCACGCTCGGCCGTCCGCCGAGGACGACGACGCCCCGCGAGACGGCGGCCGGGAGGACGTCAGGCGGATGCGGACGGCGTGGACTCGCGGCGCTCGCGAATCTTGGCCGCCTTGCCGCGCAGGTTGCGCAGGTAGTACAGCTTGGCGCGCCGCACGTCGCCGCGCGTGATCACCTCGACGGAGTCGACGGTCGGGGTGTGCACCGGGAAGGTGCGCTCCACGCCGACGCCGAAGCTGATCTTGCGGACGGTGAACGTCTCGCGGACGCCGCTGCCCTGGCGGGCGATGACGACGCCCTGGAACGCCTGGATGCGGGAGCGGTTGCCCTCGACCACCTTGACGTTGACCTTGACGGTGTCGCCGGCGCGGAACGCGGGGATGTCGTCGCGCAGCGAGGCGGCGTCGACGGAGTCGAGCGTGTGCATGATCTTCTGTCGCTTCCTCGTCCTGCCGCGGGTCAGGGACGTCGTCGGCGCCGCCCTCGCCGCTCGTCGGGCGCATGAGCGGGGCGGGTGGGCCGAGGGACTGAACGGGAGATGCTCGGTGCGGGCCGGAAGATCCGGGCGTCCTGCGGGCCCTCCCCTGCGGCAGAGGGCGCGGTCGACGCACACCGGCGGACAAGTCTGCCACACGATCCCCACCCCCAACCACGCAGCGTCCGAGAGTCGTGGGGCCCTGGGCCCACAGGTCTCGGACGCAACCGGTCAGGCGACGGCGCGGCGGGCGGACGCAACGGGTCAGGCGGGGGCGATGTGCTCCAGGCGGTCGCCGGTCACCACCCAGCCGAGGGCGGCCAGGGTCTCGCGGTCGCGCCGGTCGAGGCCCGCGGGGTCGAGCGCGGCCAGCAGGTCGGGCCGCACGGCGGCGGTCCGCTCGAGCGCGCGGTCGCGCCGCCACCGCGCCACCTTCCCGTGGTGCCCGGACAGCAGCACCTCCGGAACGTCGAGGCCCTCCCAGGACGGGGGCTTGGTGTACACGGGGTACTCGAGCAGCCCCTCGGCGCTGTGCGACTCCTCGACGAGCGACTCCGGGTTCCCGACGACGCCCGGCAGCAGCCGCCCGACGGCCTCGACGACGACGAGCGCCGCGACCTCGCCGCCGTTGAGCACGTAGTCGCCGAGGGAGACCTCGCTGACCGGCACGCGGTCGCGGTAGCGCTCGACGACCCGGGCGTCGCTCCCCTCGTAGCGCCCGCACGCGATGACCAGCCGCTCCTCGCCGGCGAGGGCCTCGGCGGTGCGCTGCGTGAACGGTGGCCCCGACGGCGTCGGCACGACGAGGTGCGCGGGCCCCTGGGCGAGCAGGTCGTCCAGTGCGCGGCCCCACACGTCGGGGCGCATCACCATCCCGGCGCCGCCGCCGAACGGGGTGTCGTCGACGGTCCGGTGCCGGTCGGTGGTCCAGTCGCGCAGGTCGTGGACCCGCACGTCGAGCACGCCGGCCTCGCGCGCCTTCCCGACGAGCGACAGCCCCAGCGGGGCCAGGTACTCCGGGAAGATCGTGACGACGTCGACGCGCACGTCAGTCAGCCTCCCGCTCGCGTGCGGAGGCCTGGTCGTCGGACACCACGAGGTGGGCGGCGTCGGAGGCGAGCAGCCCACCCGGCGGGTCGAGCACCACGCGCCCGCCGGGGACGTCCACCACCGGCACGATCGCGCGGACGAACGGCACGAGGGTCTCCTCGCCGCCGGTCTCGCGCACGACGAGCAGGTCGTGGGCCGGCGCGCTGCGCAGCCCGACGACCTCGCCGAGCCGCCGGCCGTCCGGGCCTTCGACGCGCAGGCCGGCGAGCTCGTGGGGGTACCAGGCGTCCTCGTCGGACCCCGCGTCGAAGGCGTCCGTCTCGACGAGCAGCTCGACGCCCCGCAGCGCCTCGGCCGCGGTGCGGTCACCGACGCCGGCGAAGGTGACGTACCAGCGCCCCTGCTGCACCCGGGCGCGCGCCACCGTCAGCGGGCCGGTCGCGGCCGGTCGCGTCGCGAGCACGGCGCCGACGGTGAAGCGCTCGTCGGGCGCGTCGGTGCGGACGTCGAGGGCGACCTCGCCGCGCAAGCCGTGGGCACGCCCGATCCGGGCGACGGTCAGCAGCACGCGACCCCCTCCCGGCCGCGGGACCTCAGCGTCGGTCGACGTCGACGACGTCGACGCGCACCGAGCCGGTGCGGGACAGCGCGTTGATCACCGTGCGCAGTGCGCGGGCGGTCCGCCCGCCGCGGCCGATGACGCGCCCGAGGTCGTCCGGGTGGACGCGCACCTCGAGCAGCTCACCGCGGCGCAGGGTCGCCGACCGGACCTGGACGTCGTCCGGGTGGTCGACGATGCCCCGCACCAGGTGCTCGAGCGCGTCGGCGAGCATCAGGCCTGCTCGTCCCCGGCGGGAGCCTCGTCCCCGGCGGGAGCCTCGTCGGCGGCGGTCTGCTCGACGGCCTCCTCCGGAGCGGCCTGGGCGGCGGCCTCGGCCGCGGCCTTCTTCTCCGACGCCTTCGCCTTGACCTTCTCGGCGTCCGCGGCGGCGGCGTCGACGGCGGCCTTGGGGTCGACCTTGCCGGCCTTGACGCGCAGGGTGCCCTCGGCGCCGGGCTCGCCCTTGAACTTCTGCCAGTCACCGGTGACCTTGAACAGCGCGAGGACCTGGTCGGTCGGCTGCGCGCCGACGCCGAGCCAGTACTGCGCGCGGTCCGAGTCGACCTCGATGACCGAGGGGTCCTCGGTGGGGTGGTACTTGCCGATCTCCTCGATCACCTTGCCGTCGCGACGGGAGCGCGAGTCGGCGACGACGATGCGGTAGTACGGCGCGCGGATCTTGCCCAGGCGCTTGAGGCGGATCTTGGTGGCCACGAGCGGGTGTTCTCCTGATGTCTTGGGATGGTCCTCACGCGCGGCCCGTGGGGAGGGGCGCCGGTCGGTCCGGGACGCGGCCTGGCGCAGGTAGAGGGGCTGCACCCGCCGAGTACAGCCGCCCATTGTGCCAGACGAGCGGGGCCGCCCCAACCGCGCCGGCAGGGCCGACGACAACCGGGGGCCCGGCCGGTCGGCTCAGGCGACGCGAACCCCGCGCAGGACCACCGCCGTCGGCGCCGCCAGGACGGCGATGTCCACCCGCGGGTCCGCCGGGTAGACGACGAGGTCCGCGGGCGAGCCCTCCGCCAGGGACGGCTCCCCGAGCCAGGCACGCGTCCGCCAGCTCGCGGCGGCGACCACCTCGGCGGCCGGGATGCCCGCGCGGACCAGCTCCGCGGCCTCGTCGGGCAGCCGTCCGTGAGCAATGGTGCCGCCGGCGTCCGTGCCGACGAGGATCGGCACCCCGGCGTCGAACAGGTCGCGCACCTGGTCGTAGCGCCGCTTCCCCATCGCGCGCATCCGCGCCTCGAACAACGGGTACCGGCCGGCGCGGTCGGCGATCGCGTCGAACTGCGCGATCTGCAGCAGCGTGGCGGTGACGGGGATGCCCGCGGCGGCGATCCGCTCGACCTGCTCGGGGTTCGCGCCCGTCGCGTGCTCCAGGCAGTCGATCCCGGCGTCGAGCAGCGCGTCCAGCGTCTCGGTGGCGAACGTGTGCGCCGTGACTCGGGCCCCGGCGGCGTGCGCCGCGGCCACCGCGTCCGCGACGAGCTCGTCGGGCCACAGCGGAGTGAGGTCGCCGGCCGCCTCGCGGTCGATCCAGTCGCCGACGAGCTTCACCCACCCGTCGCCGCGCGCCGCCTCCTGCGCCACCGCCGCCGGAAGCTCGTCGGGCGAGGCCAGCTCGCGGGCGTAGTGCCGCAGGTAGCGCTTGGGCCGCGCGAGGTGGTTGCCGGCGCGCAGCAGCCGCGGCAGGTCGGCGCGGGCGTCCATCCAGCGTGTGTCCGACGGCGATCCGGCGTCGCGGATCAGCAGCACCCCGCTGTCGCGGTCGGCGAGCGCCTGGCGCTCCGCCGTCGCGGCGTCCACCGCGCCCGCCGCCGCCAGGCCGACGTGGCAGTGGACGTCGACGAGCCCCGGCAGCACCCAGCCGTCGAGCTCGTCGTCCGGCATCGCGGCCGGCCGCTCGAACGTGATGCGGTCACCGACCACCCACGCCTCGCCGGCCTCGCGCTCGTCGTCCAGCAGCACGGGGCCGCGCAGGTGCGCCGCCACCTACCGGCCGCCGAACAGCCCGCCGAGGCCCGGGATCTTCAGGTCCGCCGGGTCGGCGGGTGGGGTCGTCGTGCCCGGCGTCCCGAGGCCGAACGCCGAACCCGGCGCGGACGGAGACGCGGCGGGGCCGCCCGAACGGCGGGTCGCCGCCTCCTGCTCCTGCTGCGCGCGCTTCGCCGGGTTGCCGGACTTGCCCTTGGCGCGCTTCGGCGGCGGGGCGACGCGGCCCTTGGACTTCTTGCCGCTGCCCGGCAGGTTGCCCATGGTGGGCATGCCACCGGTCTTCGCCATCTGCAGCATCATCTTCTGCGCCGAGTCGAAGCGGTCGAGCAGCTGGTTGACGTCCTGCGGCGTGGTCCCGGACCCGCGGGCGATCCGCGCGCGGCGCGAGCCGTTGATGATCTTCGGGGTGGTGCGCTCGGCCGGCGTCATCGACTGGATGATCGCCTGGACGCGGTCCACCTCGCGCTCGTCGAACGAGTCGAGCGCCTCGCGCATCTGTCCCATGCCGGGCAGCATCCCGAGCATCTTCTTCAGCGGACCGGCGTTGCGCAGCTGCTGCATCTGCACCAGGAAGTCCTCGAGCGTGAACCCCTCGCCGGATGCGAGCTTGCCCGCCATCCGCTCGGCCTGCTCGGCGTCGAACGCCTTCTGCGCCTGCTCGATCAGGGTGAGCACGTCGCCCATGTCGAGGATCCGGGACGCCATGCGGTCGGGGTGGAACACCTCGAAGTCGTCGAGCCGCTCGCCGGTGGAGGCGAAGAGGATCGGGCGCCCGGTCACCGTCGCGACGGAGAGCGCCGCGCCGCCGCGGGCGTCGCCGTCGAGCTTGGACAGGACCACGCCGGTGAAGCCGACGCCGTCGGCGAACGCCTGCGCGGTGGTCACCGCGTCCTGGCCGATCATCGCGTCGACGACGAACAGGATCTCGTCGGGTGCGACGGCGTCGCGGATGTCCGCCGCCTGCCGCATCATCGCCTCGTCGATGCCGAGGCGGCCGGCGGTGTCGACGATGACGACGTCGTGCTGCTTGTCCGCCGCGGTGGCGACGCCCGCGCGCGCCACGGCGACCGGGTCGGCGCCCGCCGGGAGCTCGTCGAGGTCGTACGTCGCCTGGTTGCCCGGGTGCGGCGCGAACACCGGCACGCCGGCGCGCTCGGCCACCACCTGCAGCTGGGTGACGGCGTTGGGGCGCTGGAGGTCGGCGGCGACGAGCAGCGGCGTGGGCCCCAGCTCCCCCCGGTGCCCGGCAAGCTTGCCCGCCAGGGTCGTCTTGCCCGCGCCCTGGAGGCCGGCGAGCAGGATGACCGTCGGCGGGCGCTTGGCGAAGGTCAGCGTCCGCGTGGCGCCGCCGAGGATGGCGACGAGCTCGTCGTGGACGATCTTGACGACCTGCTGCGCCGGGTTGAGCGCGCCGGAGACCTCGGCGCCGAGCGCCCGCTCGCGCACCGCCGCCGTGAACTGCCGGACGACCGGCACCGCGACGTCCGCGTCGAGCAGCGCGCGGCGGATCTCCCGCACCGTCGCGTCGACGTCCGCCTCGGACAGCCGACCGCGCGTGCGCAGGTTCCGGAACGTCGCCGACAGGCGGTCGGAGAGGGAGTTGAACACTGTTCTGGTACCAGCCTCGCTTACTCGGGGCGCGGACGTCCCAGGGTACCCATCGCCGCTCGGGCACGGCCGACGAGCTCGTCGACCAGCCGTGCGCGCCAGGCGGTCCATGCCTGCGGCCCGGCCGCCGAGGCGTCCGCCTCCGTCAGCGCGCGCAGCAGCGCCAGCAGGTCGGGCCGGCCGTCGACCGCCTCGACGAGGCGGGCCACCGTGCGCGGGTCGGCGGGGTCCTCCGTGGTCGCCAGCTCCGACAGCGTCAGGTGCTGCCCGACCAGCCGGGTCACGTCGTCGGCCACCCGGTCCCCGAAGCCCATCCGCACGACGATCGGCCCCGCGAGCCGGGCGCCCTCCGCGGCGTGGTCGGGCGTCCCGGCCCGCTTGCCGATGTCGTGCAGCAGCGCCGCCAGCAGCAGCGACTCCTCGCGCTGGTCCCGGCCCACCCGCGCGACGGTCTCCACCAGGTGCCGGTCGACGGTGTGCCGGTGGATCGGCGAGCGCTGCGGCCGGTTGCGCACGCCGGCCCACTCCGGGATCCACGTGGTGACCACGCCCGCCAGGTCGAGCGCCTCCCAGACGGGCACCTGCGCGGGGCCGGAGCCGAGCAGCGCGACGAGCTGCTGGCGCGCCTGCCGGGGCCACGGGATCGGCAGCGGCGGCGTCGACTCGAGGCTCGCCACCGTCACCGGCGACAGGACCAGCCCGGTGCGCGCCGCCGTCGCCGCCGCCCGCAGCGACAGCACCGGGTCCTGCCCCGGCCGGGCGTCCACCGCGAGCACCAGCTCGCCGTCGTGCTCGACGAGCCCCTCGGCGATCGTGCGCAGCCGCGGGGGCTGGCGCCGCCCCCGCACGAGGAACGGCTTGGGCGCGGGGCGCTGGAGCGCCTGGCGCGCGTTGCGGGCCGTCGTGTCGACGGCGTACGAGATGACGCGCCCGGCCTCCGCGACGGAGGCGAGCAGGTCGTCGCGGTCGTCGAACCCGACGCGGGCCGCGACCTCGTCCTGGTCCGCGAGCAGCAGGCGGTTGGTGTGGCGGCCGGTGGCCAGCTGGACGGCGTCCCGCACGTCGAGCAGGTGGTGGTACGCGGCGTCGACGGCGCCGTGCGGCCGGTCCGTCAGCCAGGTGGCGGCGAGCGCGGACAGCACCACGGCGTCGCGGATGCCGCCGCGGGCCTCCTTGAGGTCCGGCTCGATGAGGTAGGCGAGCTCGCCGTGGCGCTCGGCACGCGCCCGGGTGTTGCCGAGCAGCTCCGGCAACCGGCGCCGCGCGGCCGAGCGCCAGTCCTCGAGCAGCGCCGACATCGCGCGCGCGACCACCACCGGGTCGCCGGCGACGTGCCGCAGCTCGAGCAGGCCGACGGCCGCGGGCAGGTCCTTGCTCGCGACCTGGCGGCACTGGGCGAGCGAGCGCACCGAGTGGTCGAGGTCGAGGCCGGCGTCCCAGATCGGGTACCACAGCCGCTCGGCCAGCAGCCTGAGCTCGTCGGGCGACCGGCC
>CAZBIO010000017.1:0-5454 GCA_964491965.1 uncultured Cellulomonas sp.
CAGGCGCCCCTCGAGGAACGCGCGGGCGTACATGCCGGGGGAGGAGTGGCCCTGGAACAGGACCTGGTCGCCGCCGCCCGGGTGGTCCTTGCCGCGGAAGAAGTGGTTGAGGCCGACCTCGTAGAGCGTCGCCACCGACGCGTACGACGACAGGTGCCCGCCGACGGCGACGCCGGGGCGCTGCGCGCGCGTCACCATGACGGCCGCGTTCCAGCGGATCATCCGGCGGTAGCGGCGCTCCATGGCCTCGTCGCCGGGGAAGTACGGCTCGTTGTGCACCGCGATCGTGTTGACGTAAGGGGTGTTGAGCGACACCGGGATGGCGACGTTGCGCTGGCGCGCATGCCGCAACAGGCTCATCAGCACGTACCGGGCGCGGGGTCCGCCCTCGGCGTCGATGAGGCCGTCGAGCGACTCGATCCACTCGCCCGTCTCCGCCGGGTCGATGTCGGGTACCTGGCTGAGCAGTCCCCCGATGAGTGGGCCGGTCTCGTCGATCGAAGCCACCAGAAAGCTCCCTTGTCTGTCGCGGTGAGGTGTGGGCCGCGTTCATCACTGCGGTGTGCCCACCATTGTCCGACCTTCCTGGGCCGAAAGTCACACGCGAGGGCCCTGGGCGGGCGTGACCTCCATGACATCCGGGTCTTGCCGGGCCACCCGCCGCCTGGTGGGCTAGCCTCGCGCTCATCGAGGCGTCCGGGGCAACTGGACGCCGCGTCCCGTTCGGGGAGGGAGAGGTCCGGTGTCCACCACCGCCGACGACGCCGCTGCGGTGTCGCGCATGGGGTTTGCCTCGGGGCAGGTGATCCAGGAGTTCGGGTATGACGACGACTGCGACGAGGAGCTCCGGGCGGGTCTCGCGGCCCTCACGGGCGGCGACCTCGTCGACGAGGATTACGACGACGTCACCGACGGAGCCCTCATCTGGTTCCGTGACGGCGACGGCGACCTGGCGGACCTGCTGGTCGACGCCATGACGGCGCTCGACGACAACGGCCCGATCTGGGTGCTGACGCCCAAGCCGGGCCGCCCCGGCCACGTCCCGCACGCCGACATCGAGGAAGCGGCGACCACGTCGGGCCTCCACCCGATGACGACGTTCTCGGTGGCCGCCAGCTGGTCGGCGACGCGGCTCGCGGCGCGCGGCCGCGGCCGGTGACGGGCGCGGGCCCGGCATCCACGCGCGGGCCCGTCGTCTGTCCGCCTGCCGAGAGGGGCGCGCGCCGCGTGCGGCGGTGCGCTCGGATGTCGCCATGGCGAAGCTGCTAGTCGTCCGAGCGCACCCCCTGACGAGCGAGTTCTCCCGCTCGATGCAGCTGACGGACGAGTTCGTCGGCGCGTACGGCCGGTCACACCCGGGCGACGACGTCATCGACATCAACCTCTACAACCGCGCGGTGCCGGAGATCGACATCGACCTCCTCAGCGCGTGGCAGAAGCTCGGCGCGGGCACCCCGTTCGCGCACCTGCTCAGCCCCGAGCAGATGAAGGCGACGCTGTTCGAGAGCTACACCACGCAGTTCCTCAACGTCGACAAGGTCGTCGTCGCCAACCCGCTGTGGAACCTCCAGGTGCCCACGCGGCTCAAGGCCTGGATCGACACCATCAGCGTGGCGGGCCGCACCTTCACGTACACCGAGGACGGTGTCGCGATGGGTCTGGTGCGGGGCAAGAAGGCGGTGCACATCCAGACGTCGGGCGGCGTGTTCGGCGGCCTGGACCCCGCCAGCCTCTACGTGCGGAGCATCTTCACGTTCCTCGGCGTCGAGGACTTCACGCAGATCACGGCCGAGGGCATGGACCACGACCCGGAGCACGCCGGCGAGATCGTCGCCGCGGCGCAGGCTCGGGTCGCGGAGGTCGCCGCGGCGTTCTGAGGCGCCCGACGAGGGGCACGACGGAGTACGACGAGACACGACCGGGAGCACGACCAGCACGACGAGGGCCACGGCGGCGCGGATCGAGGAGGACGGTGCGATGACGGACCGGGGCGTGGCGCGGGTCGACGGGCTGGGCGGGATCGTCGCGGCGGACGCCGCGATCACGGTGCTCGACGCCGCCTCGTCATGGGCCGAGGGCGTCCTGTACATCCCCGCCACGCACCGCGTGCGCTGGAGCGACATCCCCCGCAACCGGATCCTCGAGCACGACCTGGCGACGGGCGTGACATCCGTGTACCGCGCCGACGCGGAGTTCGCCAACGGCCGCACGCTCGACCTCGACGGCTCGGTGCTCCAGTGCTCGCACGGTCACCGGCGGGTGGAGCGCGACCGGGGCGGCGTCGTCGTCTCGCTGGTGGACCGCTGGAATGGCGCGCGCTTCAACTCGCCGAACGACGTCGTCGTCGGGCCGGACGGCGCGATCTGGTTCACCGACCCGTCCTACGGGATCCTCTTCGCGCGCGAGGGGCACCCCGGCGAGCGCGAGTACGGCGACCACTTCGTCTTCCGGTACGACCGTGCGTCGGGGCGGGTCACCCCGGTGGTCACGGACGTCGAGGCGCCGAACGGGCTCGCCTTCTCACCGGACGGCTCGATCCTCTACGTCGCCGACAGCTCGTTCGTCGGGCACAACCCCGCCGGCGGGAACCGGCACGTCCGCGCCTACGACGTCACCTATCCGGACGGCGGCGCGCGCTGCAAGAACGGCCGCGTCTTCACGGTGATGCCGGTGCACGTCCCCGATGGGTTGCGCGTCGACGTCGAGGGCCGGGTCTGGGCCACCGGCGGCGACGGCGTGCACGTCCACGCGCCGGACGGGGAGCACCTCGGCGCGGTGCTGCTCCCGGAGGTGGCGGGCAACCTGTGCTTCGGCGGCGTGGAGGGCACCGAGCTGTTCGTCGCCGCGACGACGTCGATCTACCGCGTGCCCACGCTGACCAGGGACGCCGCGCAGCGGTACTGAGCCGGTGTGCCGCGCCTCGTCGGCGCGACGGTGCGTCGGTGGGCCCGGCCGGTCTCGAACCGACGACCTCCGCGGTGTAAACGCGGCGCTCTGACCAACTGAGCTACAGGCCCGACGCGGCGAGCCTACCGGGCAGGGCAGGATGGGCCCGTGCCCGAGTCGCCCTCGTCCCCGAAGCTCTCCGAGGTGGTCGCAGCGCTGGACCGGCGCTACCCGCCGGGCACGGCGCAGCAGTGGGACGCCGTCGGGCTGGTCGCCGGCGACCCCGCCCAGCCGGTGCGCCGCGTCCTGTTCGCCGTCGACCCGGTCGCCGCAGTGGCCGACGAGGCCATCGCGTGGGGCGCCGACCTTCTGGTCACCCACCACCCGCTGTTCCTGCGCGGCGTGCACGGGGTCGCCGCCACGACGTTCAAGGGGGCGGTGGTGCACCGCCTGGTGCGGGCGGGCGTCGCGCTGTACGGCGCGCACACCAACGCGGACGCCGCGGCCGGCGGCGTCGCGGACGCGCTCGCGGAGGCGATCGGGCTGCTCGACCTCGAGCCGCTCGTCGCGCTGGCCGAGGACGAGTCGATCGGCCTGGGGCGCGTGGGGCGGCTGCCCGAGCCCGAGACCCTCGACGCGTTCGCCCGTCGCGTGGCCGCAGCGCTGCCCGCCACCGCGCAGGGCGTCCGCTACGCGGGCGACCCCGGGCTCGTCGTGCGACGCGTGGCCGTGCTCGCGGGCGCCGGGGACTCGGAGTTCGACGCGGTGCGCGCCGCGGGCGTCGACGCCTACGTCACGTCCGACCTGCGCCACCACCCGGCGTCCGAGGCGCGCGAGCGGGCCGTGTTCGAGGGTCGGGGCGTCCCGGCGCTCGTCGACACCGCGCACTTCGCGTCCGAGTGGCCGTGGCTGGCGCGGGCGGCCGACCTGCTCGTCGCCGACCTCGCGGCGGCGGGCGCTACCGTGGACACCCGCGTCAGCTCCCAGGTCACGGACCCGTGGACCGGACACGTGGCCACCGACCGGAAGGACAGCGTGTGACGACCGCCCCCGTCGCCGACCAGCGACGCCTGCTCGTCGTGCAGGACCTGGACACCCAGCTGGACCGGCTCGCCCACCGGCGGACGGAGGTGCCGGCGCTCGCGCGTCTGGCGGACCTGGCGACGCGGGAGGCGGACCTGGCGACCGCGCTCGTCGCGAGCCGGACCGCCGCGGGCGACCTGCGCCGCGAGCTGACGAAGGCGGAGGGCGACGTCGAGCAGGTCCGCGTGCGTGCCAGGCGGGACCAGGACCGGCTGGACTCCGGCGCGGTGTCCGCGAAGGAGGCCCTGGGGCTGACGAGCGAGCTGGAGTCGCTCGCGCGGCGGCGGGCCGAGCTCGAGGAGGTCGAGCTCGACGTCATGGAGCGCCTCGAGGCGCACACCGCCGCGCTCGACGAGCTGGAGACCGCGCACGCGCAGGTCGAGACGCAGCGCGCCGAGACGACGGCCGAGCGGGACGCCGCGTTCGCGGAGCTCGACACCGAGTCGGCGCGGGTCCGCTCGGAGCGGGCCACCGCCGCCGAGGGCCTGGACGCCGGGCTGCTGGCCCTCTACGAGAAACTGCGCGGCCAGCTGGCCGGCCGTGGCGCCGCTGCGCTCGTCGGCCGCCAGTGCCAGGGTTGCCGCATGGAGCTCAACCCGCTCGACCTCGAGGCCATCAAGGCGGCGCCCGCCGACCAGGTGGTCCGCTGCGAGGAGTGCGGGCGGATCCTGGTGCGGGGCGAGGCGTGACCGAGGGCGACCGCCCCCCGCGCCCGTCCGGCGTCGGCGTCCGGTTCGACGCCGAGGCGCCCGTCACCATCGTGATGGTGCGGCACGGCCAGACCGAGATGACGCGGGCGCACGGCTACTCGGGCTCGGGGGAGCCCGGCCCGCCACTCGACGAGACCGGGCGGCAGCAGGCGGTCGACGCCGCCGCGCTCGTCGAGCACATCGGCCAGGACCTCTGGGACGACGTCGAGTACCCGAGCCTGGTGATCGCGTCGCCGATGGTGCGCACGCAGGAGACGGGGGCGATCGTCGCGGAGCGGCTCGGCCTCCCGCTCGAGACCGATGCCGCGTTCCAGGAGGCGAACTTCGGCGACTGGCAGGGGTTGACCGACCACGAGATCGAGCGGCGCTGGCCCGGCCTGCTCGTGCCGTGGCACACGACGGGCCGGGTCCGCCCGCCGGGGCCCGGGGGCGAGTCGGGGGCCGACGGCGGCGCCCGCGGGCGCGCCCGCCCCGCCCCGCTCCAGGCGCTCGGCGGGCCGCGGACGGTGGTGGTCGTCAGCCACGCCGTGGCGATCCGGGCGATGGTCGGCGTCGGCATGGGCGCCCAGCCCGGGTCCTGGAGCCAGCTGCGGGTCGCGCCCGGCTCCGTGTCGATCCTGCGGCTGTTCAGCGACCGCCGCGACGAGATCGCCGTGGTCGGCGTGCCGAGCACCGGCTGGTCCGCCGCCCCCTGACCGCCACGACTCCACGACCCCACCACTCCCGACCTCGCCGACCCGGCAGTGGAGAGAATCGACCGAACAGTGGAGGAGAC
>CAZBIO010000018.1:0-15944 GCA_964491965.1 uncultured Cellulomonas sp.
GCCAGGGCGCGGCGTCAGGGGCGGCGACCGGTGCCGCGGCACCCGTGGGCGCGGCCGCGTCGGGCACGCCGTCGTCGGGCGGCGCCACGACCCTGCGCGGCCGACCCGTGAGCACGCGCGCCGGAGGCAGGCGCGAGATGAGCCCGGCCGCGACGACGAGGCCGAGGGACGCCACCAGCACGGCCGGCCGCCACCCCCAGCCGAGTGCGACGGTCGCCCCGACGGTCAGCGGCGCGAGCAGCCCCACCGCGCTGCCCAGACCGTTGCCCTCCGTGATGACGGCGGTGGCCGCCGGACCGTGGTGCAACGCCAGGCCCACCTGCGTCGAGGAGAACATCACGTTGCCGCTGACCGAGACGACGAACAGCGCGCCGAGCGTCCACGGCAGGCTCGGGCCGAGCAGGAACGCGCCGATCGAGGCCGCCAGCGCCAGGCAGGAGCCGATGATCGTCGCGCGCCGCCCCCACCGCAGCACGGCGCGTGGCGTGACGAAGGCCGACAGCAGGCCGCCCGCGGCCATCGCCGTGCCGTGCAGGCCCGCCTGGGCGTCGCTGATCCCCTGGTCGGCCGCGAGGAGCGGGACGCTGGGGCTGTAGGCATAGAGGAACCAGCCCCACGACATGAAGGTGACGTAGAGCGTCAGGGTCAGGGAGTCCCGGCGCAGCCGGGGTGCGTCCCGCCGTTCCGATCGAAACGATACGAGCGCCACGTGTCTCAGCGTAGGGGCAGGGCGGCCCACCCGGAGCCGCCCTGCCACGTTGGCCTGCGCCTACGCCTCCTCGACCGCCGCGGCGGCGAACTGGCTCTGGTACAGCCGCGCGTACGCGCCGCCGGCCTCCAGCAGCTCGGCGTGCGTGCCCTGCTCGACGATGTCGCCGTGCTCGACGACAACGATCAGGTCGGCGTCGCGGATGGTCGACAGCCGGTGCGCGATGACGAACGACGTGCGCCCCTCGCGCAGCGCCGCCATCGCGTGCTGCACCAGCACCTCGGTGCGGGTGTCCACGGAGCTCGTCGCCTCGTCGAGGATGAGGATCGCCGGGTCCGCGAGGAACGCGCGGGCGATGGTCAGCAGCTGCTTCTCCCCCGCCGACAGCGCGCCGCCCTCGTCGTCGAGCTTTGTGTCGTACCCGTCCGGCAGTGTGCGCACGAACCGGTCGACGTGCGTCGCCGACGCGGCCGCGACCACCTGCTCGCGCGTCGCGCCGTCCACCCCGTACGCGATGTTGTCCGCGATCGTGCCCTCGTAGAGCCAGGTGTCCTGGAGCACCATGCCCATCTGCGAGCGCAGCTCGTCGCGCGTCAGCGTCCGGGTGTCGACGCCGTCGAGCGTGATCCGTCCGGAGCCCACCTCGTAGAACCGCATGATGAGGTTGACCAGGGTCGTCTTGCCCGCCCCGGTCGGCCCGACGATCGCCACCGTCTGCCCCGGCTCGGCCACCAGCGACAGGTCGCCGATCAGCGGCGTCTCCGGGTCGTACCGGAACTCGACGTGCTCGAACTCCACCCGGCCGCGGATCGGCCGCTCGAGCGTCGCCGCCGGCGACGGGTCGGGCGTCTGCTCGTCGGCGTCCAGCAGCTCGAACACGCGCTCGGCCGACGCCACGCCGGACTGGAGCAGGTTGGCCATCGCCGCGATCTGGGTGATCGGCTGCGTGAACTGGCGGCTGTACTGGATGAAGGCCTGGACGTCGCCCAGCGTCATGGTCCCGGACGCCACCCGGAGGGCGCCGATGACGGCGACGATGAGGTAGTTGAGGTTCGAGATGAACCCCAGCGCCGGCTGGATGATGCCGGAGATGAACTGGGCCTTGAAGCTCGCCTCGTAGAGCTTGCCGTTGCGCTCCGCGAACGTCGCCGCCGCCTGGCGCTGCCGGCCGAACACGGTGACCAGCGCGTGCCCGGTGAACATCTCCTCGATGTGGGCGTTCAGGGTGCCGGTGTGCGTCCACTGCGCGACGAACTGCGGCCGCGAGCGGCGCGCGATCGCACCGGCGATGCCGAGCGCGAGCGGGATGGTGACCAGCGCGACCACCGTCAGCAGCGGCGAGATCGTCAGCATCATGACGAGCACGCCGAGCACGGTGAGCACCGAGGTGATCAGCTGCGAGAACGTCTGCATCATCGTCTGCGCGACGTTGTCGATGTCGTTGGTGACGCGCGACAGCAGCTCGCCGCGCGGCTGGCGGTCGAAGTAGGACAGCGGCAGCCGCCCGAGCTTCGCCTCGACGTCGCTGCGCAGCCGGAACGCGGCGTTCTGCACCACGCGCGTCGTCAGGCGGAACTGGATCCAGCCGAACAGCGAGGACGCGGCGTAGATCGCCAGGACGACGAGCAGGATCCCCAGCAGCCGGTCGAAGTCGACGCCCTGGCCGATGACGATCCCCGGCAGCCCGGACAGCATGTCGGCCAGCTGCGTCTGCCCCTGGGCGCGCAGCGCCTCGATCAGCTGCCCGACGGTGACGCTCGACGCATCGACGCCCGGCGGCAGCTGCGAGACGATCGCCTTCCCGATGAAGCCCTCGAAGATGACGTTGGTGGCGCGCCCGAGGATCTTGGGGCCGGCGACGGCCGCGGCCACCGACAGCAGGCCGAGGACCACCACCCACGCCATCCGGACCCGCTCGGGCCGCAGCAGGCCCACCATGCGGAGCGCGGAGCCGCGGAAGTCCTTGGACTTCTCGCCGGGCATGCCCATGCCGCCCATCGGCCCGCCCATGTGGCCGCGTCGCACCGGACGCGCCGGCGCCTGGGTCTTGGTGACGCCGTTGTCGTCGGCCTTGGACATCACGCCGCCTCCTGGGCCGACAGCTGCGAGTACACGATCTCCTGGTAGGTCGCGTTGCTCTCGAGGAGCTCCGCGTGGGTGCCGACGCCGACCACTCGGCCGTCGTCGAGCACGACGATCCGGTCCGCGGTGCGGATCGTCGCGACGCGCTGGGCGACGACGAGCACCGTCGCCTCCCGCGTCTCGGGGACCAGCGCCGCGCGCAGCGCCGCGTCCGTGGTGTAGTCGAGCGCGGAGAACGAGTCGTCGAACAGGTAGATCGCGGGTCTCCTGGCGATCGCCCTCGCGATGGCGAGCCGTTGTCGCTGCCCGCCCGAGACGTTGGTGCCGCCCTGCGCGATCGGCGCGTCGAGCCCACCCTCCATCTGCTCGACGAAGTCACGCGCCTGCGCCACCTCGAGCGCGTGCCAGAGCTCGTCGTCCGTCGCGTCCGGCGCCCCGAACTGCAGGTTCGAGCGCACGGTCCCCGAGAACAGGTAGGGCCGCTGCGGCACCAGCCCGACGAGCCCCCACAGGTCGTCCGGCGCGAGGTCGCGCACGTCGACGCCGCCGATCCGCACGGACCCGCCGGTCACGTCGTACAGCCGCGGCACGAGGTTGAGGAGGGTCGTCTTGCCGGATCCGGTCGAGCCGATGATCGCCGTGGTCCGGCCGGGCTCCGCCAGCAGAGTGATGCCCTGGAGCACCGGGTCCTCGGCGCCCGGGTAGCGAAACTCGATGTCGGCCAGTTCGAGCCGTCCCCGCGCGGGCCCGGCGGGCAACGCCACCGGCCGGGCCGGCGGCAGCACCGTCGGGGCCGTGTCGATGACCGCCGCGATGCGCTCGGCCGAGACCATGGCGCGGGGCACCATCACGAAGATCATCGAGCTCATCATCACGGCCATGAGGATGAAGACGATGTACATGATGAACGCGGTGAGGGCGCCGATCTGCATCTGGCCGGAGTCGATCCGCTTCGCTCCGAACCACAGCACGGACGTGCTCGTCGCGTTCATGACGAACATCACCAGCGGGAAGAGGACCGCCATGTAGAGGCCTGTCCGCAGGCCGGCCTCGAACAGGTCGCGGTTCGCCGCGGCGAAGCGCTCGCCCTCGCGCCGCTCGCGGACGAAGGCGCGGATGACCCGCACGCCCGCCAGCTGCTCGCGCATCACCCGGTTGACCGCGTCGATCCGCTTCTGCATCCGGCGGAACCACGGCACCATCCGGGTCACCGCCCACGCGACGACCACCCCGAGGATGGGCACGACGACGAGCAGGACCCCCGACAGCTCGACGTCCTCCTGGAGCGCCATGATCACGCCGCCGACCAGCATGATCGGCGCCATCAGCATGATCGAGAACGTCATGAAGACGACCATCTGGACCTGCTGCACGTCGTTCGTCGTGCGCGTGATGAGCGTCGGTGCGCCGAAGTTGCCCATCTCCTGCTGGCTGAACGCCTGCACGCGGTCGAACAGGCGGGCGCGCAGGTCGCGGCCGAGGGCCATCGCCGTGCGTGCGCCGTAGTAGACGGCGGCGATCGCGCAGACCACCTGGGCGAAGCTGACGGCGAGCATGATGCCGCCGAGCCGCCAGATCTCCCCGGTGTCGCCCTTGGCGACGCCCCGGTCGATGATGTCGGCGTTGAGGCTGGGCAGGTAGAGCGTTGCCACCACCTGCACGATCTGGAGGAACACCACCGCGACGGCCGCGCCGGCATACGGGCGCAGGTGTTCGCGGAGCAGACGGACCAGCATGGGACTCCCGTTCAGGCGTGGGTGGGGCTGGTGGGACCGCTGGGGTCCGGGTCGACGGGGCCGACGACCCCGTTGAGGAAGAACTCGGCGAGCAGCGCCGGGTCGGGTGGCTGGGCTTCGGTGCCGCCCCGCAGGCGGCTCGCGGACTGCGCGATCGCGCCCGCCAGGGTCAGCTCGAGGAGGTCGACGACGGTGTCCACCGGGTGGCGGAGCCGGCGCTCGTCGGGCTCCAGCAGGCGCCGCAGCTGGGCGCGGACCAGCAGCATCGACGTCCGCTGCCGCCGCACCCACTCGCTCTTCGCCGCCGGGTCACCCCCGCCGTGCCACGACTCCGCGCGCCGGCCGAGCCGGTGCATCAGCGACATCCAGAGCGTCATGTCCTCGATGCGGGCGGCGCCGAGCCGGATCGCGGCGGTGACGCGCTCCTCCAGGGGCAGCGCGGTGTCGATCGCGCCGAGGCGCTCGATGTCGTCCGCCGGGTCCAGCGCGGTCGCCACGGCCTCGCTCAGCAGCGACGCCTTGTCGTCGAACACGCGGAACAGCGTGCCCTCGGCGACGCCGGCCGCCTCCGCGAGCTCGCGCGTGGTGACCTCCACGCCGCGGGCGCGGACCACCGGCAGCACAGCGGCGAGGATGGCGCTACGGCGCTCGTCGGGCGGCAACGGGGCCGCACGACCGGCGCGTGCCGGGGTGACGTGCACCCGCCGAGACTAAGTGAGTGAGCACTCACTCAGCAAGTCGCCACGCGAGGCGTCAGCGATTCTCCTCGCCCTCGGACTCCTCCTCCGGCGGGGCCGGAGGCGTCGGCGGCACCGGAGGCGTCGGCGGCACCGGCCGGGGCGGCACGCCGCTCGGCTGCTGGCCCACCTCGTACTCGGGGTTGAACGGCAGCCCGCTGGCCGACCCGGAGGCCGTGGCGTCGGCGGTCGCCCGCTCGGACTGGCGCCGGGCCTCGGCGATCGCCTCGGCCGCGCTGGGCAGCGACATCGGCGGCAGCCCGGAGCCCTGGGGCGAGGTCCCGGCGGGCCGCCCCGCCGGCGGGGGCTCCGGCGGGGGGGCCCCGAACGCATTCGCCAGCTGTCCGAGCGCGCCGGACAGCTCGGCGGGCAGGAACCACATGGTGCTCGACGGCCCGGAGGCGATCTTCGGCAGCATGTCGAGGTACAGGTACGCCAGCAGCTTGGGGTCGGCGTCGCCGCGGTGGACGGCGTCGAACACCTGGAGGATCGCGCGCGCCTCGCCCTCGGCCCGGAGCACCGCGGCCTGGGCGTCGCCCTCGGCCCGCAGCACCTGCGCATGCTTCTCGCCCTCGGCGGTGAGGATCTTGCTCTGCTTGACGCCCTCGGCGGTGAGGATCGCGGCGCGGCGGTCGCGCTCGGCGCGCATCTGCTGCTCCATCGACCCCTGGATGCTGGGCGGCGGGTCGATCGCCTTGAGCTCCACGCGGTTGACGCGGATCCCCCACTTGCCCGTCGCCTCGTCGAGGACGCCGCGCAGCTGGCCGTTGATCTGGTCGCGGCTGGTCAGCGTCTGCTCGAGGTCCATCGTGCCGATGACGTTGCGCAGCGTGGTCACCGTCAGCTGCTCGATGCCGACGTAGTAGTTCGCGATCTCGTACACGGCCGCGCGCGGCTCGGTCACCTGGAAGTAGATGACCGTGTCGATGGACACTACGAGGTTGTCGGACGTGATCACGGGCTGCGGCGGGAACGACACCACCTGCTCCCGCAGGTCCACCTTCGCGCGGACGCGGTCGATGAACGGCACCAGCAGGTGCAGGCCCGCGTCTAGCGTGCGGGAGTAGCGGCCCAGGCGTTCGACGACGTACGCCTCCGCCTGCGGCACGATCCGCACCGCGCGGACCAGCGCGATGACGACGAACAGGCCGACGAGCGCCAGGACGATGATGCCGACCAGCTGTCCCACGTCGTTCATGTCACTCCTCGATCGCTTCGACGACGGCCGTGGCGCCGTCGATCCGGGTGACGCGCACCCGCGTGCCCGTCGCCAGCCGCGCGCCGGTGGTGCGCGCGGTCCATACCTCGCCGCCGATCTTCGCCCGGCCGCCGTTCGCGGCCAGCGGTGTCACGGCGACGCCGTCCCGCCCGACGAGCGCCGCGGTGTTGGTCTCGACGAGCGGCTCTCGGCGGCGCAGGTGGCGCAGCAGCCAGGGGCGCAGCGCGCCGAGCAGCACCACCGAGACGGCGACCGCGACGATCCCCTGCACCCAGAGCGGGGCGCCGAGCGCGGCCGCGGCAGCGCCGGCGAGCGCGCCGCCGGCGAACATCAGCAGCACGAGCCCGAGCGACAGGATCTCGCCGATCCCCAAGAGCAGCGCCGCGCCGAGCCACCACAGCCAGGCCACGTCTCCCCCTCTCGCGCGGCAGCCGCCGGACTCCCCCATCGGAGATCGGGCGGCGGCGCCGTTCGATTCGACCCTAGCGCGAACCGCCACGCCGGGGGCTGGAGTCGGTCGGGTCGCGTGCGGGCCGGGTCAGTGCGCCCCGGTGCGCACGTCGGACGCCACGGCGCGCGCCGCCCACCGCTCGGCCGAGTGGTGCAGGTGCAGCTGGATGCCGAACGTCGCGGACAGGTTCTCCGCGGTCAGCACCTCGTCGAGCGGCCCGGCCGCCTGCACCGTCCCCGCGCGCAGCAGCAGTGCGTGGGTGAACCCGGGCGGGATCTCCTCGACGTGGTGGGTCACCAGCACCAGCACCGGCGACCGGTGGTCGCGCGCCAGCTCGGCGAGCGCCCCGACGAGCTCCTCACGCCCGCCGAGGTCCAGCCCGGCCGCGGGCTCGTCGAGCAGCAGGAGCTCGGGGTCGCTCATCAGCGCACGCGCGATCTGGACGCGCTTGCGCTCGCCCTCCGAGAGGGTCCCGAAGTAGCGGGTGGCCAGGTGGTCGACGCCGAACACCGTCAGCAGGTCGTTGGCGCGTGCCTCGTCGAGCTCCTCGTACCGCTCGCGCCAGCGGCCCGTCACGCCGTAGGCCGCAGTGATCACCACGTCGCGGACCAGCTCGCCGGACGGCAGGTGGTCGGCGAGCGCCGCGCTCGACAGGCCGATCCGCGGCCGCAGCTCGAACACGTCGACCTGGCCCATCCGCTCGCCGAGCAGCTGTGCGGTGCCGCTCGTCGGGTGCATCCGGCCGGAGGCCACCTGCAGCAGCGTCGTCTTGCCGGCGCCGTTGCGGCCCAGCACCACCCACCGCTCGCCCTCGCGGATCGTCCACGTCAGATGGTCGAGGATGGTGGTGGCCCCGCGGACGATCGTCACGTCCTGCAGGTCGAGCACGTCGGTCATCTCGGGGTCCTCGGGATCACGGCGGACATCCTCGCAGAGGTCACGCGTCGATCCTGCTCCGGTCCAGGGAGTCGGCGCGGTCGACGAGGAAGTCGCGGCGCGGCGCGACGTCGGAGCCCATCAGCAGCTCGAACACCTGCTCGGCGCGCTCGGCGGCCGCGACGGTCACGCGCCGCAGCGTGCGGTAGCGCGGGTCCATGGTCGTCTCGGACAGCTGCTGCGCGTCCATCTCGCCGAGGCCCTTGTACCGCTGGATGTCCTGGGAGTAGCGGCGGCCCGCCTTGTCGAGACGGCGCAGCGTCGCCGCGAGCTCCGCCTCCGAGTACGTGTAGATGTACTTGTCCTCGTCGGCCTTGCGGTTGCCCGTCAGCTCGATGCGGTGCAGGGGCGGCACCGCCGCGTACACCCGGCCCTGCGCGACCATCGGCCGCATGTACTTGTAGAACAGCGTGAGCAGCAGCGTGCGGATGTGGGCGCCGTCCACGTCCGCGTCGGTCATGAGGATCACCTTGCCGTAGCGCGCGGTCTCCAGGTCGAACGTGCGGCCCGAGCCGGCGCCGACCACCTGGATGATCGCCGCGCACTCGGCGTTGTGGAGCATGTCCGAGATCGACGCCTTCTGGACGTTGAGGATCTTGCCGCGGATCGGCAGCAGTGCCTGGTAGTCCGACGAGCGGGCGAGCTTGGCGGTGCCGAGCGCGCTGTCGCCCTCGACGATGAACAGCTCGCTGCGCGCGACGTCGTCGATGCGGCAGTCGGCGAGCTTCGGCGGAAGGGAACTCGATTCCAGCGCCGTCTTGCGCCGCGAGATCTCCTTCTGCTTGCGCGCCGCCAGGCGCCCCTGCATCTCGGCGACGACCTTGTCCAGCAGCGAGTTGACCTGTGCCTTGACCGCGCCCTTGGTGGAGCCGAGCGTCGCCGCCAGCTCGCCGCCGACGACCTTCGCGACGATGCCGCGCACCGCGGCGGTGCCCAGCACCTCCTTCGTCTGGCCCTCGAACTGCGGCTCGGCCAGCCGGACGGTGACCACGGCGGTCAGCCCGGCCATGACGTCGTCCTTCTCGAGGCGCTCGTCGCCGTTCTTCGTCGAGACCTTCAGCCGGCGGGCGTTGGCGGCGACCGCGTCCCGCACCGCCTTGAGCAGCGCCTGCTCGAACCCCGCGACGTGGGTGCCGCCCTTCGGCGTGGCGATGATGTTGACGAAGCTGCGCACGTCCGTCTCGTACCCGGTGCCCCAGCGCAGCGCAACGTCGACCTCGCAGGTGCGCGCCACGTCCTGCGGCGTCATGTGGCCGCGCTCGTCGAGCACGGGGACGGTCTCCGTGAACTCCCCCGACCCCGTCAGGTGCCAGATCTCCGTCACCTTCGTATCGGGCGCCAGGTGCTCGACGAAGTCGACGACGCCCCCGGTGTGCCGGAAGGTCTCGACATGCGGACCATGCTCCCCCGGCGTGCCCGGCAGGCCGCGCTCGTCGCGCAGCACGATCTCGAGGCCCGGCACCAGGAAGCTCGTCTGGCGCACGCGCGTGGCGAGCTCGTCGTACGAGAAGGTCGCCGAGGACAGGAAGATCTGGCGGTCCGCCCAGTACCGCACGCGCGTGCCGGAGACGCTCTTCGCCGTCTTCCCGACGATCGTCAGGTCCGAGCCCGAGACGAACGGCTCGAACGGCGCGTCGGGCCCGTCGCCGGAGAACGTGCCGGGCTCGCCGCGGTGGAACGTCATGCCGTACGTCCGCCCGCCGCGGTCCACCTCGACGTCGAGGCGGGCGGACAGCGCGTTGACCACGGACGCGCCGACGCCGTGCAGGCCGCCCGACGCGGCGTACGAGCCGCCACCGAACTTGCCGCCGGCGTGGAGCTTGGTGAAGACGACCTCGACGCCGGACAGGCCCGTCTTCGGCTCGATGTCCACGGGGATGCCGCGCCCGTCGTCACGCACCTCGACCGACCCGTCCGCGTGCAGCACCACCTCGATGCGTCGGCAGAAGCCGCCCAGCGCCTCGTCGACCGAGTTGTCGATGATCTCCCACAGGCAGTGCATCAGGCCGCGGCTGTCGGTGGTCCCGACGTACATGCCGGGCCGCTTGCGAACCGCCTCCAGGCCCTCGAGCACCGACAGGTGTCGGGCCGTGTAGCTCGACTGGGGGGAGGTGGTGGTCACGCAGGTGATGCTAACGGGGGCCGACGACAGCCCTGCGGCGGCTCGCGGCGGCCGGCCGGCAACGCGGCGACGCGCCGGGCTCCCGCGCTCGTCTCACGATGTGAGCCGGAGTGTTTCGCGCACGTTTCCGCCGACCCCCTGATGTCGCGGTGGAGTCACGGGAAGGTGACGTGACGTCACGATTCTGTACGCGGACGGCGAACCACCCGCTCCCGAGGACAGAAACGGGACCGCGGGGTGGTTCCATGGATTCGTGAACGCGACCGAGACCCTCGCCCCGCTCTCCGCAGCCGACCGCTGCGACCGCTGCGGAGCCCAGGCATACGTGCGCGTCGTGCTGCCCGTGGGAGAGCTCCTGTTCTGCGCGCACCACGCGCGGGAGCACCAGGGCAAGTACGCATCGGTCGCCACCCACGTGCAGGACGAGACCGACCGGCTGCACGCCGAGCACGGCGCAGGGGCGTCGCTCTAGCGGCGCACCCCGCCCTCAGCGGATGGTGTAGCCCCCGTCGACCACCAGGTCGGCGCCGTTGACCATCGCCGACTCGTCGGACGCGAGGAACACCGCGGCCGCGGCGATCTCCTCCGGCTCGGCGAACCGACCCACCGGGATCAGCTTCTTGAGCGCCTCGCCCTTCGGGCCGTCCCAGGCCCGGTGGCCCAGTTCGGTGAGCACCACCGTCGGGGAGATCGAGTTGACGGTGACGCCGCGGCCCGCCCACTCGGACGCCAGGACCTTGGTGAGCCCGATGACGCCGAACTTCGAGGCGCAGTAGGCGACGTGTCCGTCGAGCGCGACCGAACCGGCCTGCGAGGCCAGGTTGACGATGGTGCCCTTCCCCGCCTCGAGCATCCGGCGTCCGACGGCCTGCGACACGACGAAGGTCCCCGTGAGGTTCACCGAGATCGTCCGCTGCCAGTGGTCGAACGGCAGGTCCTCGGCCGGCGCCAGGGCGACGATCCCGGCGCTGTTGACCAGGATGTCGATCCGCCCGAACGCCTCCATGACCGCCGCGACCGCGCCCTCGACCGAGGCCGGGTCGGCCACGTCGCAGGCGAACGCCCGCCCGCCGACCGCGTCGGCCGTGCGCCTCGCGGCGTCGAGGTCGAGGTCGGCGATCGCGACCACCGCACCCTTCCGGGCGTACGCCGCCGCGATCGCGGCGCCGATGCCGGAACCGCCGCCCGTGACGAGCGCGACCTTCCCGGTCAGGGAGAACGTCAGGTCGAGGGACGGGGCAGTCATGCGCACTCCTCGGTGTCGGCGACAACGCTCCTCATACGGGAGCGTCGGGGGGTGCGTCCGTCACGGCGCAGTTGCCGCCGGCCCTCTTGGCCTGCGACAGCAGCCGGTCCGCGCGCCGAAGCACGTCCGTGAAGTCCTCACCCGCGGACGCCATGGTGCCGCCGATCGACACCGTCACGCGCAACGCCTCGCCGCGGGAAACTATCCGCGACTCCTCGACGTAGGCACACAGCCGCGCGCCGAGCGTCACCAGGTCGTCGTCCGTGACGAGCGCGACGAACTCCTCGCCGCCGTACCGGAACGCGCGCCCGCGGCCGGGCAGGCACTGCTGGATGGTGCGCGCCACCACGCGCAGCGCCTGGTCCCCCGCGGCGTGCCCATGGCCGTCGTTGAGCGCCGTGAAGCCGTCGAGGTCGAGCATCAGCACCCCGAGCGGCACGTTCCGGTGCCGCAGCGCCGCCAGGCGGTCGAGCATGTGCACCTCGAGACCGCGGCGGCTGCCGACGCCCGTCAGGGGGTCGATGCCCGCCACCACCTCGAGCTCGCGCACGCGGTGCTCCTGTCCGGCCCGGACGGCGTCGTCCCGGAAGGTCTCGACGGCGGCGACGATGGCGCCGCTCTCGTCCCGCAGCGGCGCGGCGCGCATCTCGACCGGCACCAGGTGCCCGTCGCGGTGGCGCATCAGCACGCTGACCTCGCGGGTCAGCCCGTCGTCGAGCGTCGCCATCAGCGGGCACCGGTCGCCGCACAGCGAGATCCCGTCCTCGTCGACGTGGCTGAGCAGGCTCCCACCGCAACGGTGGCCGATCACCTCGGCATCCGTGTACCCGCTGAGCGCCTCGGCCGCCGCGTTCCAGTAGGTGACGGTCCGGGTCCGGTTCACCACGTAGACGCCGTCGGGCAGCGCGTCGAGCACGGACTCCGGCGCCAGATGATCAGACACGGCGTCAGTATCAACGCCCACGTCCCGAACCTGCACCCGCAGCCGCGCAGGCGACTACCCGAACGGGTGATGCGATCGCCCCGGGCCGTGACGGGCGTGGCCCGGGGCGATCGGGCTGGTGGCGGGAACCCGCCGAGCGGTCAGCGGTTCGGCGTGACCACCGACTTGATGGTGCCGGGGAGCACGGTGGAGTTAAGCGCGGCCTCGACATCGGCCAGCCCGTAGTGGTTCGTCACCATGCGGTCGAGGTCCACCGCCCCGGACTCGACGAGCTGGACCGCCGTGGGCCACGTGTTGTTGTACCGGAAGATCCCGGTCACCCAGAGCTCGTTGTTCTGGATGACGGGAACCGGGAGCGGAACCGTCTCCACGCCCATGCCGACCAGGACGACGTACCCCTCGGGACGCACGTTGCGCAGCCCGCTCTGCACCGCCGCCGTCGCACCGGAGGCGTCGACGAAGGCGTCGACCCGCAGGTCGAGGCCGGCGACGTCGACGACCGTCGGGTCGATCACGCTCGTCGCGCCGAACGTCAGCGCGGTCTCGCGGCGCTGCGCGCTGACGTCGGTGACGATGATCTCGGAGGCACCGCACGCGCGGGCCACCTGAGCGGTGACGATCCCGATGGGGCCGCCTCCGGTGATCAGCACGCGCGTGCCGAGGCCGAAGCGCGCCTTGCGTGCCGTCGCCACGGCCACCGACAGCGGTTCCATGAGCGCCGCCGCCTCGTCGCTGACCGAGTCCGAGACGTCGAACGCGAAGTGTGACTGGATGGTCACGTACTCCTGGAAGGCCCCGTCCGTCCCCGGAACGGCGTAGAACCGCATCTCGGGGTCGAGGTTGTAGGAGCCGCGGAGCGTCTCGGCCGACGTCGTCGACGGGTGCTGCGGCTCGATCGTCACGCGGTGCCCGATCCTGCCGGGGTCCACGGCGCTGCCGACGGCGACGATGACGCCCCCCGACTCGTGGCCGAGCACCAGCGGCTCGGTGACGAGCCAGTCGCCGAGCTTGCCCTCCTTGTAGAAGTGGACGTCCGAGCCGCACACGCCCACGGCGGTCACCTGGATGAGCACCTCGTCGGGCTCCGGAACGGGGACCGGCCGCTCCTCGATCTGGATCTTCCCCGCACCGTGCAGGACCGCAGCCCGCATCGTCGTGGGAACTGGCGTGGTCATACGAGCTCCTCTTCGTCGTGGAGTGGTTGAAGGACTGGGCGTCAGCTGGCGCCCTGGTCGTCCGCCGAGACCGTCGGCGCGACGATCACGTCGACGCCCTCGCCCCGCAGGCGGGTGACGTACTCCGGTGAGGTGCCCGAGTCGACGATCACGTGGTCGAACTCGGTCAGGTGCACCATCCCGTACAGCGCGCGCTTCTCGAACTTGGTGTGGTCGGCGAGCAGGATCCGCTTCGCCGCGGACTCGAACATCGCGCGCTTGGTCTCGACGGTCTCCTGCTGCTGGTGGAAGCACCAGCCGTCGACGATCGCCGCCGTCGACATCACCAGGATGTCCGTCCGCAGCCGGCGGATCTCCTCCGTGGTGATGCGCCCCATGAAGGACTTGCACCAGTTGTAGTAGGTGCCCCCCAGCCCGACGAGCGAGATTCCGCGGACCTCGTTGAGCTCGTTGATGAGCGTCAGGACGTTCGTGATGATCGTCAGCGGCGTCTTCTCGGGGAGCCACTCGGCCATGTAGCGCACCGTCGTCGAGTCGTCGAGGAAGACGGCCTGGCCCGGCTCGATGTAGTCCATCGCCGCCCGGGCCAGCGCCTTCTTCTCGGCTCGCTGGCGGCCGATGCGGTACATGTCGCTCGACTCGATCAGGCTGGTCGACACGGCCGTCGCCATCCCGCGGGACTTGCGCAGGACGCCCTGCGACTCGAGCTCGTCGAGGTCGCGGTGGACCGTCATCAGCGACACGGCGAACCGCTCCGCGAGATCCTCGATGCGCACCGTCCCCTCCTTGAGGACGGTCTCGGAGACGGCATGTCGTCGCGACGCCTGCCGCGACTGGCGCGACTCGTTCTCCAGCTGGCTCATCATGGCTCCCGTCCTACGCTGGCCCCTGGTGGCGAGGCCGGTCCGCCGACCTCAGGCGACGCGTCCACTGGACCTTGTCATCGCTTCGTCAAGGATGCGGCCGAACATGGCCGGGTCATGGGCGAATCGTCCGAGAAATAGGCCGTCGACCGCGGATCCCAGCGCCGTGAGCAGGCCAGGGCCCGCGCTTCCGCCGTACACCACCTGCGCCGGGCGCGCGGGTTGGTGCTCGTCCAGCCACGCCCGGATGGCCCGGCACACCGCCACGATGTGATCGACAGTCGCGGGCTCGTCCTCCCCGATCGCCCACACGGGCTCGTAGGCGACGACGACTCGGGCGTCGGCGTACTCGGCGGGCACCCGAGCGAAGCCCTCCCGCAGCTGAGCGCAGCACTCGCGGGCGGCCGCGCCGACGTCCGACCGCTCGACCTCGCCGACGCACAGGATCGGCACCAGCTCGTTCCGGAACGCCGCGGTGAGCTTCTCGCCCACCACCGCGTCGTCCTCGCCGAAGAGCCGGCGGCGTTCCGCGTGCCCCACCTCGACGAAGGAGCAGCCCACCTGGACGAGGGAACGGCCCGAGACCTCCCCGGTGAAGGCGCCGACGTCCTCGGACGCGAGGTTCTGGGCGCCGATGCGGACGCCGGACTCGGCCGTGACGGCCTGGAGCTCGTCGAGCGACGGGAAGCTGGGCAGCAGCACGACCTCGACGCAGTCGACCCCGACGGCGCGCGACTTCAGGATCGCCGTCACCCGGCGGCCCCAGTCGAGCGTGGCCTCGTGGTCGAAGTACATCTTGAGGCTCACCCCGACGAAGGTCGCCGGGGTCGGGCCCCCGGTCGCTGCCCCTGCAATACCACTCATGTCAGTTGCTCACGCACGCTGTTCGTAGCGGGTGATGAACTCGACCTTCGCCGCCGAGGCGGACGCCTCGTCGAACCGGTAGGTCAACCACTCCCGCACCAGGCGACGGGCGAGCTCGAGGCCGACGACTCGCTCGCCGAGGGTCAGCACCTGCGCGTTGTTGGACTTGACGAGCCGCTCCACGGAGTAGCTGTCGTGTGCCGTGCCCGCGCGGACGCCGGGGACCTTGTTGGCGGAGATCGCCACGCCCAGGCCGGTGCCGCAGACGAGGAGCGCCCGGTCGGCCTCCCCCGCCGCCACCTTCTGGGCCGCCGCGATGGCGACGACCGGATAGGCGGTGTGCCCGTCGGCGTCGACCCCGACGTCCTCGACGCTCTCGACGAGGTCGCTGGCGAGCAGGTCCGCCTTGAGCGCCTCCTTGTACGTGTACCCGGCGTCGTCGCTCCCGACGACGACCCGCCACTTCCCACTGGCCATCACGCGCCCCCTTCCCGCCGCAGCACGTCGGCTACGGCCTCGATCACGAGCGCCATGGAGACGGCGCCCGGATCAGGTGTTCCGATGCTCTTCGCCGCGTGCGGCCGGGCACGCCCGATCCGTGGCAGCAGGTCGGCGGTCGCGTCTGCCTTCGACCGCGCGACGAGGCTCGCGTCGCCCCACGCCGCGGTCAGCGACCCGTCGCCGGCGGTCGCCGCCGCGAGGGCGTCGGCGAACGGCGACAGCGCGTCGAGCATCGTCTTGTCCCCGACCTGCGCCTTGCCGAAGCTCGCGACCGCGTCGCGTGCGGCGGCGACACCGGTCGCCACCGATGCGGCGCTCACCGCCTCCTGGTCGCCGAGGGCGGTGCCGACGCTGCGAAGG
>CAZBIO010000019.1:0-9632 GCA_964491965.1 uncultured Cellulomonas sp.
ATCAGTAGTCGTTGAATGCGTCGTGGCCGGGACGGAGTCTCCCGTCCTGGGAGACGAAGGCCATGTAGAGGTCGCCCTCGGTGCCGGGGATCGGGTGGTGCAGGTCGGCGACCCCGCTGTAGTGCAGCGCGTGGGGCAGGAACCCGATCCCGTGCCTGGCGAGGGTGCCGAGCGTGAACCGCAGGCACTCCACACGCTCGTCGTCGTCCTCGTGGCCCCACGCGGTCTCGGTGACCAGCAGCGGCTTGCCGACGCTGCGGCCGTACTCCACGTACCGGCTCACCCACTCCTCGTAGCGGGCGCGCCGGTCCGCGTCCTTCAGCTCGGCGGTGTCGTCGTAGATGAAGTAGGGGTGGATCAGCAGCACGTCGGACATCGGCTCGAGCCACGACAGGCCCTCGATGCCGAGGTTGTTGTGCGACGAGATCCCCACCGGCGTCACCGAGTCCACCGCCTTGAGGGCCGCGTGCATCGTCCGGAGCCACCGCAGCTCCGGCTCGACCAGCGGCATGACCTCGTCGTCGTACACGTCGTACGGCATGGGCTCGTTGCAGATGTCCCAGACGAGGATCCGCGGGTCGCCGCTGTGGTGCCCGACGACGTCACGCAGATAGGTCTCGTATCGCGGCACGTAGTGGCACCACGCCTTGGTGGTGAGGAAGTGGTCGAGGTAGACGCCGCCGTTGTCGTACGCGGCGCGGTCGTGCCAGCGATTGAGCAGGCACGCGACGACCTTCAGGCCGAGGCGGTCCGTGATGCCGAGCATCGTCTCGAACGTGTCGAGGAACTCCGCCGGCCCCCGCTCGTACGCGTCCCACGACAGCCACAGCCGCACGGTGTTGAAGCCCGGGAAGTACTCCTTGCCGCGACGCAGCTCCACCTCGAACAGGTCCGGGTCGAAGTACAGCCAGTTCTCCAGGCTCGTCGTGCCCGACGACTGCTGGTAGTTGAAACCACGGACGTCGGAGAAATCGGGAAGCACAGGAGGGTCCTTTCGCTCAAGACTGATTGCACGTAGTGAGTGTGAGGTTTTCGGGGGGCGAGCGGCGCCACGCCCCTGGGACGGAGCGCTAATGAATCTCCACAGGGAGACCCGTCTGGGCCGATTCCATGATCGCCAGGATGATCACGCTGACCTTGGCCGCGTCGGTCAAGCTTACTTTGAAATCTTCTCCGGAGACCAGGGCGTCTGCAAAGGAACGGATCGACTGATATGCGAAACCGACCGGTTCGCCGAAAATGGAATTGCGCACGAGAATGTCGGGGACCGCCACGCTGTCATCGGTGTACTGCTGAATGAGGTTATGGCTTGAAGCGTCTATAGAGATCATTCCCCGATCCCCGACCGCCGTGAACTTGATATCATTCACGTTTGGCATGGCATTTGGGTTGATCCACCCATTCTCCATCTGAGCGATTCCGCCGCGGGAGAACTCCAGCGTCGTGAGATAGGCGTCAACCGTGTCCACGCCAAGGGCCCGCAAGACTCCCGACCGAGCGACTGAGTAGACGCGTGTCACTTCGTCATCAAACATCCACCGAAGGGTGTCAACACTGTGACTGCCGAGAAACCAGAGGATGGACGACTTGGCCGCCCAAGGCAGCATTTCCGTCGCGACCCATTTCGCATCATTGAGCCGCATATATGCCGTCCGGAGCTGACCGATCCCGCCGGAGCTGACCTGATCATGAGCCGTGTTGAATGGTGGTGAGAACCGATTGTGGAGATCGACCATCGCTCGCACGCCAGCGGCGTCCACGGCTGCGGTGATCCGTTCCACGTCGCCGGTCGTCGTTGCCAGCGGCTTCTCGATCAGCATGTGCAGCCCGCGCTCCGCTGCAGCAACGGCAACATCCGCGTGGGCGAAGTCTGGGGTGACGATGGCGACTGCATCAAGACCACCATCGTCGAACATGTCTATCGCACTGCCGTACGCTCGTGTGACACCGAGCTTCGCAGCGAGCTGGCGCGACCGTTGCGAGTCTTGATCGGCAACCGCGACCACTTCGCATCGCGGATGTGCCTGATAGATGCGGGCATGGGTCTCACCCCACGTACCGGCGCCGACGATACCCATTCGCAGCGGTCCGGGTCCTGGCTGGTACATGACTCTCCTAAGTCTGACTGGACAATTGAATGCCCGTGACTACGCATGCGGCTTGATGTTGAGGTTGACCCCAAGGACGCCCTCGCTGTCGACAACAGTCCAGCTCCCACCGGGATAGAGGCCGAGGTTGCGGACCGGGTAGCCACCCGAGGCAAGCTCCTCCACGACGGCATCGCGGGCATCACCCACCTCGAATCCGAGATGGTGCACGCCAGCACCGTGCTTGTCGAGGAACTCGCGGAAAGTCGACGCATGGTTGTCGGGCTCGTGGAGCTCGATCACGAACCCACGGTCCGAGGCGTCAATCACGGCCACCTTCAAGCCGTAGTTGGCGACGGCTCCGCGGTAGCACTCGTCAGGATTCGGCGCTGGCTGAGACACGTGAATCTCTGGACGAGGAACTTCGAACAGGTCGCACCACGCCTCGAGGGCAGCCTCAATATCCTCGACGACGATCCCGATTTGGATGAAACCATGGAATGAGATAGGGGTCTTCATGTCGACCTCCTCAGGTTACGCGGGCGTCGTCGTCAGTACTGATTGAAGATGTCGTGGCCGGGGCGCAGCGTTCCGTCCTGCCGGACGAAGGCCATGGACAGATCACCCTGTGTGCCAGGGATCGGGTGATGCAGGTCCGCGACGCCGCTGTAGTGCAGGGCGTGCGCCAGGAACCCGATCCCGTACTTGGCCAGCGTGCCGAAAGTGAACTTCAGGCACTCCACGCGCTCGTCGTCGTCCTCGTGGCCCCACGCGGTCTCGGTGGCCAACAGCGGCTTGCCGACCTTGTGGCCGTACTCCACGTACCGCACCACCCACTTCTCGTAGCGGGCACGCCGATCGGCGTCGTACAGCTCCACGGCGTCGTCGTAAATGAAGTAGGGGTGGATCAGCAGCACGTCGGACATCGGCTCGAGCCACGACAGGCCCTCGATACCCAGCTTGTTGTGCGACGAGATCCCCACCACCGTCACCGAATCCACCGCCTTGATCGCAGCATGCATCGCCCGCAACCACCGCAGCTCCGACTCCACCAACGGCATGGTCTCCGCGTCGTACGCGTCGTACGGCAACGGCTCGTTGCACACGTCCCACACCAAGATCCGCGGGTCTCCGCTGTGCGCACCGACCACATCCGTCACGTAGCGCTCGTACCGCGGCACGTAGTAGCACCACGCTTTGGTGGTCAGGAAGTGATCCAGGTAGACACCGCCGTTGTCGTACGCCGCGGGGTCGTGCCACCGGTTGAACAGGCATGCGACGACCTTCAGGCCAAGGCGGTCTGTGATCTCCAGCGCTGCCTCGAACGTCTCAAGGAACTTCGCTGGCCCGCGCTCGTAGGCGTCCCATGAGAGCCACAGCCGCACGGTGTTGAAGCCCGGGAAGTACTCCTTCCCGCGACGCAGCTCCACCTCGAACAGGTTCGGATCGAAGTACAGCCAGTTCTCCAGGCTCGTCGAGCCCGAGGACTGCTGGTAGTTGAAGCCACGGACGTCGGAGAAGTCGGCACGCATATGGAAGACCCCTTCAGTCGAGTGCACTGTCACCGTGGCGGCCGTGCGAAGTAGCGCCGCCGATGGGTTCACGGACAGCGATGTTGCGGAAGCGGACGACAGCGCCGGGGGCCCATCGACCCTCGCCAAGGCCGGGGTCGTTGTTGTGTACCTCGAGGGCCACATGACCCGCGGGGCCGAGGAGCGTGGCTACCGCCTCCCGGTCATAGGTGGGCCACACGATCGAGGCGGTGTCGACCTCGCAGATCTTCACTCCGTTGATCCAGCTGGTGAGGACCGGGAGTCTCCCGATGCAGGTCACCTTGAACGAGTTCCAGTCGTCCCACCGCCATGCGGCGAAGAACTCCTCGGGGCTGGCTGCATAGGAGAGCAGCGCCTGCTTCGCGGGCGTCACTGGCTCGACCGACGATGCAGGGTCGTCGATGACGAGGCCGGCGGGCCGCCCATTTCCATCGCGGCGCGCGTCGATCGCAAAAGCGACTGCGTGGAAGGCTCCGGTCCCGTTGCCGTAGAAGCCGCCGATCCCGCCCGACTGGCGATGGTCGATCAGCACCTGGAAACCCTGGGACCCCAGGGCGGTACTCCGAACCAGCACTCCAGTGTCGACGGGCCAGTCCGGCCGCACGTCGAACGTCAGCTCGACATCACTGAAGGTCTCCTCCGACAGGAGGTACCCCCCCAGTCCGCTTCCATGCGGACTCTGCTCACCGATGAGTACGCCATTCTCGACGTGCCAGTGGGCCGAGTTGGCAAGCGCCCTCTGGGTGTACGCCTCATCGACGTCGGGGTGGAACGGGCCACCGGGGTATTCCGGAACCGGTGTGCGCGGAATCGAACGCCATCCCGTCAGGTCAGCGCCGTTGAAGATGAGCCGCCGTGGGCCAAACGCCGCGGTAGGCCGCACACCCGCGGCACCGTCTTCCTGTTTCATGCGCACCTCACTGTGCCTCAACGTTAATCCACCGCCAGACGGTAGCCCACTCGCCTTGCTCTGCGCAACGGGCTCAGCCGTACTCGGGAAAGAGGTCGATCATGCTTGGCAGGACGAGCGACGGGTTCACGAGCTGCACCGGACGTTCGGGCGCGACGCCGGAGTCCAGGTACTCCGCGAGCAGCCGAACCGAGTCCCGCCCCTGCTCGTACTGGGACTGGAAGATCGTCGCGGTCAACGCCCCCACGCGAAGCTTGTCATTCAGTCGCGGGTAGAGGTCGTGCCCGATGACGGCAACGTCGCCGGCGAGTCCGTGGTCCACGAGGTACTCGCAGACACCCACCGAGTTGTGTGACGTCACGTAGATCCCGTCGATCTGCCCGTGCCGCGCGAAGAGCTCCGCCGTCGCCTCATACGCCAGGTCGGCTCGCCCGAAGGTCTCGAGCACGTCGACCACCGTGATCGCACGCCCGGCTGCCAGGGCGGTAAACCCGTCAATGCACTCCTGGTACACCAGCAGGTGCTTGGCGCCGACCATGAGGGCAACGTTCCGCTCCTGCGTCCGTGGCATGACGAGACCGAGAAGCTCTGCCGCCATCTGCCCCGCGACGTACGTGTTGGTGCGGATGCCGCCGACCACCCCCGGCACCATTTCGCCGAAGATCGTCGCGTAGACGATCGGTATGCCCGCCTCGGCGAACTGGGCGATGACGTCCGCGTACTCCTCGAACCGGTGTGAGCACGTCAGCACCAGACCGTCCGGCTGGTCGGCGAGAACCGAGTGCAGCACCTCGCGCAGGGCGACCGGCGTCTCGATCGACGGGTATGGGTACATCGTGACGACGCAGCGATGGTCCACGAGGGCGCGGGCTTGGTCGGCGAAACCCCGTGAGATGTGCGAGTAGAACTCTGCGGGCTCCACCGGATAGACGGCAGCCAGTCGAAGCTCCCGCCGGGACAGAGCACGGGCGGAACGATTGGGCATGTAGTCCAACCGCTTCGCAGTCTCGAGGACGAGCCGGCGCGTCTCGGCGCTCATCCGGCCCTTGCCGTTGAGCGCCTTCGACACGGTATTGGGACTGACGCCTACCTCACGCGCGATGTCCTTGATCGTGGGACGCATCTGGCCACTGCTCCTCGGGTGGGATCCGCCGCACCGGACGTATCAGCTACCTCCGTACTCGGGTGCTCGGTGGAGCGCCGCGGCACCGACGAGCGGCGCGGCCGAGCCCAGAGCCGCGGGCGTGATCCGGACGTTCTCGGTGACCGTCCGGTACGAGACCTCGTAGATCCTTTCCGTCAACGGACCGACTAGAAGGTCGTGCTCCCGCGAGAGACCGCCAGAGATTATCAACACGTCGGGCGTGAGGACGGTTGCCACAGCCGAGAGGCCGAGCGCCAGGTAGGAGACCATCTCGTCGATCGAGGCCTGGCACGTCTGGTCCCCGGCCCTCGCGCCGTCGAAGATCATCCGAGAATCTGCCTCGTCCGCAGGCAGTCGCGTCGGTGAGCCGTTGCGGACATTCCGTCGAAAGATCTTCACCAGACCAAGCCCGGAGCCACCGGCTTCGAGACACCCCCGTCGTCCGCAGCCGCACAGAAGGTCGTCGTTCGCGACGCGGAGATGGCCGATCTCGCCCGCCGTATGACGCGCACCTCCGTAGAGGCTCCCGCCGACAATCACGCCGCATGCCACGCCACTGCCGATTGTCACGCAGACCACGTTCTCGAAGCCGGCCCCCGCGCCGAAGAGGTACTCCCCCCACGCGGCAGCAGCCGTGTCCTGGACGAGGTGTACGGGGAGCCCGGTTCGTTCGCGGAGGCGGCCGGCGAGCGGCAGGTCGTTCCACCGCAGGTTCGGGGTGTAGACGACCAGGCCCTGCTCCTCGTCGACCGTGCCGGGCAAGCCGACACCGATGTCGTTCAATCGCGAGCGCTCGTAGGGCGAAATGAGTTCCGCGAGCCTGGCCAGCAGGTTCTCGATGTTGTCGTCGAGATCCGTGAACTGCCACGGGTTCATCTCGGTCGAATGGAGAACTCGTCCTGAATCGTCGACGATCCCCATGACGATCTTGCTCGCGCCGACGTCGATGCCGACGGAAAGGTCAGGGTTGGGCACGCGTCGCCTCGTTCCCGGTCTGGGATGCCTTTTCGGTCCGCCCCGACTACTGCCACTCCCAGTTGACCACGGCCTGCGCGGCGAGGCGGTCGAACGCCTCATTCCACGTGGGATTGACGACCTGGAGTTCGGGGTGAGCATCGTAGAACTCGATGATCTGGCGCGCGCCGACGGAGAACGGAACCTTCTGCCGGAATTCAGTTGCGATGGTCCGCACCTTCGAGCTGTCGAAGATGACGGAGTGCGTTCGGTCCCCGACCAACCCCGGTCCCATCTCCGGGATCTCGGCGGTGATTGCCTCGGACGTGACGTGGACCAGACGCGGCCGATCGACGCCGGCGGCCCGGGCCAGCTCGGCATAGATCGAGTTCCACGTCAGCACCTCGTCTCCGGTGATGTGGAACGTGTCGCCGATCGCGCGGCTGTCACCGAAGAGCGCGACGAAGCAGGTGGCGAAGTCGGAGGCGTGGGTGAGGACCCACAGCGACGTCCCGTCGCCTTGAACGACCACCGGAAGTCCCGCGCGCATACGCGCAATGTCGGTCCACCCGCCGAGACTCGGAAGCAGGCCGGCGTCGTACGTGTGGGCCGGCCGGACGACGGTACCCGGGAAGTTCTCGCCGCGGATCAGGCCGGTGATGTACTCCTCGCACGCGATCTTGTCGCGGCTGTACTGCCACCACGGGTTGACCAGCGGCGTCGACTCCGTGATCGGGAGGGGCGCCCCCCGCTTGTATGCGGCCGCGGACGAGATCACCACGTACTGACCCACGCGGCCCTTGACCAGTTCGATCGTCGAGGCGAGCTGATCGGCCGTGAAGCTGAGGAAGTCGGCCACGACGTCGAACGTCCGCCCGGCGAGGGCGGCCCGTGCCGCGGCCTGGTCTCGGACGTCACAACGGATGAGTTCGGCCTCGTCGGGAACGGGACGTGTTGCCGAACGACCCCGGTTGAGGACGGTGACGTCCCATCCTCGGGCAATCGCCTCGCGCACGCACGACCAGCTGATGATGCCGGTGCCGCCGATGAACAGAACTGACTGGGTCACTGGGTTCTCTCTTGCTCTCGAGTGGGTGTACTCGCCTTTCGGCGACTTCCTGGTGAACGGCTGAAGGCTGAGGCCGTGCGGCCGAAGCGGGCACTGGCTCGCCTCGGCCGCACGGCAACGATTACGGCCTCGGCACCGCCGCGGCTTGCACCGTGGCTGCAATGTCCTCGGGGGCCTTGCCCGTCGCCAGGGCTTCCTGGACTGCGATCACCAAGGCGTTGGAGGTCTCGGTCGAGAGGTGCAGCTGACGTGACTCGGCCGTCTCTCCCGCTGCCTGGTACATGGCCTTGTAGGCCGGGACCTGGACCTCGGGATCGACGAGGTCGATCTCATCCCAGTCTGGGCCGAGACCGGCAAGGGCCGGCAGCCCGATGTCGAGATAGTGGAGGATCACCGCCTGCCCCTCGGCGGTCGTGCTGAACCATGTCGCAAACTTCGTGGCCGCATCGACGTTCTTCGATTTGGCATTGAGGGCAAATCCGAACTCCACCTCTGCCACCATGCCCGGTGTCTCGCCGCCCAAGTTCGGGGTCATCATCGGCATCATGACGAACGGCTCGGGATCTGCGACACCGGCAGCCTGTGCCGCTATCGTCTGCGACTCCTTGCCGCCATACTGGGTGTACCAGGTGCCCATCTGGACGTAGGCCGCCTGCCCCGCCATGAAGGTGTTGTTGGCCTCGGGGTACTGCTGGACGCCGATAGCGTCGTCCTCGATGATGCCGTCCTTGATCATGTTGCGCAGGTTCTCGATGCCATTGTAGAACGCCGGGTCCTCCCATGAGCTCTCGCCATTCAGCGCCTTGATCCAGAACTCGGTGTCGACCGACGACGTCGTCGTCCGCAACAGCTCCGTGCCGAACGTCATGTCACCCCCGGCGCCCATCGCCATGCACTTGTAGCCCGCCTCCCGGATGGTCGCGCACTGGGCAACCCAGTCGTCGTAGTCGACCGGGGGCTCAAGCCCGAGGCTGTCGAGGAGCGTCTTGTTGTACCAGAACATCTGCGCGCCGACGCCGCCGAGCGGAAGTGCCGTGAGCACGCCCGAATCGGGCCAGGTCAACTGATCGATGTACCCGGGCGCGTACTTGTCCTTCCAGTCAGGACCGAGAGCCTGCTCGGCCGCGTCCGTGAGGTCGTACGCATACTCCTGCAGTAGTTGGATACCTGCCGCGTTACCTCCCGCGGAGATCTCGAACACGTCAGGACCCTCGTCTGACTGCAGAGCCGGCCGCAGCGCCGGCAGGTAGTCCGAATTCTCGAAGTTCTTGTAGACCACCTTGATCCCGGGGTTTGCTGCCTCGAAGGCGTCGATGTACCCCTGCGCCACCGTGACGTCGGGCGCGAAACCCCACCAGTTGATGGTGGTGGTCTCACCACCGCCATCACCGGTGCCCCCGTCGCCGCCAGCGGCGGACGAGCTGTCGCCGCCCTCGCCGCCACCTGCGGGGCCCGAGTCCCCGCAGCCGGCGAGGCTCAGGGCCAGGACTGCGACGCACACCATCGACATTGCTCGTGACGCCTGCATTGATCTAGCCATGCCTTCCTTCCCCTCTCATCTGTGAGACATGCGCCCGACGACAGTCGTCAGTTGCACCACGCACCTACGCGGGGCGCGCTGGACCGCCGGGAACCATCTCGTGGGTGATCGTTCATGCACGAGGTCGCCGACAAGGGCGTCCTCACCCGGGCCGGCCACACCGGCCGGCTGGGCGTATACGGAGATCTACTTCAGGGCGCCCGCCGCCATGCCGCGCTCGAAGTACTTCTGGAGGCAGATGTACGCGATAATTGTCGGCAGGGCGGTCAGGAGTGCGCCTGCCAAGACCTTCGTCTGATCGTCGTTGTACTGTCCCTGGAAGTACTGCGGCAGCAGGGTGACGACTTGGTAGCTCGGGTCGATGAGGAACACGAG
>CAZBIO010000020.1:0-16746 GCA_964491965.1 uncultured Cellulomonas sp.
GTGGCGGGCCCGCTCGCCGCGCCGGGCGACGTCGACTTCGTCGTCGTCCGCGAGGGCACCGAGGGTCCGTACGTGGGGAACGGCGGCGCGCTGCGGGTCGGCACGCCCCACGAGATCGCGACCGAGGTCTCGGTCAACACGGCGTTCGGGGTCGAGCGCGTGGTGCGCTACGCGTTCGCGCAGGCCGCGGCGCGGCCGCGGCGGAAGCTGACGCTGGTCCACAAGCACAACGTGCTGGTGCACGCCGGCCACCTGTGGCGCCGCACGGTCGAGGCGGTCAACGCCGACTTCCCGGACGTCACCGTGGACTACTGCCACGTCGACGCCGCGACGATCTACCTGGCGACCAACCCCAGCCGGTTCGACGTGATCGTCACCGACAACCTGTTCGGCGACATCCTCACCGACCTGGCAGCGGCCATCACCGGCGGCATCGGCCTGGCGGCCTCCGGGAACGTCAACCCGGACCGCACCGCGCCGAGCATGTTCGAGCCGGTGCACGGCTCGGCGCCGGACATCGCGGGCCAGGGCAAGGCCGACCCCACGGCGACGGTGCTCTCGGTCGCGATGCTGCTGTCGCACCTCGGGCTCACCGACGAGGCCGCGCGGGTCGACGCCGCCGTGGCTGCCGACCTCGCGGAGCGCGGCACCCGAGTACGGTCGACGGCCGAGGTGGGTGCCGACCTCGTCGCGCGAATCTGAAGCGCCCGACGAGAGGGCTCCCGCTCCGGCCGTCCGCGTGGATAACGTCGTCCCCGTCCTGACGCGAAAGGCCTGTCTCATGAGCACCACCACCCCCGCCGACCTGTTCGAAGTGCGCCGCACCGACCACCCGGTGCCCGCCGGACAGCGCGCGGCCCTGATCGAGCACCCCAAGTTCGGCACCGTCTTTACCGACCACATGGCGCGCGTTAGCTGGACGCGCGGCGGCGGCTGGGCCGACCGGCGCGTCGAGGCCTACGCCCCGCTGACGCTCGACCCCGCCAGCGCCGTGCTGCACTACGCGCAGGAGATCTTCGAGGGCCTCAAGGCGTATGCCCACGCCGACGGCTCGGTCTGGTCGTTCCGGCCGCAGGCGAACGCCGCGCGCTTCGCGCGCTCCGCGCACCGCCTCGCCCTTCCCGAGCTGTCGCAGGACGACTTCCTCGGCGCGATCTCCGCCCTCGCCACCGTCGACCGCGACTGGGTGCCGTCGGGGGAGGAGACCAGCCTCTACCTGCGGCCGTTCATGTACGCGTCCGAGAGGTTCCTCGGCGTGCGGCCGGCCGACTCGGTCGAGTTCCTCGTCATCGCGTCGCCGGTGGGCCCGTACTTCTCGTCGGGCGTCAAGCCGGTGTCCATCTGGGTGGCGCGCGACTACCACCGCGCCGGGCCCGGCGGCACCGGGGCCGCCAAGTGCGGCGGCAACTACGCGGCGAGCCTGCTGCCGCAGCAGGAGGCGTACGCCAAGGGCTTCGAGCAGGTGTGCTTCCTCGACGTGGGCGGCGAGGCGCTCGAGGAGCTCGGCGGCATGAACGTCATGGTGGTGCACGCCGACGGCCGGGTCACTACGCCGGCCATCTCCGGGACCATCCTCGAGGGCGTCACCCGCTCGTCGATCATCACGCTGCTCGCCGAGGCCGGGCACCGGGTCTCCGAGGAGCCGGTGCTGCTGTCCGACCTGCGCGCAGGGCTGGCGTCCGGCGAGGTCACCGAGGTGTTCGCCTGCGGCACGGCCGCCGTGATGACCCCGATCGGCCGGCTGGCGTCCGACGACTTCGACCTGACGGTCGGCGACGGCTCGGCCGGTCCGGTCACGCTGGCGATCCGCCAGCAGCTGACGGACATCCAGTACGGCCGCGCCGCCGACCGGCACGGCTGGCTGTACCGGCTGGCCTAGCCTCCTTCGTCGGCCCCGAGAACAGTGGCGGCTCCATCGGAGTCCTACCCCGCCACACGTGGTGCTGGAGTGACGGGAGTGACGAGATTCCTGCCACACACGTCACATGCGTCACACGTGTGGCGGGGTTGGACGGCAGACGGGTAACCGGCGGGCGAGCGGACCGCGCGGGCGTCCGGGTCGCGGACCAGGGGTTCTCGGCAGCCGGGACGTGTGTCACCATGGCGCCGTGCAGCAGTACTCGCTGATTATCGGCTAGCGCGTCGGCCCACCAGTCGGCGCGCAGACCTCCCGTACCCCGGGGGGTCTTTTTGTTGTACCGGGTACCACCCCAGCCCGTCCCGTGACAGTCACCGACGAAGGAGCCATCCGGTGTTCCAGGTCTACGACACCACGCTGCGCGACGGCGCCCAGCAGGAGGGGATCAACCTCTCGGTCGCCGACAAGCTGGCGATCGCCCCCCTGCTCGACGAGCTCGGCGTCGGCGTCATCGAGGGCGGCTGGCCCGGCGCGGTCCCCAAGGACACGGAGTTCTTCAAGCGCGCCGCCAAGGAGCTGGACCTGAAGAACGCCGAGCTCGCGGCGTTCGGCGCCACGCGCAAGGCGGGCGTCCGGGCGTCCGACGACCCCCAGGTGCGGGCGCTCGTCGATGCCGAGACGCCGATCGTCACCCTCGTCGCCAAGAGCGACATCCGCCACGTCGAGCGCGCGCTGCGCACGACGAGGGAGGAGGGGCTGGCGATGATCCGGGACACCGTCTCCTACCTGGTCCTCGAGGGTCGGCGGGTGTTCGTCGACGTCGAGCACTTCTTCGACGGCTACCGGTTCGACTCCGACTTCTCGCTCGCGGCGGTGCTCGCCGCGTTCGAGTCGGGCGCCGAGGTCGTCGCGCTGTGCGACACCAACGGCGGCATGCTCCCTCCCTGGGTGACCCAGATCGTCACCGCGGTCCGCGACGCCGTCGGCCCCGGCCCGATCCTCGGCATCCACGCCCACAACGACTCCGGCTGCGCCGTCGCCAACACGCTCGCCGCCGTCGAGGCGGGCTGCGCCCACGTGCAGGGCACGGTCAACGGCTACGGCGAGCGCACCGGTAACGCCGACCTGCTGACGGTCGTCGCCAACCTGGAGCTCAAGCACGGCCGCCCGGTGCTGCGCACCCTCGACGGCGGGGGCCTTCGCGACCTGACCAAGATCGCGCACGCGGTCAGCGAGATCACCAACATCTCGCCGTTCGCCCGCCAGCCGTACGTCGGCGCCAGCGCGTTCGCGCACAAGGCGGGCCTGCACGCCAGCGCCATCCGGGTGGACCCCGACCTGTACCAGCACGCGGACCCGTCGGCGGTGGGCAACGACATGCGCATGCTCGTCTCCGACATGGCGGGGCGGGCGTCCGTGGAGCTCAAGGGCCGCGAGCTGGGCTTCGACCTGTCCGGCCGGCCGGACGTGCTGGCCCGCATCACCAACCGCGTCAAGGACGCCGAGGCGAACGGCTACACCTATGAGGCGGCGGACGCGTCGTTCGAGCTGCTGCTGCTCGAGGAGGCCGAGGGCGGGCGCCCGACGTACTTCTCCGTCGAGTCGTGGCGCACCATCGTCGAGCGCGCCGGCGGGCACGGGACACCGGCGATGGCCGAGGCGACCGTCAAGCTGACCGCCGGCGGCGAGCGCATCGTCTCCACGGGCGAGGGGAACGGCCCGGTCAACGCGCTCGACCACGCCCTGCGCCAGGCGCTGCTGCGCGTGTACCCCGAGCTGGAGGAGTTCGTCCTCATCGACTTCAAGGTGCGGATCTTCGACACGCAGCACGGCACGGACGCCACCACCCGGGTGCTGATCGAGACGACCAACGGGGAGACGTCCTGGAGCACCGTCGGCGTTGGTCCCAACCTCATCGAGGCCGCCTGGGAGGCGCTGACGGACTCGGCGATCTGGGGTCTGCACAACCTGGGGATCGCTCCCCGCTGAGCGGGCGACGCGGGCGGGCGGCGCGAGCCGGCGGCGCGGTGCATCGCACGGGGCACGCCGCGGCGCCTAGGCTTCTAGGCGACGACTCGAAAGGAGCGGCCGGTGTCGGCCACGCCGGGCAGGAGCGGGCTGCACAGGGGCGCGAGCGAGCGCACCTGGTGGCTGCTGCTCGTCGTCGTCGCGGCCGCGCTCGGCGTGCTCGCCTGGGGACCGTGGGAGCGCGACGCCGCGACCGGCGCGGCACCCCTGGCGAGCGCGACGTCGAAGGCCGCGCCGACCGAGGGCGCGGGGGACCCCGCCTCACCCGAGTCGTTGCCGACGCCCGACGAGCTCTCCGCCGACGAGTCGTCCCCGGAGCCGTCGCTGACGGAGATGTCCAACTCCCGGGCCGCCACGCCGAGCGTGCCGAGCGGCACCTTCGACGACGAGACCGCGCCCGAGCTGTTCCTCACGTCGGAGCAGCTCGCGGCGGCAGTGCCGGCGGCGAGCGACGCCGCACCGCCCGCCCCGCGGCTCGCCGACACGGGCACGCAGCCGTGGGGGCTGCCCACCGGAACCACGATCACCCCGACGGGCTGTCAGGTGGCGGTGACGGTGGTGGACCGCCGGCCGATCGGCTTCGCGACGCGGTCGTGGGCCGGCAAGCAGGTGCGGTTCAGCCAGGAGGTCGTCCTCCTGGCCGGGTCGGCGAATGCGCGCACCGCGTTCTCCGACCTCGTCGGCACCGTCGACGCCTGCCCGCGGTACCGGGTGGTGGCGGCGGACGGCACCGCGAGCCGGTGGGAGGCGCAGCCGGCGCTCGAGGGCCAGGGCCTGTTCCCGTCGATCGTCCAGCAGGTGACGGTGGCGGACACGACGGGCACGGTGGAGAACGGCTACCGCGGCCACCTGCTCGTCGGGAACGCGATCGTCACCTGGACCGCACGGACCGCCGGGGTGGCGACGACGCTCGGGCCGCCCGAGGCCCTCGCGGACATGGTGCAGGAGCGCGCACTGGCGGCGGTGCGGGCGCTCGGCTGAGCGGCGCCTACAGTGGCGGCGTGCACGGTGAGTACAAGGTGCCAGGGGGAAAGCTCGTCGTCGTCGACCTCGACGTCGTCGGGGACCGTCTCAAGGACGTCCGGGTCAGCGGCGACTTCTTCGCCGAGCCCGACGAGCTGCTGGACGCGCTGACCTCCGCGCTCGACGACCAACCGGCCGAGGCCGGCGTCACCGCGCTGACCGCCGTGCTCGACGCGGCCGCCGCGCGACTGCCCGGGGCGGCCCTCATCGGCGCGACCATGCGCGACGTCGCCGTGGCGGTGCGGCGGGCGCTCGGCCGGTCCACGTCCTGGGCGGACCACGAGTTCACGCTGCTCGACCCGGGGCCACTGCCGCCGCCGGTCCACACGGCGCTCGACCAGGTGCTCACCGAGGAGCTGGCCGCCGGGCGCCGGGGGCCGACGCTGCGGTTCTGGGAGTGGGAGACGCCGGCCGTCGTCATCGGCTCGTTCCAGTCACTGTCCAACGAGGTGGACCTCGAGGCGGCGCGGCGCCACGGCGTGCAGGTGGTCCGGCGGATCTCCGGCGGCGGGGCGATGTTCATGGAGGCGGGCAACTGCATCACGTTCTCGCTCGTGGTGCCCGAGTCGCTGGTGGACGGGCTCTCGTACGAGGAGTCGTACGCGTTCCTCAACCAGTGGGTGCTCGGCGCGCTCGCGGACGTGCGCGTCGAGGCGCGGCTGTCCGGGCTCAACGACATCTCGTCCCCGGCCGGCAAGATCGCCGGGTCGGCGCAGAAGCGGCTGGTGGGCGGTGCGGTGCTGCACCACGTGACGATGGCGTACGACATCGACGCGGAGAAGATGAACCAGGTGCTGCGCATCGGCCGCGAGAAGCTCTCCGACAAGGGCACCCGCAGCGCCGTTCGGCGCGTGGACCCGGTGCGCTCGCAGACGCACATGGCGCGCGAGGACGTCATCGCGGCGTTCCAGGATCACTTCCGCTCGCTGTACCGGACCGTCGAGGGCGACCTGACCGGCGACGAGCTTGCGCGCGCGCAGCGACTGCGCGTCGAGAAGTTCGAGAACCCGGGCTGGACGGCGCGGCTGCCGTAGCCCCGCCCGTCACTCCGGGCGGGCCGCCGGCGCCCGTCACTCCGGGCGGGGCCCGAAGACCGCCGTTCCGACCCGGACGATCGTCGCGCCCTCGGCGATCGCGGGTTCGAGGTCGCCGGTCATGCCCATCGACAGCTCGACGGCGGCCCCGGTGCCCGGCGCTCCGGAGGCCACCACGGCGTCGCGGATGCCGCGCAGCAGTCCGTAGCCGGCGCGGAGCGTGCGCTCGTCGGCCCCGAGAGCCCCGATCGTCTGGAAGCCGACGAGCCGGAGCCCGTCGAGCGCCGCGACCGCGACGGCGAGGTCCACGGCCTCGTCGGGCGCGACGCCATGCTTGCTCTCCTCGCCGCTGACGTTGACCTGCACCATGACGTCGATCGGCGCGTACCGCCCGGCGCGGCGCTCCGCGATCCTCGTCGCGAGCTCGAGCGACTCGACGGAGTCGATCGAGTCCGCGCAGCGCAGCGCGGCGTTGACCTTGTTGGCCTGGAGCGGGCCGATGAGGTGATACGGCAGGCCGAGGTCCGCCAGCGGGGCCGCCTTGGCGGCGAGCTCCTGCACGCGGTTCTCGCCGAGGAGCAGCCGGCGCGGCACGTCCAGCTCGCGGTGGGCGAGGACGGCGGCGCGGATCAGGTCCGCGGGCTGCGTCTTGGTGGCGAGCAGCAGCGTCACGCTCGCGGGATCCCGGCCCCCGTCGGCGGCGGCCCGGTCGATCCGTGCGTGCACGGCGGCCAGGCGTTCGAGCATCAGGTCCTCCGGCCGGCGCCCGTCGTCGCTCACCCGCGCAACCTACTGCCCTATCGCCGCCGGGGGTGGTTCGGGTCCGCCGCGCGCCTCGGCCACGAGCGGCGTGAGTAGGCTCGCCGGGGCACAACGGAGGGAGTGGTCGTGGCGTTGCCGGAGGGGCTGGAGGACGCCCCGGTCCCGCGGATCGGCATCGGCACGGCGGCCCTGGGTCGCCCCGCCTACATCACGCTCGGACGGGCGGCCGACCTCGGCGATCGCCGCACGGTCGAGTTCATGGAGGCGCGGACCCACGAGGTGCTCGACGCCGCGTGGGACGCCGGCATCCGGTACGTCGACCTGGCGCGCTCGTACGGGTACGCCGAACGGTTCGTCGGCTCCTGGCTCGCCGCGCACCCGGGACGGCGCGAGCGCCTGGTGATCGGCTCCAAGTGGGGCTACCGGTACGTCGGCGACTGGCGGATGGACGCGAGACCGCAGGAGGTCAAGGAGCACAGCGTCGCGATGTTCGACGCGCAGTGGCCGACGACCCTCGCCGCGCTGGGCGGGCCGCCGGACATCTACAACGTCCACTCGGTGACGCCGGACAGCCCGGCACTGGCCGACCCCGGGCTGCTGGCCCGGTTCCGCGACCTCGTCGCCCAGGGCGTGCGGGTCGGGTTCTCGACGAGCGGGCCACGGCAGGGCGACGCCATCGACGCCGCGCTGGCGATCCTGGACTCGCCGTTCAGCGTGGCGCAGTCGACCTGGAACGCCCTCGAGCCGTCCGCGGGCCCGGCGTTGGCGCGCGCGCACGACGAGGGCTGGTTCGTGCTCGTCAAGGAGGCGGTGGCCAACGGCCGGCTGACGCGCCATGGCGACGAGGCGGCCGCGGCGGGGTTGGCGGCCGCCGACCGGCAGACCCCCGACGCCCACGCCATCGGCTGGGCGCTGGCCCAGCCGTTCGTCGACCTCGTGCTGTCGGGGGCCGTGACCGTCGACCAGCTGCGCTCCAACCTGGCGGCCCGCCGGCCCGGCACCGCCCCGGACGAGCTGGCCGCGCTCGCCGAGCCACCGGAGCGGTACTGGGCCGGGCGGTCCGCGCTGCCCTGGAGCTGACCGGGTCCGCGAGCGGTCAGCTGGCCGGTCAGCCGCGCGCGATGTCGGCCACGGTCGCGCCGGTCAGCCGCACCAGGTCGTCGGGCGCCAGGCCGACGTCCAGGCCGCGTCGCCCACCGGACACGTAGACCTCGTCGTACAGCCACGCCGTCTCGTCGACGACGGTGGGCAGCGCCTGCCTCTGCCCAAGCGGGGAGATGCCGCCGGCGACGTAGCCCGTGGTGCGCTCGGCGACCGCGACCTCCGCCATGGCGGCCCGCTTGCCGCCGACTGCCGCGGCGAGCGCCTTGAGGTCGAGGTGCCCGGTGACCGGCACCACCGCGACGGTCAGGCGGCCGTCGACCTCGGCGACGAGCGTCTTGAACACCTGACCCGGGTCGAGGCCGAGCGAGAGCGCCGCCTCCAGGCCGTAGCCCACCGGAGTGCGCGGGTCGTGCTCGTAGGTGTGGACGGTGTGCGGGACGTCCGCGTCCGCCAGCACGACGAGCGCGGGAGTCCCCTTGGGTGTGGCCACGGCGGCCAGGGTGTCAGACGGCGAGCCCGACGAGCGAACCGATGCCGAAGGTCACCGCCATCGCCAGGCTGCCGCCGACGACGTTACGCACCACGGCGCGGCGGGCGCTGGCGCCGGAGAACCGCGCGCTGACCCAGCCGGTGACGACGAGCGCCAGGATGACGGCGACGAACGTCGCCACGATGCGACCGCCGCCCCACGGCGCGAGCACGACGAGCAGCGGAACCAGCCCGCCGGCCGCGAACGCGGACAGCGACGCCACCGCGGCGTGCCAGGCGTTGGTCAGCTCGGGCTTGGCGATGCCGCGCAGCCGGGCCGAGACGATCTCGGCGTCGCGCTGGCTGCTGACCGAGACGTACTCGCCCGCCGCCATCGACAGGGCGCCGGCGACGAGCGCCGCGATGCCGGCGATGAGGAGGGGCTGGACCGACGGCGTGGCGCCCGCGACGCCCAGCACGGTGGCGGCGATGGAGACGATGCCGTCGTTCGCGCCGAGCACTCCGGCGCGCAGCCAGTTGAGGTCGCTTGCCGAGGGGCCGAGGTCGAGGACGTCGGAGGGCACCTGCTCGGGGGCGACAAGCCGTTCGGCGGAGATGCTCATCGGGCCACGGTAGGCGCGACGTGACGGCTTGTCATCAAAGGTAAGGCTGCCCTGACCTGCACAAACGCAGGATAGGCTGTCCTAAGTCTAGGACGTAGGTCCCGGCGCGTCAGAGGGCTCCGACGGCCGCGATCGCCATCCGGAGCTCGCCCGCGTCATCGCTCGCGGACAGGTCGATCACGGCCTCGATGCGCCAGTCGTGGTCGCCCGCCGGGTCGTCGAGCACCTGCCGCACCAGCCACGTCCCGGGGCGCTCCGTCACGTGGACGAGCGCCGGCCCGCGGGCCGGCGCGGCGATGCCCACGTCGTCGTGCAGCTCCCAGTAGGGCGCCATCGCGTCCTCCCAGCGCTCCGCGGTCCAGGCGGCACCGTCCTCGTCGGCGTCCCCGAGGCGCTCCAGCGCTGCCCAGTCCTCCCGCGCGAGCAGCTCGACCCGGCGGAACAGCGCGCCGCGCACCAGCGCGCGCAGCACCCGCGGGTTACCGGACAGCGGGGGAGGCGGCGCCTCGCCACCGGGCGCCCGCCGCTCGTCGGACGCCTCCTCGCCGGGATGCGCCAGCCGCTCCCACTCGTCGAGCAGGCTCGAGTCCGTGCGTCGGACCAGGTCGCCCAGCCAGTCGGTCAGCTCGTCGAGGTCCTCCGTGCGCCGCTCGTCGGGCACCGTCTGGCGCAGCGCGCGGTAGGCGTCGGCCAGGTAGCGCAGCAGCACGCCCTCGGTGCGGTCGAGGGAGTAGTCGGAGACGTACTCGGCGAACGTCGCCGCGCGCTCGTGCATCTCGCGCACCACGGACTTCGGCGAGAGCTCCAGGTCCGCCACCCACGGGTTCGTCGTGCGGTAGGCGCGGAACGCGGCGGCGAGCGTCTCGGCCAGCGGCTTGGGGTAGCTGACGTCGGCGAGCAGCGCCATCCGCTCGTCGTACTCCAGGCCCTCCGCCTTCATCGCCGCGACGGCCTCGCCGCGCGCGCGGTTCTCCTGCGCCGCGAGCACCTGGCGCGGGTCGTCGAGCGTCGCCTCGACCACGGAGACCACGTCGTGCGCGTACCCGGGCTCCGTCGGGTCGAACAGGTCGAGCGCGGCGTAGGCGAACGGCGACAGCGCCTGGTTGAGGGCGAACGCCTGCGGGATCTCGTGGTGCAGGCGCACGATGCGGCGACGGCCCGTGGGCGCGGCCTCGTCGGGCACCCACTCGCGGACGACGATCCCGGACGCGCGTAGCGAGCGATACACCTCGACGGCGCGGCGCACGTGCGCGCGGCGGCGGGACGGCGGCTCGTGGTTCTCGGTCAGCAGGTGCGTCATCACGGCGACCGGGTCCGCGCCGTGCAGCGCCTGGCGCTCCAGCACGTTGAGCACCATCGCGTGGGTGACGGCGAACGACGAGGTCAACGGCTCGGGCGGCGAGTCCCGCAGCCGCTCGAACGTCTTGTCGGTCCAGTTGACGTGCCCGGGCGGCGCCTGCTTGCGGACGATCTTGCGGACCTTCTTCGGGTCGTCGCCCGCCTTGGCCAGCGCGCGCCGGTTCTCGATGACGTGCTCGGGCGCCATGACGACGACCTCGCCGAGCGTGTCGAACCCGGCGCGGCCCGCGCGGCCCGCGATCTGGTGGAACTCGCGCGCCGTCAGGTGACGCATCCGCTCGCCGTCGTACTTGACCAGGGAGGTGAGGACCACGGTGCGGATCGGCACGTTGATGCCGACACCGAGCGTGTCCGTGCCGCAGACCACCGGCAGCAGGCCGCGCTGCGTCAGCCGCTCCACCACGCGGCGGTAGCGCGGCAGCATCCCGGCGTGGTGCACGCCGACGCCGTGCCGCAGCAGCCGCGACAGCGTGCGGCCGAAGCCCGGGCCGAAGCGGAAGTCGCCGAGCTCGTCGGCGATCGCGTCGCGCTGTGCCCTGGTCGCGACGGACGAGTTGGCGAGGGCCTGCGCCCGCTCCACGGCCTCCTTCTGCGTGAAGTGGACCACGTAGACCGGCGCGCGATGGGTCGACACCAGCTCCTCGAGCAGCTCGTGGAGCGGCTCCACGCAGTACGCGTAGGTCAGCGGGACGGGGCGCTGCGTGCCGGTGATCGTCGCGACGTCGGCGCCGGTGCGGCGGCGCAGGTCGTCGGCGAAGAACGTGACGTCGCCCAGGGTCGCGCTCATCAGCACGAACTGCGTGCGCGGCAGCTCCAGCAGCGGCACCTGCCACGCCCAGCCGCGCTGCGGGTCGGCGTAGAAGTGGAACTCGTCCATCACCACCTGCGCGGCGTCGGCGTCGGGCCCGTCGCGCAGCGCGAGGTTGGCGAGGATCTCGGCGGTGCAGGCGAGGATCGGGGCCTCCGGGTTGACCGACGAATCGCCCGTCATCATGCCGACGTTCTCGGAGCCGAACGCATGGACCAGGCTGAAGAACTTCTCGGACACCAGCGCCTTGAGCGGGGCGGTGTACACCGTGCGGCGGCCCTGCGCGAAGGCGACGAAGTGCGCCGCGGCCGCGACCAGCGACTTCCCGGACCCGGTGGGCGTGGTGATGATGACGTGCGCGCCGGTGACCAGCGCCAGGAGGGCCTCGTCCTGGTGCGAGTAGAGGGTCAGGCCCTGGTCGGCGGCCCAGCCGGTGAAGGCGTCGTAGAGGGCGTCGGGGTCGAAGGGGTCCGCCGGGACGCGGTCGGCGAGGCTGGCGGGCACGCCCGCGATCCTCTCACCCGCCCCATCGCGCCGGGTCGTCGGTTCGTCACGGTCCTGCCGCGGGCACCGGCCTACCGGTACCTGCTGACCCCCCCAGAGCGGGTCAGAGCCCGCGCTTGTCCAGTGCTTCGATGAGGGCCTCGGCGTGTTTGCGAGCCCCCTCGGCGGCCTTGAGTGTGCAGAACGTGCCGTACTGGAACAGGGTCTTGTCGCTCAGCAGCGCACCCAGGTGGCGCGCCAACGCCGGACCGTCCGGACGAACGCCCTTCAGCATCGCGATCGCCGCACTGTGGTCCTGGTCGGTGACGTGCTCGCCGTTAGCCGCACCACAGATCGCGTCGGACGCGGCGATCGCAGCCGACACGGCATTCGACGCTGCGACCTCCGCCTCGGAAGACGGCCCCTCGGTCCTGTTGGCGATGTGGATGCGTTCCAGGGTCACCTGATAGTGCTCACGTGCAATCGCCGCGCGCGCCCGGACGTCTGCCGGCGTCATCTTCGTTACGCGGGCCACGACGCTCCCTCCAAGATCGGGCGCAGATCAGGACCGTTCACCATCTCGGCGTCATGCAGCCACGACTCCACCATCGGGTCCTGCTCACGGACGAGTTCGCGAAGACGCGCGCGGGTGGCGTGGTAGACGTTGCAGGTGTTCCCCGTGAAGACCATGACGTCTTCGATCAGGTGGGAACCGAGCGCGTCGACGTGCTCGTCGTCGCGGCCCTGCGGGGTCACCACGAGCAGGTCGATGTCGCTGTCCGGCGTGCTCGTCCCGCGAGCGACCGACCCGAACAGCGCGACAGACACCTCGGCCGCTTCGTCCTCGCCGACTGACGACGCCACCACCTCGCGGATGAACTCCCGTAGGCGGGCGGGGACTTTGTCGACCGCTTCGACCAGAGCCTCGATCGCGGGCCACAAGATGTGCCGGTCGTTCGCCGTGTACAGCACGGCGTGGCCGTACGGGTCGGTGCGGACGAGCCCGTGCTGTTCGAGGCGGTTCAGCGCGAGCTGTACGCCGCGCAGCGACGCGTCCGGGATCAAGCGTGCGATCTGGCGGCCTGGCATCGGGCGTGTCGTCCGGGCCAAGACGACGAGTACTCGGCCGTCCAGGCTCGGGATCACGCTCGTGATCGGGTTCGACAAGTCCACGACCACTATCGTAGTCGATCGACTATGTTTGTAGTCAACCGACTACTCAGGTAGTCATTCTATGGTGCCTGCGGGCACGTCCCTTGGTGGGGGAGACGGACACCCGCATCTGGGTCCATGCCGGCATCGACGAGGACGCCGGTGAGTACTGGCGGGTAATGACGTCCGACCACACGCTCACGCACAAGTACCTGCCGACGCGGTGCGCATCCTCCGGTTCCGCCGCGTCCTGGCGCACGGCGCGGCTGGTGGCGGGCGCGCCCCCGCCCCAGACCGTCACCAAGCTGTCAGCCGAGTACAACTAGGCCGACGAGCCGGTGGGCGGCAGGGCGTCGGGTGTGACGTCGGCCGCGCGGGTGGACAGGCCGTGGAGGAGGCGCTCGAACGGGCCGCGGCCCATCCACGCGCGCCATGCCCAGCAGGCCGCGAGGGCGATGGCGAGGAAGGCGAGCCAGGACGTTGCCCGCGGCTCCCGCACCACCTCGTCGCCGATCGCCCAGATGGCGACCAGGTGCAGCGAGTACGCGGACAGGGCGAGCGCGCCGACGGCGGACACCGGCGCGAGCACGCGCGGCCAGCTCTCGCCGAGGGCCACGGCACCGACGACGACGAGCACGGCGACCCCGGTGTTGCCGAGCAGCTCCAGCGTGGTCGACGAGTGCGGCTCGGTGGTGGCCCACCAGGCCGGCGCGTGCAGCCACGTCCGCGCCGCCCAGGCGCCCAGGTGCCCGACGAGCACACCGGCGAGCCCGACGCCGGCCAGGCGCCACCGCGTCCGCGCGGCGCTCAGGTCGGTCCGCCCCAGCGCCAGCCCGACGAGGACGTACGCCAGCCACGCCACGGCCGGGTAGAAGTGGCCGAACAGGATGGTGACGAGCTCGTCGGGCACCGGCTCGGGACGCGACTCGTACCAGGCGTTGAGCAGGGGCCCGACGAGGGCGACCAGCGCGGCCGTCGCGAGCAGTGCGCTCCGCGACCAGCGCATCGGGACCACGGCGACGGCGAACAGCACGGCATACGTCGGCAGGATCACCACCACGGGCGTGCCGAGCAGGATCAGCAGGTGCCCGAGCGCGAAGACGAGCACGGCGCGCACCAGGACCCGCAGCCGCGCCTGCACGGCGCGCGTGCCGGCCACCGGCACTGTTCCCCCGGACAGCAGCGCCAGCGAGACGCCGGCGAGGACGACGAACAGGGCGGCGGGGCGGCCGTCGGCCAGCTGCGTCCAGCCGCCCGGCGGGAACGTCAGGTTCTCGTCGAGCGGACCGACGTGGGCCGTCATCATGCCGAGCACCGCCAGGCCGCGCGCCGTGTCGATGCCGACGATGCGCGGCGACGCGGGGGACATGGGGGGACTGTACGGGCCGTCGTGAGCCCCCGCGCCGCTTCCGGCGTCCGAGCACGGCGGGGCTCGAGGGTTCGTCTTGCAAAATGAGACGAACCGTTTCGCGGATTGATATCTCGACGCCGTGCGCCCCTACCATCGTCCGTGAGCGGCGGCGAGACCTACCTGCACGGGCACCACGAGTCGGTTCTGCGGTCGCACCGCTGGCGCACCGCGGCCAACTCGGCCGCGTACCTGCTGCCGGAGCTCACGCCGGGCATGCGGCTGCTGGACGTCGGCTGCGGCCCGGGCACCATCACCGCGGACCTGGCGGCGGTCGTCGCACCCGGCGAGGTGGTGGCGGTCGACGCGTCCGCGGGCATCCTCGACGAGGCCCGCGCGCTCGCGGCGGACCGCGGGCTGACCAATGTGACGTTCGAGGTCGCGGACGCCTACGCGCTGCCCTACGAGTCCGGCTCGTTCGACGTGGTGCACGCCCACCAGGTGCTCCAGCACCTCGCGGACCCGGTCGCCGCCCTGGCGGAGATGCGGCGCGTGGCGCGCCCCGGCGGCCTCGTCGCCGTGCGCGACGGCGACTACGGCGCGATGACGTGGTACCCGCCGTCGGAGGGGCTCGACGAGTGGCGCGCGCTGTACCGCGAGGTCGCCGCGGCACTGGGCGGCGAGGCCGACGCAGGCCGCCGGCTCGCCTCGTGGGTGCATGCCGCCGGGTTCGACGAGGCGGGGATCCGCTCGGGTGCGAGCGCCTGGTGCTACGCCTCGCCGGAGGACCGCGCGTGGTGGTCAGCGTCATGGGCGGACCGGTGCGTCTCGTCGGACTTCGCGCGGCAGGCGAAGGCCCAGGGCCTGGCCGACGAGGTCGCGCTCGAGGAGCTCGCCGACGCCTGGCGCGTGTGGGGCGAGGACCCCGACGCCTGGTTCGGGATCCTGCACGGCGAGGTGCTCGCCCGGGCCTAGCTGGCTCGGGCCTAGGGTGACGTCCGTGCGTATCGCCAGGTTCACCAGCGGGGGAGACCCGCGCTTCGCGCTCGTCGAGGGACAGCCCGGGTCCGAGGAGCTCGTCGTCGTCACCGGGGACCCGCTCTACATGCCGACGCAGCCGACGGGAGAGCGCGTCCCCTTGGCCGACGACGGCGTGCGGCTGCTCGCGCCCGTCATCCCGCGGTCGAAGATCGTCGGCGTCGGGCGCAACTACGCCGATCACGCCGCCGAGAAGGGCAACGCCGTGCCGACGTCGCCCCTGTTGTTCTTCAAGCCCAACACCTCGGTGATCGGGCCCGACGACCCGATCGTCCTGCCGGACTGGTCCGAGGAGATCGAGCACGAGGCCGAGCTGGCGGTCGTCATCGGCAAGGTGACGCGCAACGTGGTGCCCGACGAGGCACTGGGCAGGGTGTTCGGCTACACCGTGGCCAACGACGTGTCCGCGCGCGACGCGCAGCGCACCGACGGGCAGTGGGCGCGCGCCAAGGGCTTCGACTCCGCGTGCCCGCTGGGGCCGTGGATCGTGCCGGGCCTGGAGATCGACGACCTGGCGGTCCGCGCCCGCGTCAACGGCGAGACGCGGCAGGACGGCCGGACGCGCGACATGGTGTTCGACGTCGCCTACCTGATCTCGTACATCTCCGAGGCGTTCACCCTCCTGCCCGGCGACGTGATCCTCACCGGCACGCCGGCCGGCGTCGGCCCGCTCGTCGAGCGCGACGTCGTCGAGGCCGAGGTCGAGGGCATCGGCGTGCTGCGCAACCCCGTGGTCCGCCGGTGACCGCAGGGGACGCCGGGCCCGCCGGGCCCGCCGGGCTCGCCGTCGAGATGTGGACGGACGGAGCCTGCAAGGGCAACCCGGGGCCCGGTGGCTGGGGCGTGCTGATGCGGTGGGGCGAGCGGGAGCGCGAGCTGTGCGGGGGTGAGAAGGTGACGACGAACAACCGCATGGAGCTCACCGCGGTGATCGAGGGGCTGCGCGCCCTGACGCGGCCCGTTCCGGTGACGCTGCACGTCGACTCGACGTACGTGATGCAGGGCGTCACCTCCTGGGTGGCCGGCTGGAAGCGCAACGGCTGGCGGACGTCCGCCAAGCAGCCGGTGAAGAACCAGGACCTCTGGCAGGCGCTCGACTCCGAGCTGGAGCGGCACCAGGTGAGGTGGGTCTGGGTCAAGGGCCACGCCGGCGACCCGGGCAACGAGAAGGCCGACGAGCTGGCCAACCGCGGGGTGCCGCGGGGCTGAGCCGGCCCGCGGCTGACCGTGAGCGCCAACTAGGCTGTACCCCTGTGACCCCCACCTCCCCGATCAGGGTCCGCTTCTGCCCGTCCCCGACCGGGACGCCGCACGTGGGCCTCATCCGCACGGCTCTGTTCAACTGGGCGTACGCCCGGCACGTCGGCGGCACGTTCGTCTTCCGCATCGAGGACACCGACCCGGCGCGCGACTCCGAGGAGAGCTACCAGCAGCTGCTCGACGCGCTCGGCTGGCTGGGCCTGGACTGGGACGAGGGCGTCGAGAAGGGCGGGCCGTACGCGCCGTACCGGCAGAGCCAGCGGATGGCGGTGTACGCCGACGTCGCGCGGCGACTCGTGGCGGCGGGGCACGCGTACGAGTCGTTCTCGACGCCGGAGGAGATCGAGGCGCGGCACGTCGCCGCGGGGCGCGACCCCAAGCTGGGCTACGACGGCTTC
>CAZBIO010000021.1:0-4677 GCA_964491965.1 uncultured Cellulomonas sp.
CATAGGCCTGGCCGACATCGGGCCGGGCCTTGTCCGCCCTCGCGGATCCCTGGAACCTGTTGTCGACGTAGACGTTGACATTGATCGAGCTGGCGGCATCGGGGTCGATCGCCCACCCGGCGATGGTGAACGACGTCTGCGACACGGGAGTCACCGCGTCGACCGCGCCGAATGCCGTGTGGTTGACGAGTGTGATGTTCCGGCACGCGAGCTCCGGGTTCGGTCCGCGGCCGCGCGAGTCGATCGCGTATGCGCACACGCGATGCGTGCCCGTCGTCGTCGAGAACGTCTGGGCGAAGCCGTGGTTGTCGCCCTTGCCATAGGCCTGGCCGACATCGGGCCGGGCCTTGTCCGCCCTCGCGGATCCCTGGAACCTGTTGTCGACGTAGACGTTGACGTCGATGGGGTTGGTCGTGTCGGGGTCGAGCGCCCAGCCGGAGATGGTGAAGGACACCGGCGAGGACTGCACCAGGGCGTCGACGACGCCGACGGATGTGCGATTGATCGTCGAACCGAACCAGTCGGTGAAGTAGTTCCAGAAGTTGCGGTTGCCGTACGACGCACAGTCCCCGTCGTTGGGCGCGGTCGTGAACACACCGTCCGTGTTCCCGGCCGCGGCGTAGCCCGCGGCGATTGCGGCGGCGTTCGGCTGGTACGGCGTGTAGATGTAGAGGTTCGCCGTCGCCTGATTCTGGATGAACACCGGCGAGCGGCCGCATGCGCTGTTCGGGTGGAACAGGATGTTGTTCGTCATCCCCGCCTGGTACGAGTACTGGCTCGGGTACTTCGTGTACTTCTGGAACTGCCGGGCCGCCAGGTACACCTGGTTGGCGAAACCCGCGTATTGGGGGTCGCACGAGGGGCTGCTGTCCGGGCACCCGAACCCGAGAGCCTTCGCGTAGGTCGACGGCGCCTTGCCGTTCGGCGCGGTCACCAGGCTCTGCTCCTTCTGGAGCGTGACGAGGAGCACCTGCGGGTTGATCCCGCACGCGACCGCCGCCTTGGCGATGATGGCCGATGCGCGCTCGTTTGCGGCGCCCGCATACGTGCGGCAGAACTCGTCGGCCGTGCGGGTCGGCGTCGTCTCGACGTAGTCCTTGAGGCACGTGTACCCGGCGCTCGGATCGCAGCTGGCGCCCTTGGCGGCGACGAACGACTGCACCTGGGCGGCCGACATGGCACCTGAGTCGAAGAAGATCGAGTCGCTGATGATGAGGCCCGGGTCGAACTGCGACAGGTCGGCCGCGCGCGCGGGCGCAGGCGGCGTCGCGGCGACGAGCCAGGCAAGGACCGTGAGGCAGGCGACCGCGGCCCCTGCCAGGCGGGTAGCCGAGGTAACGACCTGTCGGGGGTGCGTCATGGGTCAGCCGATCGTGATGCTCATGGGTTCGGATGTGCCGGTCGATGTCCGAGAGGTGTACGCGAGGACCACGGTCCAGGTGCCGGGCGTCAGGGCGGGGTCCTGGACCTCGATGAGGCCGCAGGAGGTCGTCTGGGCGTCGGGCGTTGCCGGGCGTGAGGCCGACGCCTGGACGTCCCCGCGGGTCAGCGTGGCCGTGCACGTGCCGCCGTCCTCGATCACGGTCGCGTAGCCCGAGACGACCGCGGCGCCGTTGCGCCAGCCGGAGGTGGCGATGACCACATCGACGGGAGCAAGGGACGGTGTCGTCGTGCCAGGTTCGCTCGGGGGAGTGGTCGTCGGCTCTGCCTCGGCGGTCGACGACGGGGTCTCGGCGCTCGGAGTCGTCGCAGGAGTGGCGGGAATCGAGGTCGACGTGCTCGTAGGCTCGGCGCTCGCGGTGGTCGTCACGGGCAGTTCGGGCGGCGTCGCCACAGTCGTCCCGTCGCGTCCGAGTGCGGTCGCTGCGACGGCCGCGGCCGCGACGACGAGCGCGACGATCGCGCCGGCGATCCACCAAGCGCTGGATCGCACACGCGGCCTGCTCGGCCGCGCGCGACGGGATCTCGGTCTGGTGGGCACCCAGGAAGGCTAACGGCGATCACGGCCGGCCCCGGGAAGATCGGGGACGGTGTCGGTCAGGCGGTCCCCTTTGTCACGGAATCTCCCTGCGGCGAGTGCGCCGCCATGGCGTCTCGTCTCGAGACGGCGGCATCGAGCCACATCGCCCGTCGCTCCGCGAGAGTCCGCGGCAGCCTCACGATGGCGTCCCGCAGAGCGCGTGCACGAGCGCGCGTCGACGGCGCACGGGGGCCGTCCCGCAGGGCGGCCCGAGTCAGGCCTGCGCACTGGCGGGTCCACGCGTGAAGCACCGTCGCACCCGGCGCGTGGCGCGTGACGACGACGAGTGAGTTGCGCGTGTTGTAGTAGCGGAAGAGCGGGCTCGTCGCACCCGAGCTCGCTGCGTGGCGGTGGTGCGCCACAGCCTGTGGCACGTACCGGACTGTCCATCCGCGAGCACGCAACCGCCACGCCAGGTCGGTGTCCTCGTAGTACAGGAACAGCCACGGATCGAATCCGCCGGCGTCGGCGACCGCAGCGCACCGAAGCGCCGCGGCCCCGCCGCTGAACCCGAACACCTCCTGCCCGCCGGCCTCCGATCCGGCAGGCGCCAACCAGTCACGGTCCGTGCCGGACCCATCGGCCCGCACCACGTTGCCAGTCGAGTTCACCAGCTCCACGCCTTCGTCGTCGGGAGTCGGCTCCCACGGCGAGGCGCCGTCGGGCGAAGCCCCCGTCGCGCTCGCCGTCCTGCGCCACCGACCTGCCAGGAGGATCCGTGCCGTGACCGCACCCGCGCGCGGGGTGGAGAACAGCTCGTCGAGCAGCTCGCGCACCGCGCCCGGCGCGAAGGTTGCGTCATCGTTGAGCAGCACCACCGCATCGCCGTCGAAGCCGCGCACGGCAAGGTCCACCCCCCCCGCGAAGCCGAGGTTACGGCCGGCCGTGACGATGCGCACCTGCGGGTAGTCCCGCGCCAGCAGCGTCGCGGTGCCATCGGTCGAACCGTTGTCGACGACGACCACCTCCCACTCGATGCCGGGCAGTTGTTGCGCGAGCAGCGAGTCGAGGCACTCCGGGAGGAACGCGGCCGCGCGGAACGTCACGACGACGGCACGGACGCACAGGGCGTCAGCCATCGGACGCCGCCCGCTCGTAGGCGGTGAGATGGCGCTGTGCGGAGGCCGTCCACGTGTAGTCGCGGGCCCGTGCGAGGGCGGCTGCGGCGAGCTCGTCGTGCCCTGCGCCCGCGGCGTGGAGCAGTGCCTCGGTCCATCCGGGGACGTCCTTCGGCCCGACGAGCAGCGCCGCTCCCGTCGCGAACTCGTCCATCGCGGTGCCGGACGCGCTGACCACCGGGACACCGTGTGCCATCGCCTCGAGAGCGGGCATCCCGAAGCCCTCCCACGTCGACGGGAAGGCAAACGCACGCGCACCGCTGTACGCGACATGAAGTTCCTCGCCGGAGAGCCGGCCCAGCAGGTGGACGCGCTCGGGCGGCACGGCGGCGAGGCCGGCGTCCAGTCCGGAGTCGCCCCAGCCGTCCGGCCCGGCGACGACGAGATCGAGGTCGTCGCTGGCCCGCGCGACTCCCGCGAAGGCGGCGAGGAGCGTGGCGAGGTTCTTGCGAGGTTCGAGCGTGCCCACCCAGAGCACGTAGGGCCGGGACAGCCCGCGCCGCCTCCGGAAGGCGTCGACCTCGTCGAGTGCCACCGCCGCAGCGCATACGCCGTGCGGGGCGACGGTCAGGCGCGACTCGTCGAGTCCGGCTGCGACGGCGTCGTCACCCGTGGTCCGCGACGGCACCATCACGACGCGCGCTTCGCGTCGCACGATGTCCCACGCGCGGCGGAAGAACGCGTTCCCGCGCGCCGTGAAGAAGCCGGGGAACCGCAGGAACGCCAGGTCGTGCACGGTGACGACGAGCGGCGCGTGTCCGCCGGGGATCGCCCACGTCGTGGCGTGGACGACGTCTGCGCGGCGCGCACCCACCGGCGGTCGGGGAAGGCGCAGTCGCGTCCATGCGTCGTAGAGCAGCGGGCGCGGCAGGAGCGAGGCGGCAACGGGGACGCCGAGCGGGTCGCCCGGCGGACCTCCTCGGTGGCGGGCACTGATGCCGACGAGGTCGACCGACCCGTCCAGCGCGGCCACCAGCTCGCGGATGTACGTCCCGGATCCGCCCGGCACCGGCTGCCACAGCTGCTCGACCGTCAGTGCGACGGTCGGCACGGCTGCCTCCGGCGGCACGGTCGTCAGCCGCGCAGGCCCGCGACGAAGTCGAGCACGTCCGCGTGGCGGGGCAGCAAGCCCTGGTCGACTGCGTCGGCGAGCGTCGGGGCGGCCTCGTCCTTCGCCGACAGCTGGTAGGTCAGTGGGCTGCCGTCGCGGGCCCTCATCGGCCACGCGATGCCGATCGCGGGGTCGAGCGGGTTCACGCCGTGCTCGCGGCCCGGCGCGTAGCCGGTGGAGCACAGGTACATCACCGTCGAGTCGTCCTCGAGCGAGCAGAAGGCGTGGCCCAGACCCTCGGAGAGGTAGATCGCGCGGCGGTCGACGTCGTCGAGCAGCACGCTGTCCCAGGCACCGAAGGTCGGGGATCCGACACGGATGTCGACGACGACGTCGAGCACCGCGCCGCGGACGCACTGCACGTACTTCGCCTGGCTGGGTGGGACGTCGGAGAAGTGGACGCCGCGGATCACGCCGGCGGCGCTCAC
>CAZBIO010000022.1:0-10182 GCA_964491965.1 uncultured Cellulomonas sp.
GTCTCCCCCGCCGCCTTGTACATCGCCTGGTAGGCAGGGATCTGGACCTCGGGGTCGACCAGGTCGATCTCGTCCCACTTCGGTCCGAGACCGACGAGGGCCGGCAGGCCGATGTCGAGGTAGTCGAGGATCACTGCCTGACCATCGGCGGTCGTGCTGAACCACGTAGCGAACTTCGTGGCCGCGTCGAGGTTCTTCGACTTCGCGTTGACGGCGAAGCCGAACTCCACCTCGGCCACCATGCCCGGTGCCTCGCCGCCCAGGTTCGGAGTCATCATCGGCATCATGACGAACGGCTCGGGATCTGCGACACCGGCAGCCTGCGCCGCGATCGTCTGTGACTCCTTGCCGCCGTACTGGGTGTACCAGGTGCCCATCTGGACATAGGCCGCCTGCCCAGCCATGAAGGTGTTGTTGGCCTCGGGGTACTGCTGGACGCCGATGGCGTCATCCTCGATGATCCCGTCCTTGATCATGTTGCGCAGGATCTCGATGCCCTTGTAGAACGCCGGGTCCTCCCATGAGCTCTCGCCCTTCAGCGCCTTGAGCCAGAACGCCGTGTCGACCGACGATGTCGTCGTCCGCAGCAGCTCCGTGCCGAACGTCATGTCGCCACCGGCGCCCATGGCGAGGCACGTGTAGCCAGCTTCCTTGATCGTCGCGCACTGGGCGACCCAGTCGTCGTAGTCGACCGGTGGCTCGAGGCCGAGGCTGTCGAGGAGCGTCTTGTTGTACCAGAACATCTGTGCGCCGACGCCGCCCAGCGGCAGGGCGGTGAGTGAACCCGAATCGGGCCAGGTCAGCTGGTCGATGTACCCGGGTGCGTACTTGTCCTTCCAGTCCGACCCGAGCGCTTCCTCGGCCGCGTCCGTCAGGTCGTACGCGTACTCCTGCCACTGCTGGATCCCCGCGACGTTGCCTCCCGCGGAGATCTCGAACACGTCGGGACCCTCGTCCGACTGCAGCGCGGGTCGCAGCGCCGTCGGATAGTCCGAGTTCTCGAAGTTCTTGTAGACCACCTTGATCCCGGGGTTCGCAGCCTCGAAGGCGTCGACGTACCCCTGGGCCACGGTGACGTCGGGCGCGAAACCCCACCAGTTGATGGTGGTGGTCTCGCCATCGCTCCCGCCACCGTCGCCGCCGGCGGCAGACGAGCCGTCGCCGCCTTCGCCGCCACCTGCAGGACCCGAATCCCCACAAGCGGCGAGGCTCAGGGCCAGGAGTGCGACGCACACCGTCGACACTGCTCGTGACGCCTGCATTGCTCTAGCCATGCCTTCCTTCCCTTCTCATCTGTGAGACATCCGCCCGACGACGGTCACCGGACGTGCCACGCACCTGCGCGCCGCACCGGACCGCGTTGAGTTGCCTCCATGGGTGATCGTTCATGCACGAGGTCGCCGACAGGGCGTCCTCACCCGGCCGGCCACAGCGGGCCGGCCAGGCGTCTGTGGAGATCTACTTCAGGGCACCCGCGGCCATGCCGCGCTCGAAGTACTTCTGGAGGCTGATGTACGCGATGATCGTTGGCAGGGCGGTCAGGAGTGCGCCCGCCAAGACCTTCGTCTGATCGTCGTTGTACTGCCCCTGGAAGTACTGCGGCAGCAGGGTGACGACTTGGTAGCTCGGGTCGATGAGGAACACGAGTGGCAACAGATACGCATTCCATGCGTTGATGAGCACCAGCACCACCACTGCGACGGCGATCGGCTTGCTCAACGGAACCAGCACGTACCAGAACATCCGGATCGTTCCGGCACCGTCGATTCGAGCAGCCTCGAAGAGCTCATCGGGAATCCCATCGACGTACGTCCGCGTCAGAAGTACCGTAAAGGGTACCTGGAGGGCGGCGATGGGAATGATCACCGCCCAGAACGTGTTGTAGAGACCGACTCTTGCCGCCATCGCGAAGAGAGGCGACAGAAGAATGACTTCGGGCAACGTAAGCGCCGCCATCATCATCCAGAAGAACACTTCCTTGTGCCGGATCCTCAGTTTCGAGAAACCGAAGGCCGCCATCATCGTGGCCAGGTACACGATGACTATCGTGCCGAGTGCGATGACGGCGCTGTTGCGAAAGAACAGCCCAACCCCCGGCACGGAGAGCACGGCTTTGTAGTTGCCGATTCCGAGGCCCTCGAAGGATCCCTCGACCATGGCGAAGAGAGGGACGACGAAGGGGATCACCATCAGGGTCAGCAGCGTCTGCAGCAGTACGCGTGACACGACGGATCGCGACTCAAACACTCGCCGACACCTCCTTCCGCCCCTGGCCGCGCCGAGCGATGAACACCGACACGGCCACCGCAAGGACCAGCAGCAGGATCGCCAGCGCCGATGCGTAGCCCAGGTTGGAGACCGTCACCGCCTCCCGGTAGATGTACGTCCCCAGGAAGTCCGACGTGTACACCGGCCCTCCCCTCGTGAGCAGATACGGATAGTCGAAGAGCTTCAGAGCCGTGATGGCATTGAGGATCAGCAGAGCGAACACCGTGCCCCGCACGCTTGGCACGACGATCGACCACAGCAGTCGCAGATTCCCGGCGCCGTCGAGGCGCGCCGCCTCGATCACTTCCGGTTCCACCTGCCCCATGGCGGCGTAGAAGAGGATGAACGCGAAGCCGATCGACGACCATATCTGTACGCCGATGACAACGAGCAGCGATGTGGACGTCTGCGCGAGCCACGACTGCGCGAGCCCGCCGAGTCCGATGTGCTCGAGGATCCAGTTGATCGAACCGTCCGTGGCAAAGACACGCCTGTGGACCGGTGCCATGATCGCAGGCGCGATGACGACCGGCATGAAGATGATCACCTTGTAGACGACCGCGAGGCGAACCCGCGAATGGAGCATCGCGGCGAAGATGATCCCCATCCCGATCTGGGTGGCGCTCACGACGACGAAGAAGGCGGCTGTACGTCGGAGCGCGCCCCAGAAGAGCGGATTGCTGAGTGCCTCTGCGTAGTTGCGTAGCCCGACGAAAGTTCCGCCGGATGATCCGCCGCTCCACTCGAGCGTCGATATGTAGCCTGAGTAGGCGATGCAGAAGTAGATCACGCCGACGGACAGAATGAAGGCGGGCGCAATCCATCCGTACCCCGCCGGGGCCAGGCTCATTTGCCGAGCGCCGCCTGTTCGCGTCGCCGATCGCCCACCGCGGCGAGCCCGATGGGTGGTGTCCCGACTCGCCAAATCCGGTCCGCGCGTCGCCAAGGACGCGCCCTCGTACCCCATTGGACCCCGCTTCCTCTGCGCATCCGCGTCGGGCGCAGAAGGCCCCTGTGCAGGATGCTCGCGTTGGTTCAACGTTACCCCACACGCCCCGGCCGTGCCAAGGGCCTACGGGAAGAGGGTCTCGTCGCCGTCCGCCGACCGACGGCGCCTACCGGTCGAGCCGGAGCCGGTACCCCATGCCGGAGTCGGTGACGATGAACTGCGGCGAGCCGGGATCCGCCTCGAGCTTCTTGCGGAGCTGGGCGATGTAGAGGCGGAGGTAGCCGGTGTCGGACACGTGCTCCGACCCCCAGATCTCCGTCAACAGGTTCTGCCGGGTCACCAGCCGCCCGGGGTTGCGCACCAGCAGCTCGAGCACCCGCCACTCGGTGGGGGTGAGCCGCACGCGGCGGGCCTCGCCGTCGACGGTCCGCACCACGTCGTGCGCGGACAGGTCCACCGTGACGTCGCCGAAGGTGACGATCGGGTCCGCGTCGTGCTGGGGCACCCGCCGGGTCAGCGCCCGCAGGCGCGCGAGGAGCTCCTCGATCGAGAACGGCTTGGTGACGTAGTCGTCGGCCCCGGCGTCGAGCGCCTCGACCTTGTCCGCCGAGCCGGTGCGGCCGGACACCACGAGGATCGGCGCCGTCGACCACCCGCGGATGCCCTGGATCACCTCGACCCCGTTGAGCCGGGGCATGCCGAGATCGAGCATGAAGATGTCCGGCCGGGCGTCGACGGCGGCCGCGATCGCCTGTGCGCCGTCGGCCGCCGTGACGATCTCGTACCCCTTGGCGGTCAGCGTGATGCGCAGCGCGCGCACCAGCTGGGGGTCGTCGTCGGCGATGAGGATCTTCATGGCACCTCGGTGTCCGATGGGTGGGCGTGCAGCGTCACCACGATCGTCAGGCCGCCGCCGGGCGTGTCCTCGGGCACGAGCGTGCCGCCCATGCCCTCGACGAAGCCCTTGGACAGGGCCAGCCCGAGCCCCAGTCCAGTGGTGTTGTCAGTGTCGCCGAGCCGCTGGAACGGCACGAACACGTCGTCGCGTCGCTCGGCCGGGATGCCCGGCCCGTGGTCGATCACCCGGATCTCCACCCGATCGCCGAACGCGCTGGTGGCGACGCGCACGCGCGTGCCCTCGGGCGCGTGCCGGACGGCGTTGGCGAGGAGGTTGACCAGCACGCGCTGCAGCAGCGCCGGGTCGGCCGTCACCGGCGGCACGTCCGGGCCCAGGTCGAGGTCCACCCGGTCGGGGCCCAGGTCGAGCTCGTCCAGCGCGGGGGCGATCACCTCGGCCGGATCGAGGGCACTGGGCGAGACGGCGAGCACCCCCGCCTGGAGCCGGCTGACGTCGAGCAGGTCGGTGACCAGGCTCGTCAGGGTGTTGAGGCTCTCGTCGGCGGTGGACAGCAGCTCGTCGCGATCGCTGTCGGACAGGGCGCCACGGGCGATGCGCAACCCGCTGATCGAGGCCTTCGCGGTGGCCAGCGGCCGACGCAGGTCGTGGCTGAGGGCGGACAGCAAGGCGCTGCGGACCCGGTCGGACGCGGCGAGCGGCTCCACCTCGCTCGCGGTCTCGGCGAGGTCCCGGTGCTCGAGGATCGTCTCGACCTGCTGGGCGATCACGGACAGCAGGCGCCGCTCGGACGCCTTGAGGTCGGCGCCGTGCAGCTCGAGGGTCGCCCGCGCCCCGACAGGCACCGCGGTCTCGTGGTCGTCGGGCCCCGCCTCGCCGTCGGAGGCGAGCACGGTTTCGCCGGCCACCAGGCTCGCCGCGGACAGCCCGAAGGCCTCCCGCGTGCGCACGACGAGGGACTGGAGGGCGTCGTCGCCACGCAGGACGGATCCCGCGATGGTCGCCAGCAGCTCGGACTCCCCCGCGGCCCGGCGCGCGGTGCGGGCGTCACGGGCGGCACGGTCGACGACGAAGCTGACCAGGACGGCGATGACGACGTAGAGCAGCAGCGCCACCAGGTGCTCGGGCTGCCCGATCGTCACCGTGTAGTACGGCTCGATGAGGAAGAAGTCGAGGGTCAGGCCCGACAACACGGCCGAGAACAGGGCCGGCCAGATGCCGCCGACGAGCGCGACGACCACCACCAGCAGCTGATAGGCCAGCACGCTGTTGGTGATGGACTCCGGGTTGCGGACGGCGACCAGGAGCCACGTCAGCAGCGGCCCGAAGACGATCGCCAGGACGAAGCCGGCGAGGCGGCGGCGGGGCGTCAGCGCGCCCCCGAGCCGCGGCAGGGTCAGCCGCTTGCCCGCCGCGGCGTGGTTGACGATGTGGACGTCGATCGTCCCCGCCTCGCGGATGATCGTCGCGCCGATCCCGGGGCCGGTCAGCGCCGCCGCGATCCGCCCGCGGCGGCTGACGCCGATGACCAGCTGGGTGGCGTTGACCCCCTTCGCGAAGTCGACGAGCGCGCTCGGGATGTCGTCGCCGATCACCTGGTGGAACGTGCCGCCGAGCTTCGCCACCAGCACGCGCTGCTGGGCCACGGCCTCCGGGTTGAGGGTGCGCAGCCCGTCCTGGCTGACGATGTGGACGGCGAGCAGCTCGCCGCCGCCCGAGCGCGCCGCGATCCGGGCGCCGCGCCGCAGCAGCGTCTCGCCCTCGGAGCCGCCCGAGAGCGCCACGACCACGCGCTCGCGCGTCTCCCACCGGCTGTCGATGCCCTGCGCGGCGCGGTACTCGGCCAGCGCGTCGTCGACGTCGTCGGCCAGCCAGAGCAGCGCCAGCTCCCGCAGCGCGCCGAGGTTGCCGATCCGGAAGTAGTTGGACAGCGCGGCGTCGATCCGCTCGGCGGGGTAGACGTAGCCGCCCGCCAGCCGGTCGCGCAGCGCCTGCGGCGAGAGGTCGACCACCTCCACCTGATCGGCGTCGCGCAGCACCCAGTCGGGGATGGTCTCGCGCTGCGGGACGCCGGTGATCTGCTGCACCACGTCGTTGAGCGACTCGATGTGCTGGATGTTGACGGTGGAGACGACGTCGATCCCGGCGGCGAGCAGCTCGGCGACGTCCTGCCAGCGCTTCTCGTTGCGGGTGCCGGGGACGTTGGTGTGGGCGAGCTCGTCGACCAGCGCGACGGCGGGGTGCCGCGCGAGGACGGCGTCGAGGTCCATCTCGGTCATCTCGATCCCCCGGTGGGCCAGCACCCGGCGCGGGACGACCTCGAGCCCCTCCGCCATGGCGGCCGTGGCGGCGCGGCCGTGGGTCTCCACGACCGCGACCGCCACGTCCTTGCCCTCTGCGGCCAGCTGCCGGCCCTCATCGAGCATGGCGTACGTCTTGCCGACGCCGGGTGCGGCGCCGAGCAGCACGCGCAGCCGCCCGCGTTCCATGCCGTCAGCCTCCCAGGCCGTCCAGGGCCATGTTGAGCTTCAGCACGTTCACCGCGGGCTGGCCGAGGTAGCCGAGGAAGGCTCCCGTCGTGTTCTGCGCGACCAGCGCGCGCACCTCGTCGGCCGGCAGGTCCCTCGCCTGCGCGACGCGGTCCACCTGGATCGCCGCGTAGTCCGGGCTGATCGCCGGGTCGAGGCCGGAGCCGGACGCCGTGACGGCGTCTGCCGGGACTTCGTCGGGCGACACCCCGTTGAACTCCGCGACCTGGGCCTTGCGCTGCGTGATCGCGGCGACGAGGTCGGGGTTCTCGGGGCCCCAGTTGGAGCCCGACGAGGCCCCGCCGTCGTACCCGTCGCCCGCGGCCGACGGCCGGGGCTGGAAGTACTGCGGCAGCGGGTTGGCGTCGCCGTCGAGGAACGGCTGCCCGATGAGGGCCGAGCCGACGACGTCCCCGTCACCGTCGCGGACCAGCGAGCCGTTGGCCTGCGCGGGGAGGACCGCCTGCCCGATGCCCGTGATCAGCAGGGTGTAGCCGACGCCGAGCACGACGGTGAACATCACCATCGAGCGGACGGCCGCCCACCAGGTGCGACCCGCAGAGCGGGTGGCTGCGTTCATGATCCATAGCTCCTTGGGTCGGCTCAGAATCCGGGGACGAGGCGCACGACGAGGTCGATGAGCCAGATGCCGGCGAACGGGGCGACGATGCCGCCCAGGCCGTAGACGAACAGGTTGCGGCCGAGCATCTTCGACGCGTTGACGGGCCGGTACTTCACGCCCCGCAGGGCCAGCGGGATGAGGATCACGATGATGATCGCGTTGAAGACGATCGCCGAGAGCACCGCCGAGGCCGGCGAGTGCAACCGCATGATGTTGAGCGCGGCCAGGCCCGGGAACACCCCCATGAACATCGCGGGGATGATCGCGAAGTACTTCGCGACGTCGTTCGCGATGGAGAACGTCGTCAACGCCCCGCGGGTGATCAGCAGCTGCTTGCCGATGCGCACGATGTCGATCAGCTTGGTCGGTTCGGAGTCGAGGTCGACCATGTTCCCCGCCTCCTTGGCCGCCGACGTGCCGGTGTTCATCGCCACGCCGACGTCCGCCTGAGCGAGCGCGGGGGCGTCGTTGGTGCCGTCCCCGGTCATCGCGACGAGGTTGCCGCCCTCCTGCTCGCGGCGGATCAGCGCCAGCTTCTCCACCGGGGTCGCCTCGGCGAGGAAGTCGTCCACGCCGGCCTCCTCCGCGATCGCGCGTGCGGTCAGCGGGTTGTCGCCGGTGATCATCACCGTGCGGATGCCCATCGCCCGCATCTGCGCGAACCGCTCGGCGATGCCCTCCTTGACGACGTCCTTGAGGTGCACCACCCCGAGCACGCGTCCCGGGCGCCCGGGGGCCTTGACGGCCACGACGAGCGGTGTGCCGCCGCTCTCGGCGATCGGCTGGACGCGGGCCTCGACGCCGGCCACCGTCCCGTCGACCAGGCGCGCGCCGTCCTCCTCGAGCCAGGCGGTGACCGCGGAGCCGGCACCCTTGCGGATCCGGGTGCCGTCCGGCAGGTCGAGGCCGGACATGCGCGTCTGGGCCGTGAAGGGGACGAACTCCCCGTCCGTGCCGGACCCGACCTGCGCCCCCTGCCGCCGGGCGAGGTCGACGATCGACGTGCCTTCCGGGGTGGGGTCCGCCAGCGACGACAGGGCGGCGACCCGGACCAGCTCGGCGGCCTCGACGCCCGGCATGGGGACGAACGCCGCCGCCTGGCGGTTGCCGTACGTGATGGTGCCGGTCTTGTCCAGCAGGAGCGTGGTGACGTCCCCGGCGGCCTCGACCGCGCGGCCGGACATCGCCAGGACGTTGCGCTGGACCAGGCGGTCCATGCCGGCGATGCCGATGGCGGACAGCAGCGCCCCGATCGTCGTCGGGATGAGGCACACCAGGAGCGCGACGAGCACCGTGACGCTCACCGGTTCCGCGACGAAGGACGCCGGCGGGTTCAGGGTGAGCGCGACGACGACGAAGACGATCGTCAGCGCCGCCAGCAGGATGGAGAGCGCGATCTCGTTGGGCGTCCGCTGCCGCTGGGCGCCCTCGACGAGGGCGATCATCCGGTCGACGAACGTCTCGCCGGGGCGGGACGTGATCCGCACGACGATCCGGTCCGAGAGCACCCGGGTGCCGCCGGTCACCGCGCTGCGATCGCCGCCCGACTCCCGGATCACCGGGGCGGACTCGCCGGTGATCGCGGACTCGTCGACGGACGCGATGCCCCAGACGATGTCGCCGTCGCCGGGGATGATCTCGCCGGCGGTCACCACGACGACGTCACCGAGGTGCAGGTCCGGGGACTTGACGTCCTCGGTCGCCGTCGCCTGGGCACCGGGGTCCGTCCGCTCGTCGTACCTGGTGACGCGGCGCGCGGAGGTGCTGGTGCGGGTCTTGCGCAGGCTGTCCGCCTGCGCCTTGCCGCGCCCCTCGGCGACGGCTTCGGCGAGGTTGGCGAACAGCACCGTCAGCCAGAGCCAGACGGCGATGCCCGACGTGAAGGAGGTCGGGACGGGCGCGCCGCCCGACTCCGCCGGGCCACCGAGGAACGGCTCGGCGACGGCGAGGACGGTGGTGAAGACCGCGCCGACCCACACGACGAACATCACGGGGTTGCGCCACTGCTGGCGCGGGTCGAGCTTGCGGAACATGCCCGGTAGGGCAGCGCCGATCTGCGCCCAGGAGAGCGCGGTGCGCGGCGCGCGGCGCACCGACGAGGTGCGCGCGGGCGAGGTCAGTGTGGTGGACATGGCTTACAGCAGCCCTTCTGCCAACGGGCCGAGCGTGAGGATGGGGAAGAAGACGAGCGCGGTGACCAGCACGGTGACCATCGTCAGCAGCCCGACGAAGAGGGGCCGGTGCGTGGGGAGCGTGCCGATGGTGACCGGGACCTTGTCCTGCGCGGCCAGCGATCCGGCGAGTGCCAGGACGAGCAGGATCGGCACGAACCGGCCGAACAGCATCGCGAGGCCCAGCGTGACGTTCATCCACGGCGTGTTCGCCGTGATGCCGGCGAAGGCCGAGCCGTTGTTGTTGGACGCCGACGTGTAGGCGTAGATGACCTCGGACAGTCCGTGGCTGCCGGGATTCCAGATCGACGTGCCCTCGACGCTGTCGCGCACGGGTGGGACGGCGAAGCTCAGCGCGGTCCCGGCGAGCACCAGCGTCGGCATCAGGAGGATGTACAGGCTCGCCAGCTTCATCTCCCGGGCCCGGATCTTCTTGCCGAGGTACTCGGGGGTGCGGCCGATCATCAGGCCGGCGATGAACACGGCGATCACGGCGAGCACCAGCAGGCCGTACAGGCCGGAGCCGACGCCGCCGGGCGTGACCTCGCCGAGCATCATGTTGAGCATCGACATCATGCCGCCGAGCGCCGTGAACGAGTCGTGCATCGAGTTCACCGCGCCGGTGGACGTGCCCGTGCTCGTGGTGGCGAACAACGCGGACCCGATGACGCCGAAGCGCTGTTCCTTGCCCTCCATCGCCGCACCGGCCAGCTGGGGCGCGGTGCCGAGCCCGCGGGACTCCAGGGTGGCCAGGATGGCGAACGACGCCGTGTAGAGCAGCGCCATCA
>CAZBIO010000023.1:0-7910 GCA_964491965.1 uncultured Cellulomonas sp.
TCACCACCAGGTGCATGTTGACCGCCAGCGCGGTGGCCGGCGCGGCGCCGGCGAGGCGGGCCTGGTCGCGCGCCACCTCCTCGAGGGTCAGCCCCGCGCCGCCGAGCTCGGTCGGGACGAAGGCCGTCAGGTAGCCCGCGGCCCTCAGGTCCGCGAGGTCGTCGTGCGGAAAGGTGTTGTCGCGGTCGTGGCCGGCGGCGCGATCGTGGATCGCCGCCAGCAGCTCGTCGTTCAGCAGGGTGCGCAACGTGCGGGGCATGCCGCCACTGTCGCACGACGAACGACCCGCCGGCGCGGAGCGGCCGTCCGGCAGGATGGCGGCATGAGCCTGTTCGCGGTCACCTACACCTACGTCGCCACCCCGGGCGCCCTCGACGCCGTCCGGCCCTCGCACCGCGACTACCTGCGCGGCGTCGCCGGCGAGGGGCGCATGCTCGCCGCCGGCGCCTATACCGACACCCCGCCCGGCGCGCTGCTCGTGTTCCGCGCGGAGACGCCCGACGAGGTCCACGCGATCGTCGCGGCCGACCCCTTCCGGCTCGCCGGCCTCATCACGTCCTACGACGTGCGCGCGTGGGGTCTCGGGCTCGGCCCGTGGGCGGCGGACGCCTGAGGGGACGGGACGTCGCCCGGGGCGGGAATGTCGTGGCACGTGAGACGGGACCGGTCGTAGCGTCACGGCCACTCGTACCCGTGCAAGGAGCACCGTCGTGTTCGACCTGCGCATCTTCTCCATCCGCGAGTCCCGGCACCGCGTCCACAACCCGCTGACCGAACGGCAGCTCGCCGACTTCGGTGCGGCCCTCGACCTGCCGGCCGGGACGCGGATCCTCGACCTGGCCTGCGGGTCCGGCGAGCTGCTGTCCACCTGGGCGCGCGACCACCAGGTCACCGGGCTGGGCGTGGACCTCAACCCGGACTTCATCGCCGTCGCCCGGGCGCGCGCCGACGAGCTCGGCGTCGGCGATGCCGTCCTGTTCGTCGAGGCGGACGCCTCCGGCTACGTCGCCGACGAGCCCGTGGACGTCGCGGCGTGCGTGGGTGCCACCTGGATCGGCGGCGGGGTGCCCGGCACCCTCGACCTGTTGAGCCGGAGCCTCAAGCCCGGCGGCATGATGCTGGTCGGCGAACCGTACTGGCGGGCCGTCCCCACGAGCCCCGACATCCTCGCCGGGTGCGGCGTGCAGTCCGCCGAGGACTACCTGACCCTGCCGGGCCTGCTGGCCTCGTTCGGAGCGCAGGGCTACGACGTCGTGGAGATGACCTGCGCGACCGAGGAGTCCTGGGACCGCTACCAGGCCGCGCAGTGGTTGACCATGCGCCGCTGGGCGGACGCCCACCCCGACCACGAGCTGCACGACGAGGTCCGCCGCCTGCTCGCCACCGAGCCGCAGCAGTACGCCGGCTGCGCGCGCGCGCACTTCGGGTGGGGCGTGTTCGCGCTCATCGCGCGCTGACCGCGACGCGCGCCGGGGCCACGCCCTAGCCCGCGAGCTCTTCCTCTCCCGCGGCTTCCGCCTCCGCCACCGCCTCGCGGTGGGAGTGGATCAGGCTGGCCGCCACCGTCACCGCGAGCACGGCGCCGATGACGACGAGCGACACCCACGTCGGGATCTCGGGCGCCCACGTCACCGGCCGGCCGCCGTTGACGAACGGCACCGTGTTGCCGTGCAGCGCCTCCAGCACCATCTTCACGCCGATGAATCCGAGGATCGCGGCGAGGCCCACCGGCAGGAACGCGAGCCGCTGGAGCATCCCGCCGACGAGGAAGTACAGCTGCCGCAGGCCCATGAGGGCGAACACGTTCGTCGTGAACACGATGAACGGGTCGTGGGTCAGGCCGAAGATCGCCGGGATCGAGTCGAAGGCGAACAGCAGGTCCGTGGTCCCGATGGCGACGAAGACGACGAGCAGCGGCGTGAACATCCGCCGACCGTCGATCACGGTCCGCACCCGCGGGCCGTCGTAGTCGCGGGTGATCGGCAGCACCCGCCGCGCGGCGCGGACCACGGCGTTCTCGCGGTACTCCTCGTCGTCGGTGTCGCCGGTCCGCAGCAGCGTGATCGCCGTGTACACGAGAAACGCGCCGAACAGGTAGAACACCCAGCCGAAGTGCTCGATGACCGCGGCGCCGGCGAGGATGAACGCCCCGCGCAGCACGAGCGCCACGATGATCCCCACCATCAGCACCCGCTGCTGCTGCTCCTTGGGCACCGCGAACGCGCTCATGATCAGCATGAACACGAAGAGGTTGTCGACCGACAGGCTGTACTCGGTCAGCCAGCCGGCGAGGAACTCCCCCGCCGGGCGCGGCCCGCCGAGCCACGCGAGCAGGGCGGCGAACCCCAGTGCCAGTCCCACGTAGACGAGCACCCAGGTCACGGACTCCCGCACGGACGGCACGTGCGGGCGGCGCCCCACGATCATTAGGTCGGCGAGCAGGACCGCCACGACGGCGACGAGTGAGGCGACCTCGAAGACGGTCGACATCTCCTGCGGCATCAGCGGGTACCAGCGGCCGTCACGGCAGCTCCTCCGGGATTCTCTCTGCCACGGCGACCTGCCGGGCGCGGTTGCGGGACACCACGAGGCTGGCGACGGTCGCGACCGCCAGGGTGCCCAGGATGACGGTCAGCGACACCCAGATCGGGATCTGCGGCGCCCACTCGACGGGCCGGCCGCCGTTGACGAACGGCACCTCGTTGCTGTGCAGCGCCTCGAGGATCAGCTTCGCGCCGATGAACCCGAGGATGACCGCCAGGCCCTGCGACAGGTATATCAGCCGCGCGAGGAGCCCCCCGAGCAGGAAGTAGAGCTGCCGCAGACCCAGCAGGGCGAAGGCGTTGGTCGTGAAGACGATGTACGGCTCGACCGTCAGGCCGTAGATGGCGGGGATCGAGTCGAGGGCGAAGAGCACGTCCGTGGAGCCGATCGCGATCATCACGACGAGCATCGGCGTCATCACGAGCCTGCCGCCGATCCGGGTCGTCAGCTTGTCGTCGTGGTACAGCTCCGTGCTCGGGACCACGCGCCGTACCAGTCGGAGCGCTCGGCCCTCGTGATACTCGGAGGCGGCCTCGTCGGCGTCGTCGTGGTCCTCGCGCGCGGTCTTCACCGCCGTGTACACGAGGAACGCGCCGAAGATGTAGAAGACCCACGAGAAGTTCTCGATCGCCGCCGCGCCGGCCCAGATGAACAGGCCGCGCAGCACCAGCGCGATGCCCACGCCGACGAGCAGCACCTTCTGCTGGTAGTCCCGCGGCACGCGGAACCTCGTCATGATGATGAGGAAGACGAACAGGTTGTCCACCGAGAGGCTCTTCTCGGTGAGGTACCCGGCGAAGTACTCGCCACCCCTGTCGGGTCCGGCCACCGCCAGCAGCCCGACACCGAACAGCAGCGCCAGCCCGATGTAGACGGCCGACCACACCGCGGACTCCCGGAACGTCGGGAAGTGCGGGGTCCGGACGTGCGCGTAGAAGTCGACGAGAAACAGCACCAGCACGGCAGCGACGGTGACCAACCACACCCATGCGGGCACGTCCACGGCTCGACTCCTTCGGTACGGCACAACTCGGTACCGAAGGTCTCCCCCGCCCAAGGCCCCGACGGGCCGGCGGACCGCACGCGCCGGAGCAGCTCAGCTGTCGTGATGACGACGGGTGCGCGGAGGGGTACTCCCCTTCAACGCCCGTCAGTCTAGGTCACGGCGTCGCCGGTGGCGTCGGCGCGCCGTCACGCGGTCGCGGCGTGGATCTGCCGCAGCTCCTTCTTCAGCCCCGCGATCTCGTCGCGCAGGCGGGCCGCGAGCTCGAACTGCAGCTCGCCCGCCGCGGCGTGCATCTGGTCGGTCAGCTCCTGGATCAGCCCCGCGAGGTCGCCCGCCGCGGCGCCGACCAGCCGCGTCCGCTCGTCGTGCGGCGCGCGTGACCCGAAGCCGGGGACGGGCGCCTTGCCGCGGCTCGCCTGGCGTCCGGCGCCGCCGATGAGCTCGGCCGTGTCGGCGTCCTCGCGCGCGAGCAGGTCGGTGATGTCGTTGATCTTCTTGCGCAGCGGCATCGGGTCGATGCCGCGCTCGGTGTTGTAGGCGACCTGCTTCTCGCGCCGGCGGTTCGTCTCGTCGATTGCCGTCGCCATGCCCGGGGTGATGCGGTCGGCGTACATGTGGACCTCGCCGGACACGTTGCGGGCGGCACGCCCGATCGTCTGGATCAGCGACGTGCCCGAGCGCAGGAAGCCCTCCTTGTCGGCGTCGAGGATCGCGACGAGCGATACCTCCGGCAGGTCCAGGCCCTCGCGGAGCAGGTTGATCCCGACGAGCACGTCGAACTCCCCGAGCCGCAGCCCGCGGAGCAGCTCGACGCGGCGCAGCGTGTCGACCTCCGAGTGCAGGTACCGCACCCGGACGCCCTTCTCCAGGAGGTAGTCCGTCAGGTCCTCGGCCATCTTCTTGGTCAGCGTGGTGACGAGCACGCGCTCGTCCTTGCCGACGCGCTCGTGGATCTCCGCCAGCAGGTCGTCGATCTGCCCCTTGGTCGGTTTGACGACGACCTTCGGGTCGATCAGGCCCGTGGGCCGGATGATCTGCTCCACCACGCCGTCGGACATCGACAGCTCGTACGGCCCCGGCGTCGCGGACAGGTAGACCGTCTGGCCGATCCGCTCGACGAACTCCTCCCAGCGCAGCGGGCGGTTGTCGATGGCGCTCGGGAGCCGGAAGCCGTGCTCGACGAGGCTGCGCTTGCGCGACATGTCGCCCTCGAACATCGCGCCGATCTGCGGCACGGTGACGTGCGACTCGTCGATGACCAGCAGGAAGTCCTCGGGGAAGAAGTCGAGCAGCGTGTTCGGCGCGCTCCCGGCCGAGCGGCCGTCGATGTGCCGCGAGTAGTTCTCGATCCCGGAGCAGGAACCGATCTGCCGCATCATCTCGACGTCGTACGTCGTCCTCATGCGCAGCCGCTGCGCCTCGAGGAGCTTGCCCTGCCGCTCGAACTCGGCGAGGCGATCCTCGAGCTCCGACTCGATGCCCGAGATCGCCCGCTCCATCCGCTCCGGCCCGGCGACGTAGTGCGTCGCCGGGAACACGTGCACCTCGGTCTCCGAGCGCACCACGTCGCCGGTCAGCGGGTGCAGAGTGGCGATCGCCTCGATCTCGTCGCCGAAGAACTCGATGCGCACGGCGAGCTCCTCGTACACCGGGATGATCTCCACCGTGTCGCCACGCACGCGGAAGGTGCCGCGCGTGAACGCCATGTCGTTGCGCGTGTACTGCATGGCGACGAACCGGCGCAGCAGCTGGTCGCGGTCCACCTCGTCGCCCACGTGCAGCGTCACCATCCGGTCGACGTACTCCTGCGGCGTGCCCAGGCCGTAGATGCAGCTGACCGTCGCGACCACCACCACGTCGCGACGCGTCAGCAGCGAGCTCGTCGCCGAGTGGCGCAGCCGTTCCACCTCGTCGTTGATCGACGAGTCCTTCTCGATGTAGGTGTCCGTCTGCGCGATGTACGCCTCGGGCTGGTAGTAGTCGTAGTACGAGACGAAGTACTCGACCGCGTTGTGCGGCAGCAGCTCCCGGAACTCGGTGGCCAGCTGTGCGGCGAGCGTCTTGTTGGGCGCCATCACCAGCGTGGGCCGCTGCACCTGCTCGATGAGCCACGCCGTGGTCGCCGACTTGCCCGTTCCGGTCGCGCCGAGCAGCACGACGTCCTTCTCGCCCGCGTTGATGCGGTGCGCGAGGTCGGCGATCGCCGCCGGCTGGTCGCCGCTCGGGGTGTACTCGCTGACCACCTCGAACGGGGCCACCGTGCGCTGGAGGTCGGTGACGGGACGCATGTCACCACCGTACGTCGGCCCACCGACAGACCCCGACCCACCGTGGGGCGGCGGGGCTGGAGCTACCGCCCGGACGTGATGATCACCGTCGCCGACGGGTCCTCGGCCTGGACCAGGTCGCCGAGCTTCTCCATGTACCGCTCGTACGCGGGGTACCCGAGCACCTTGCGGTTGCCCGCCGGCACCAGGCCGCGCAGTCCGCCGTCGTTGACCTGGAAGTCGTCGACCGCGGTGCGCGCCGTCGCCGCTCCCGAGGCCCGCGCCACGTCGACGTGGAACAGCAGCACGGCCTCCAGGTCGGGGTGCGCCAGGTCACGCACGCGAAGGTCCACGCGCGTGCTCGTCCGGCCCCGGACGGACACCCAGCCCCGATCGTCCTGCACCGCCTCGGCCGCCCCCGCCGCGATCTCCAGCAGGCGCGTCACGGGCAGGTGCGCCGACTGGATCGACACGGACGCCTTGGACTGCCAGGGGCGCGCCGCCCACCCGCGGTTCCCCACCCCCGCTACCGCCATCACCGTCACCCTTCGCAAAGGCCGACGGCCAGCCGCCCCGCTACGTTGCGTCCGACCGCGTGCACCTACGTCTGCGGGTTTCTCGGCACCGGACTTCGCGGACTTTCGCGGCCAGATCCGGCTTCACCCGCAGATCACTCGACAGGGTGAATGGTGCACTACCGGACGTCGCGCCGGGACCCCTACTGGGCGCCCTCTTCCGCACGCTCCTCGACCAGGCGGCCCCAGAGCGCGTCCACCTGCTCGCGCAGCTGCGCGTCCGAGCCGGTGCCGTCCAGGACCACGTCGGCGGCGCCCTCGCGCTCCTCGTCGCTCGCCTGGGCGGCCACGCGTGCCTCGGCGTCCGCGCGGTCCATGCCCCGGAGGTGCACCAGGCGCTCCACCCGCAGCACCGCGGGCGCGGCGACCACGACGAGCAGCCCGAACGAGTCGGCCTGACCGGTCTCCACCAGCAGTGGGATGTCGTGGACGACGACCGCGTCGGGGTCCGCCGCCGCGGCGGCGGCCTCGCGCTCCGCCGCGAGGCGGCGCACCTGCGGATGCACGATGGCCTCCAGCCCGCGCCGGGCCCGCTCATCGGCGAACACCAGCCGCCCCAGTGCCGCGCGGTCCAGGTCCCCATCGGGCCCGACGACGCCGTCACCGAATGCCGCGACCACCTCGTCGAACCCGGTGGTACCCGGTGCCACCGCGAGGCGCGCCAGCTCGTCCGCGTCGATCACCACCGCGCCGAGTTCCGTGAAGCGCCGCGCGACGACGGACTTGCCCGCCGCGATGCCGCCCGTCAGCCCGATTCGCTGCATGCCGACCATCCTGCCGGGCACCGCCCCCGATGGCACGGCAGCGGTGCGGGAGTCGACCGTGCGCCATGGGGTCACGGCACGCCAGCCTACGGACGGCGGAGGCCCGTCACCCCGGTGGGTGACGGGCCTCCCTGGTCGAGCGGCGCCGGGCGGGCCCGGCGCGCGGCTCAGTTGCCGGTGAGCTTCTCGCGCAGCGCGGCGAGCGCCTCGTCCGAGGCGAGCGTGCCCGTGGCCTCGTCGGACGCCGACGAGTACGACGACGGCGTCACCGACGCGTCCCCGTTGGCCGCAGCCTCGGCGTCCGCCGCGGCGGCCGCGGCGACCTGCTTGCGGTGCGCCTCCCAGCGGGAGTGGGCGGCGGCGTACTGCGCCTCCCACGCCTCGCGCTGGGCCTCGTAGCCGGGCAGCCACTCGCTCGTCGTCGGGTCGAAGCCCTCGGGGTACTTGTAGTTGCCCTGCTCGTCGTACTCCGCGGCCATGCCGTAGAGCGACGGGTCGAAGTCCTCCGACGCCGGGTCGAAGCCCTCGTTCGCCTGCTTGAGCGACAGCGAGATGCGCCGGCGCTCCAGGTCGATGTCGATGACCTTGACGAACACGTCGTCGTTGACCTGGACAACCTGCTCGGGCACCTCGACGTGGCGCACCGCCAGCTCCGAGATGTGCACCAGGCCCTCGATGCCGTCTTCGACGCGCACGAACGCGCCGAACGGCACCAGCTTGGTGACCTTGCCGGGGACGACCTGGCCGATGGCGT
>CAZBIO010000024.1:0-14849 GCA_964491965.1 uncultured Cellulomonas sp.
GCCTGGTAGGTGCTGGGGTACAGCCAGCCCTCGGCGTTGCCGCCGGCCTCCGCGGGCAGCCCGATCGACGCCGGGTCCGCGAGGGCCGCCTGGAGCTGGTCGACGGGGATCAGGGTGACCTCGTTGACCTTCTGGACGATCTGGGCGACCGTCCACCCCTCCGGGATTGTCACCTTGATCGAGACGCGGCTCGACGGCGTGAGCAGCATGACCACCGCGTCGGACGCCGGGATCTTCAACAGCAGGCTGTACGTGCCGGGCTGGATCTTGGCGGCCTCGGGGTTCGCGGCGAACGCGTCGGTGAACGCCTTGTCGGTCGCGACGACACCGGCCTGAACCAGCGTGCGCGCCATGTCGGCACCCGTGTCGCCGGGGTTGATCACCACTTCCGCGGACGGGTAGCCCGGACCCGGGTAGTCCTCGACCGCCTCGGTCTGCGGCGCCTCGTCCTTGCCCCGGTCGCCGAACACCGAGAAGCCGACGTAGACGACGCCCGCGAGCAGCACGAGCGCGGTGATCACCCCGACCACCGTGCCCCGCCGGGCCGCCTTCCGGGCCTTGGCGCGCTTCTCGCGCTCACGCGAGCGACTGCGGCGCGGGGGCTCGGGTTCCTGGTGGTACCCGCCGCCGGCGCTGTCGGTCGGCTGCTGGGGCCCGTCGAGGGGGGGCCACCAGTCGAGTCGGCTCTCGCTCACGTCACTCCGTTCCCTCGTCGTCCACGGCCACCCGCTCGCCGGGTCGGCGCCCGGTGGCGCGCTCCGCGTCCAACGCGTCCTGCAGGATCACCACCGCCGCCGCCTGGTCGACGACCGCCCGGTGCCGGCGCCCGCCCCTCCCGGCCGCCGTCAGCGCACGATGGGCGGACACGGTGCTCATCCGCTCGTCTACGAGGTGCACCACGACAGGTGCCACCGCCTGCGCCAGTGACCCAGCGTACGCGCGGGCCAGGTTAGCGGAAGATCCCTCGGCTCCGGACAGGTGTCGGGGCAGCCCGACGTACACGGTCTTCACACCGCGTTCGCGCACCTCGTGCACGATCGCCGCAAGATCTCCCGCCCCCGCGGTCAGCGTGGCGACGGGGGTGGCGATGAGCCCGTCCGGGTCGCTGGCCGCCAGTCCGACGCGCACCGTCCCGACATCCACGCCCAGGCGTGGGCCGCGCCCGACGAGGCCTTCCGTCCGCTCGTCGGGCGTCCCCGCGCCGGCCGGCACCCACTGCGGGGTGCCCGGCGACGTGTCAGCCACGGACCGCCGTGGCGATCGCCGCGAGGGCGTCGGCGACCCTCGTCGCGTCCTGCCCACCGCCCTGCGCCAGGTCGTCCTTGCCGCCGCCCCCGCCCCCGAGCACCTGCGACGCGACGCGCACCAGCGCGCCGGCCTTGAGCCCGGCGTCGCGCGCCGGGCCGTTGGTGGCGACGACGACCGCCGGGCGCCCCTTGCTCGCGCCGGCGACGGCCACGACGGAGGGCGCGGCGTCGCCGAGGCGGGCGCGGACGTCGAGCGCGAGGGTGCGCAGGTCGTCGGCCGAGGCGACCTCGCCGGCGTCGTGCGCCACCACGCGGGTGCCGTCCAGCGTGGCCGCGTTCGCGGCCAGCGTGCCCGCCGTGGCGAGCAGCTGGCCCTGGCGCAGGTTCGCCAGCTCCTTCTCCGACTCCTTGAGGCGGGTCATCAGCGACGAGACGCGGTCGGTGAGCTCGTCGGGCCGCGCACCGACGAGCGACGTCAGCTGCCCGACGAGCGCGCGCTCCCGGGCGTGCTGCGCGTACGCGCCGTCGCCGACGAGCGCGTCGACGCGCCGCACCCCGGAGCCGATCGACGCCTCGCCGAGCAGGGTGACCAGGCCGAGCTCGCCCGACTGCCTGACGTGGGTGCCGGCGCACAGCTCGATCGACCAGTCCCCGCCGATCGACACGACGCGGACGATGTTCCCGTACTTCTCGCCGAACAGAGCCATGGCGCCGAGCGCCCGGGCCTCGTCGATGGGCATCGTCCGGTCGGTGACGTCGAGGTTGTCCTGGAGGCGCTCGTTGACGCGCCCCTCGATCTGGCCGAGGGACGCCGCCGGGACGGCGGACCCGGAGCGAAAGTCGAACCGCAGCCGGCTCGGCGCGTTCTCCGACCCGGCCTGCGTCGCCGTGGGGCCGAGCTCCTCGCGGAGCGCCTTGTGCACCATGTGGGTCGCTGTGTGCGCGCGGGCGATGGCGCGGCGCCGGTCGGTGTCGATCGTCGCGACGCCGGACTCGCCGAAGCCGAGCGTGCCGTCCACCAGCCGGCCGCGGTGCACGTTGAGGCCCTTGATCGGCGCCTGCACGTCGTCGACCTCCACGCGCGCCCCGCCGTCGAAGAGGATGACGCCCTGGTCCGCCAGCTGGCCGCCCGCCTCCGCGTAGAACGGCGTGACGTCGAGGATGACCTCGACGCTCGCGGGCGCGGTGGCCGCGGGCTGCGGCTGGCCGTCGACGAGCAGGCCGACGACCGTCCCGCGCGCCTGCGTGTCCGTGTAGCCGACGAACTGCACCGCCTTGCCGGTGTCGCCGACGAGCCGCTGATGCACCTCGGAGTAGGCCTGCGTGTTGGCGTGGCCGGTCTTCTTCGCCAGCGCGTCGGCGCGGGCGCGCGCCTTCTGCTCCGCCATGAGCGAGCGGAACGCGGTCTCGTCGACCTCGACGCCCTGCTCGGCCGCCATCTCCAGCGTCAGGTCGATCGGGAAGCCGTAGGTGTCGTGCAGCGTGAACGCCTGCTCACCGGACAGCACCGGCGCGGTGCTGCTGGCCTTCTTCGCGGTCGCGACGGCGGTGTCGAGGATCGTCGTGCCCGCCTCGAGCGTGCGGCGGAACGCCTCCTCCTCGCCGTACGCCACCTGGGAGATGCGGTCGAAGTCCGCCGCGACGTTCGGGTAGCTGGGGCTCATCGCGTCGCGTGACGCGGGCAGCAGCTCCGGCAGCACCGGGTCCTGGACGCCGAGCAGGCGCATCGCGCGCACGGTGCGGCGTAGCAGGCGCCGCAGCACGTAGCCGCGCCCCTCGTTCGACGGGGTGACGCCGTCGCCGATGAGCATCAGCGCCGAGCGGACGTGGTCCGCGACGACGCGCATGCGCACGTCCTCGGTCTCGTCGGTCCCGTAGGTGTGGCCGGAGATGTCCTGCGCGCGCTCAATGACGGGGAACACCTCGTCGATCTCGTACAGGTTGTGCTTGCCCTGCAGCAGGTACGCGATGCGCTCCAGGCCGGCGCCGGTGTCGATCGCCTTCTTGTCCAGCTCGCCGAGCAGCGGGTAGCTCTTGCCGCTGCCCTCGCCGCGGATGAACTGGTCGAAGACGAGGTTCCAGATCTCCAGGTAGCGGTCGCCGCCCGGGTCCACGGTGCCCCCGACCGCCTCGGGGCCGAACTCCGGTCCACGGTCGACGTGGAACTCCGCGCACGGGCCGGCCGGGCCGGGCTGGCCGGTGTCCCAGAAGATCTTCTCCCGCGGCAGCTGGACGATGTGCCGGCGGTCGATGCCCACCCGCTGGAGGGCGTCGAGGGAGACGTCGTCCTGGTCCCAGATGGTCACCCACAGCTTGTCGCCGTCGAAGCCGTAGCCGCCCTCGCCCTGCGCGGTGGTCAGCAGCTCCCACGCGTACTCGATGGCGCCTTCCTTGAAGTAGTCGCCGAACGAGAAGTTGCCGTTCATCTGGAAGAACGTGCCGTGGCGGGTGGTCTTGCCGACGTTCTCGATGTCGTTGGTGCGGATGCACTTCTGGACGCTCGCCACCCGCGGCCACGGCGGCTCCTGCGTGCCGAGGATGTACGGGATGAACGGCACCATCCCCGCGATGGTGAACAGGATCGAGGGGTCAGGAGAGATCAGCGGGACCGACGGCACGATGGCGTGGTCCTTGGACTCGAAGTAGTCGAGCCAGCGTTGACGGATCTCGGCGGTACGCATGGTGTCCTCGTGGTTCTCTGCGCGCCCGTGCGGGGCACGACGTGTCTAGGTCAAGGGTCGCAGACGACGGCCGGTGCCCGGGGCACCGGGTCACGCGTCAGAAGAACGCGTAGCCGTCGTCGTCGTCCGGGTCCTCGAGCGGGCCGGCGGCCCACGAGGACGGGACGCGACGAGCCTGGGCGGCCGAGCCACGCGATCCGCGCAGCTCGGCCCATGCGGCTCGCCCCTTCTCCTTGAGGGCGTCGAGGTCGGCGTCGGGGCCGAGCAGCGCGTCGCGCAGCTCGGCTTCGCGCTCCGCGAGACCGGCGACGAAGTCGGCCTTGAGCCCCCGCGCGGTCCGGGCGACCTTCGTGGCGGTGTCGAGGGCCTGTGCCGCGTCCCGCGGCACATACTGCGCGACGAGGCGCCGGGAGTACCGGACGGCGACCACCGTCAGGCCGACGCCGACGCCCACCCAGAACAGCCGCTTCACTTCGCGCCCTTCCTCGCCACCCCGGCCAGCGCTCGGCGCACGCCGTGCGAGAACGCGGCGACCTTGATCGTGGGTCCGCCCACCGTCGCGGAGAACAGGGCGGTGAGGGCGGACACGTTGCGGGAGACGTCGGCGGCGGCGGTGGTCACCTGGTCGACCTTGTCGAGCTGGGTGTTCGAGGTGGCGACCAGCGCCGCGGTCTCGTCGAGCACCGGCAGCGTGTGCTCCGTCAGCTCCTTGACCGAGTGCGTCGCCTCGTCGAACGTGCGGCCGAGCTTGAGCAGCGGCACCGCGGTCAGCCCGACGAGCGCGACGAAGGCCACGGCGGCGATCAGCCCCGCGATGTCGGCGCCGCTCATGTGCCGCTCCCCTCCCTCGTCGTGCGTCTGCTCACCCTATCGACCATGCCCGGTGGCGCCTGGAGAGACGACGACGCCCCGCGCAGCAGGTGCCGCGCGGGGCGTCGTCGGTGCGTGCGATCAGCGCGCGTAGTACTCGACGACGAGCTGGACCTCGCACGTCACGGGGACCTCGGCTCGCTTGGGCCGGCGCACCAGCACCGCGGTGAGCTTCTCCAGCTGCACGTCGAGGTAGCCCGGGACGGCCGGCAGCACGTCGCGGTGGGCGCCCGCGGCGGCGATCTGGAACGGCACCGTCGCCTGGCTCTTGGGCTTGATCTGGATCGTCTGGCCCTCCTTCACCCGCTGGCTGGGCCGGTCGACGATCTTGCCGTCGACGAGCACGTGCCGGTGGGTGACCACCTGGCGGGCCTGGAGGATGGTGCGGGCGAAGCCGGCGCGCAGCACCAGCGCGTCGAGCCGGGTCTCGAGGTCCTCGACGAGCGCCTCACCGGTCAGGCCGGGGGCCTTGCGGGCGTTCTCGTAGGCCTTGGCCAGCTGCTTCTCGCGCAGCGCGTACTGGGCGCGGAGCCGCTGCTTCTCGCGGAGCCGGACGGCGTAGTCGGACTCGGTGCGCCGACGGGCACGGCCGTGCTCGCCGGGCGGGTAGGGGCGCTTCTCGAAGTGCTTGACGGCCTTGGGCGTCAGGGCCAGGCCGAGGGCGCGGCTCAGTCGAACCTGGCGGCGCGAGCGGGTCACATTCGTCACAGCTGGTGCGTTCCTGTCGTTGTTGACGTCACACCCACGATCAGGCAGGGCGCCTGGTGGGCGTGGGGCCGACCATGTGCGGGAAGTCCCGCGGCTAAGACCCCAGGTGGCCTGGCGTAGCACGCAGGCGTGCCACGCAAGCCCGGCAACTCTACCGGACGCCCCGCGCCCCCTCCGAATCGCGGGCGCTCGTCAAGCGTGCCCGTCGAGGATCTGGCGGATCCGCGCCAGGCGCTCGGCGACCTGGTGCTCGAACCCGCGGTCGTTCGGCTCGTAGTAGCGGGTGCCGACGAGCTCGTCGGGCAGGTACTGCTGGGCGGCGACGGCGTGGGGCTCGTCGTGCGCGTACACGTAGCCCTTGCCGTGGCCCAGGCGGGCCGCCCCGGAGTAGTGCGCGTCCCGCAGGTGCGCCGGGACCGGGCCGAGCCTGCCCCCGCGCACGTCGCCGAGCGCCTTGTCGATCGCGAGGTACGCGGCGTTCGACTTCGGGGCGGTGGCGAGGTGGACCACCGCTTCCGCCAGCACGATGCGTGCCTCGGGCATGCCGATCAGCTGGACGGCCTGCGCGGCGGCGACCGCCGTCTGGAGGGCCGACGGGTCGGCCATGCCGACGTCCTCCGCGGCCGAGATGACGATGCGGCGCGCGACGAACCGCGGGTCCTCCCCCGCCGCGAGCATCCGGGCGAGGTAGTGCAGGGCCGCGTCGACGTCGCTTCCCCGGACCGACTTGATGAACGCGCTGATGACGTCGTAGTGCTGGTCGCCGTCGCGGTCGTAGCGCACGGCGGCGACGTCCACCGCCTTCTCCATGGTCGCCAGGTCCACGCGGACGGTCGCGTCCTCGTCGCCGCGTTCGAGGAGCGCGGCGCCGGCCGCCGCCTCGAGGATGGTCAGCGCCTTGCGCGCGTCGCCTCCGGACAGGCGGAGCAGGTGCTCCTCGGCATCCTCCTCGAGCGTCACGGTCCCGCCGAGGCCCCGCTCGTCGGCCAGCGCGCGGCGCACCAGCGTGCGGACGTCGTCGGGCGAGAGCGGGCGGAGCGTCAGGAGCAGGGAGCGCGACAGCAGCGGGGAGTTGACGGAGAAGCTCGGGTTCTCGGTGGTCGCGGCGACGAGCGTCACCCAGCGGTTCTCGACGCTCGGCAGGAGCGCGTCCTGCTGCGCCTTGGTGAAGCGGTGGACCTCGTCGACGAACAGGACCGTCTCGGCGCCGCCGGTCGCCAGGCGCCGGCGCGCGTCCTCGATCACCTCGCGGACGTCCTTGACGCCCGCCGTCACGGCGGACATCTCGACGAACCGGCGGCCGCTGGTCGCGGCGATCAGGTAGGCGAGGGTCGTCTTGCCCGTGCCCGGCGGGCCCCAGAGCACCACGGAGGCGGGGGCGGTGCGCGCGGCGGCCGGGTCCGCGGGCTCGACGAGGCGGCGCAGCGGGGAGCCGGGCTCCAGCAGGTGGTCCTGGCCGGCGACCTCGTCGAGCGAGCGGGGCCGCATGCGGACGGCGAGCGGAGCGCCGGGCCCCACCTCGGGCAGTCCGGTCGCGGTCGACGACACGGCGTCGAACAGGTCCACGCGGCAAACCCTACGCAGGAGCACTGACGGAGGAGGACGTGCGCCGGGGGGTGTGGGGCTGCAACGATGCCCAGCGTGTTCGCACGCCTCGGCCGGGCCGTCGCCCGTCATCCGCGTGCCACGGTCGTCGTCTGGCTCGTCGTCGCCGTGGCTGGCTATCTGTTCGCCGTGCTCGGCGTCCACGGCGAGTCGGTGTTCAGCCGCACCACGACGGGCGCGCCGAACATCCCGAGCTCGGAGAGCCGGCAGGCGGATGCGATCCTGGCCGACGTCGACTCCGGCGGCGACTCCCTGACGCTCGTCGTCGAGGGCGTCCCGACGAGCGACCCGGGCCTGGCGGCACCGATGGACGCGGTGCGCACGGACCTCGCCGCGGTGCCGGACGTCGCGAGCGTGCTCGACCCGTGGGCACTGCCCGGCGGCGTGGCCAACCCCGCCGCCGGTCCCCTGCTCGCGGCCGACGGCAACGGGTTCCTCGTCGTCGTCACGCTCGACCCGCAGACCACCACACCCGCCGAGTCGCTCGGTGCGGTCGAGCGGATCCTCGACGGCGTCCCGGCGCGCCTGGCGGACACCGCTCCCGACGCCACGGGGCTGGTCGGCGGCTCGTCGAAGATCCTCGACGACATCACAGGCCAGGTGGAGCAGGACCTGCGCACCGGCGAGGCGGTCGCGCTGCCCATCGCGCTGGTCGCCATGGTGTTCGTGTTCGGCGGGTTCCTCGCGGCCGGGATGCCGATGGCCGGCGCCCTGGCGTCCATCGGCGTCGGGCTGGCGGCGGTGCTGGGGATGACGTACCTCATGGACGTCGACGCGTCGTCGATCAACGTGGTGACGGCGCTCGGGATCGGCCTGTCGATCGACTACGGCCTGCTCGTCGTCTCGCGCTTCCGCGAGGAGCTGCACGGCCTCGTCGACGCCGACGGTGGCGCGGCCTCGCGGCGCCGCCGCGGGGACGGGGCAGTGGCGACGGCCGTGGAGCGGACCCTGGCGACCGCCGGACGCACGGTGACGTTCTCGGCGATCACCGTGGCGGTCTCCATCGCCGGCCTGCTGGTGTTCTCGCCGCCGATCCTGCGGGCGATCGGAGCGTCGTCGGTGGCCGTGGTGGTGGTCGCGCTGGCCACCGCGCTGACCCTCGTTCCCGCGCTGCTCGTCGCCGCCGGGCGCCGGCTGGTGCGGCCCGGACCGGTGTCCCGCATCCCCGTACTGCGCTCGGTGATGGCGCGCGCGTCCGACGTCCAGTCCTCCGAGGGCTTCTTCTCGCGCCTGACGGCGCGCGTCCAGCGCCGTCCCTGGTGGGTGATGGGCGGCTGCCTCGTGGTCCTCGGCATCCTCGCCCTGCCGGTGCGATCCCTGGAGTTCCGCATCTCCGGCGTGGAGCTGCTGCCCGCCGGCAGCACGCAGCGCCAGTTCCTCGAGGCCCTCGCCGAGAACTACCCGGCGGCGCAGTCGCCGAGCGTCACCGTGGTGGCGGAGACGTCGCTGGACCAGGCCACCGCGTGGGCGTCCGACGAGGTCGCGGGCCTCGACGGCGTCGCGAGCGTCGACGCGCCGCGCGCGGCCGGCTCGTACGTCGTCGTGGGTGTGCGGCCGGACATCGACGACGCCGGTGGCGCGGTGGCGCGGTCGGTGGTCACGGAGCTGCGGGCGCTCGACCCCGGGTTCCCGACGTGGGTGACCGGCCAGTCGGCCCACCAGATCGACTTCACCGCGGCGCTCGGCGAGCGCGTGTGGTGGGTGGTCGCCATCGTCTCGGTCGCCACGCTGGTGCTGCTGTTCCTCATGACCGGCTCGGTGGTGATCCCGGTCAAGGCGCTGCTGACCAACGCGCTGTCGCTGGCGGCGTCGCTCGGGGTGCTCGTCTGGGGGTTCCAGTACGGGCACCTGGCCGGGTTGCTCGACTTCCTGACGATCGGCGGCATCGAGACGTACGTGGTGGCGCTGGTGCTCGCCTTCGCCTTCGGCCTGGCCATGGACTACGAGGTGTTCCTGCTGGCACGGGTCAAGGAGCTGCACGACGAGGGCCTGGACACGGACGCCGCGGTACGGCTGGGCCTCCAGCGCTCCGGGCGGGTGATCACCTCGGCGGCGGCGATCATCATCGTGGTGTTCGCGGGGTTCGTCGCCGGCCGGCTGATCATCATCAAGGAGGTCGGGTTCGCGCTGGCCGTCGCCGTGCTGGTCGACGCGACCCTGGTGCGCTGCCTCCTGGTGCCGGCGACCATGACGGTCCTCGGGCGCTGGAACTGGTGGGCCCCCAGGCCCCTGCGCTGGCTCTACGCGAAGGTGGCGATCACCCACTGATGGCCGGCGCGCCGCCCCGGCATCCACGCAACCGTCCCGCACCCGACCCGCGGGAGGTGGGCCGGTGGCGCTGGCGCGTGCGGCTCGCGGGCCTGGTGAGCGCCTTCTGGCTCCTCCTGCTGCTCTCGCTCGTCCTCGAGGCAGTGCTGGAGTACGGCAACCCCACCAGCGAGGCGCCCTGGTTCTTTCAGGCGGTCCTCACGCTGGCCCTCGCCGGGATCCTGTGGCGCTGGTGGCGCCAGCTCTACGACGAGCGCCCGACGAGGCCGGGCCGTCCGCCGGAGCTCGACGAGCCGCCCGGCCCGCACCTGGGGCGCGGCGGCGAGGTGGAGCCGCCCACCCGCTGGTGAGTCAGGCGTCCGGGCGGTCGTTGCCGCGCGGACGGTAGCTGCGGCGCTGGTGGTCGGTGTGGTAGCCGAGCCGCTGGTAGATCGAGATCGCTCGCGCGTTGTCCGCCCAGACGCCGAGCGACACCCACGGCGCCCCGGCCTCGAACCCGCCGCGCGTCGCGGCGACCATCAGCGCCGTGCCGAGGCCGCGCGTGCGCACGGACGGCCGCACGCCGAGGCCGTGGAGGTGCCAGCGCGCCGGCCGGCCATCCTCCCCCACCTGCGTCCCGGCGCCGATGACCCCCGCCAGGCGGTCGCCGTCCCAGGCACCCCACCAGCCGCCCTCGTGGCGACCGGCCGGGTCGGCCTCGGTGGTCGGGTTGGAGTCGGCGAGGCAGTCGCGGATCGCGTCGGCGTCGGTGACGGGGTCGAGCCGCACCACGCCGTCCACGTTCGGTGGCGGGGGCGGCGCGTCGGTCGACATCCAGTCCCAGCCGGGCTGCGGCCTGACCGCGAGGGCGTCGCAGACCTCGTCGGGCAGGTCCGCCGTGCGCGGCAGCGAGAGCCAGGCGAGCGGCGGCACCAGCTCCCCGGACGTGACCAGGTCCGCGACGATCCGCGCCGGCCGCTCGTCGTGCCCGTACCCGGTGACGTCCGGGCCGTCGCGGTGCTGCGAGATGACGACGAAGCCCTCGTCGTCCCCGATCACGCGCGGACTGTGCTGCCGGGGCCACTCCTCGCGCAGCAGCCGGTCGGACCGCCACGCGGCCGGAAGGAGGTCGAGGCTCGCGCCGTTCATGCGGCCCTCACGCGAGGGCCGCGGCCTGGGGTGCTGCGTCGGCCTTCGCCGGGGTGCCGGGCTTCGGCTTGGCGTCGACGCCGGCCTCGCGGCGCTGCTCGGGCGTGATGGGCCCGGGGGCGCCGGTCAGCGGGTCGTAGCCGCCGCCGGACTTCGGGAACGCGATGACGTCGCGGATCGACTCGGCACCGGTGAGCAGGGCGACGATGCGGTCCCAGCCGAAGGCGATCCCGCCGTGCGGCGGCGCCCCGAACTGGAACGCGTCGAGGAACCAGCCGAACCGCCGCTGAACCTCCTCCGCGCCCAGCCCCATGATGTCGAAGACCCGCTGCTGGACGTCCTTGCGGTGGATACGGATGGACCCGCCGCCGATCTCGTTGCCGTTGCAGACGATGTCGTACGCGTACGCGAGCGCGTTCCCGGGGTCCTGCTCGAACCGGTCGATCCACTCCGGCGTCGGCGACGTGAACGCGTGGTGCACCGCCGTCCAGGAGCCGGAGCCGACCGCGACGTCGTCGTCCTCGCCCGTGGGCTTGAAGAGCGGTGCGTCGACCACCCAGACGAACGACCAGGCGCCCTCGTCGATCAGCCCGTCGCGACGGCCGATCTCCAGGCGGGCGGCGCCGAGCAGCGCGCGCGCCTCGGAGGCTTTGCCGGCAGCGAAGAACACGGCGTCGCCGGGCTTCGCCCCGACCGCGGCGGCCAGGCCGGCGCGCTCGTCGTCCGAGATGTTCTTGGCGACCGGGCCGGCCAGCTCGCCGTCCTCGCCCACGGTGACGTACGCCAGGCCCCTGGCGCCGCGGGACTTCGCCCAGTCCTGCCAGGCGTCGAACCCGCGGCGTGACGTCGCGGCGCCGCCGGGCTGCACCACCGCACCGACGTACGGCGCCTGGAACACCCGGAACGGCGTGTTCGCGAAGTACTCGGTCAGCTCGGTCAGCTCCAGGCCGAACCGCAGGTCGGGCTTGTCGGAGCCGTACCGGGCCATCGCCTCGGCGAACGGCATCCGCGGAATCGGCGTGGGGACGTCGTAGCCGACGAGCTTCCAGAGCGCGACGAGCACGTCCTCGGCCACCGCGATGACGTCGTCCTGCTCGACGAAGCTCATCTCCACGTCGAGCTGCGTGAACTCGGGCTGCCGGTCGGCGCGGAAGTCCTCGTCGCGGTAGCACCGCGCGATCTGGTTGTACCGCTCCATCCCCGCGACCATCAGCAGCTGCTTGAACAGCTGCGGCGACTGCGGCAGCGCGTACCACGAGCCCGGGGCGAGCCGGGCCGGGACCAGGAAGTCGCGTGCGCCCTCAGGCGTGGAGATCGTCAGGGTCGGCGTCTCGATCTCGACGAACCCGTGGTCGTCGAGCACGCGGCGCGCCGCCTGGCTCACCTTGGCGCGCAGCCGGATCGCGTGGGCCGACGACGGCCGGCGCAGGTCGAGGTAGCGGTAGCGCAGGCGCGCCTCCTCCCCGACGGGCTCGTCGAGGGCCGACGAGACCTGGAAGGGCAGCGGCGCCGCCTCGTTGAGCACCGTGACCTTCTGCGCGATGACCTCGATCTCGCCGGTGGGCAGGTGCGGGTTCTCGTTGCCCTCGGGGCGCCGCGACACCTCACCGGTCACCTGGAGCACGTACTCGGAGCGCAGCTCGTGGGCCACGGCCTCGTCGCGGATCACCACCTGCGCGATGCCCGACGCGTCCCGCAGGTCGACGAAGGCCACGCCGCCGTGATCGCGCCGGCGGTCCACCCACCCGGCGAGGGTGACGGTGGTGCCGATGTGCTCGGCCCGCAGCGAGCCGGCGGTCTGGGTGCGCAGCACGGATGGGTCCTTCGGTTGTCGTGAACTGCCTGAGGGGGCGCCGCAGGGCGCCGCACGATCCTACTGTCCGCGGCCTGCCGGCCCGGGCGGCGGCCACGCCTCCGGGTGCGGCTTCGGTGCCGCGTGCCTACCGTGGCGCCGACCAGCCCGACGAGTCGAGGACGTGATCTCGTGGCCAAGCTCAACCCCTACCTGTCGTTCAAGTCGCAGGCGCGCGAGGCGCTGGAGTTCTACCAGTCGGTGCTCGGGGGCGAACTGAACATCTCGCCCTACTCCTCGGTCCCCGAGGTCACCGCGATGCTCGGCGACCCGTCCGAGGCCGAGCTCGTCATGCACGGCCAGCTCGACGCCCCCGGCGGGCTGACGCTGATGGCCTCGGACACCGGCTCGGCGATGCCCTACGTGGCGCCGACGAGCGGCATGACCGTCTCGCTGACCGGCGGCCCGGCCGACCTGGACTACATCCGCGCCGCCTACACAGGCCTGGCCGAGGGCGGCACCGCTGCCCTGCCGTTCGAGCTCGCCCCGTGGGGCGACTACTACGGGCAGCTCACCGACAAGTACGGGATCTCCTGGAACTTCGACGTCAGCCCGCAGTGACCTCAGGCGGTGAGGTTGAGGAACGGGTTGTGCCGCAGCTCCGTCGCCATGCGCGTCGCGGGGCCGTGTCCCGGTAGCACGCGGGTCTCGCCGGGCAGCGTCGCGATCACTTCCCGCAGCGTCCGGGCCATCGCCAGGTCGTCGCCGCCCGGCAGGTCCGTGCGCCCGATGGTCCCGGCGAACAGCACGTCGCCGGTCAGCGCGCAGTCGCCGACGAGGTAGATCGTCGAGCCCTCCGTGTGCCCGGGTGCGTGCCGGGCGACGAGCGTCAGCGCGCCGAAGGCCAGGCGCTCGTCGGGCGAGCGGCCGTCCGCACCGGGCGCGTCGCCGAACTGGGCGACGCGCGCGGGCGCCTGGTACGACGCCGGGTCGACACCCGCCTGCCGCAGCATCTGCGCCAGCGCGCCCTCGCCGCCGGGTGCGTGCCCGAGCGACCCGAGCGTGCCGAACGGGTCGGCCAGCCGGTAGGCGTCGGCGCGGTGGACGTGGACACCGACGCCCAGCCGCGCCGCCAGCGTTCCGGCGTCCCACGCGTGGTCCGCGTGGCCGTGGGTGAGCAGCACCGCGCGCACGACGAGCCCGCGCGCGGCCGTTGTCGCGATGACCTCGTCGGCGACGAGGGCACCGGGATCCACCACCACCGCGTCGCCGCCTTCGGCGACCACGGTGCACCGTGCACCGAGCACGGGGGACGTCAGCTCGACCAGCTCCACGAGTTGCACGCTAGCCCGCCCGGACAGTGGCGGCGCGCACTGCCGCCTTGCCTAGACTGTGCCGGGTCTCACCCCCCAGCAGCGGCAGGTCGCCGCCGGGACGCGACGAGGAGAGGGCGTGTCCAGCAAGCGCGAGCGCGAGTACCAGCACCGGCGGCTGGCGAAGTGGCAGGAGCGGCAGGCGCAGGCCAGGGCCGCGCGCAGGCGGCGCAACGTCGTCGCCGGCAGCGTGCTCGGCGTGGTCGCCGTCGCGGTCGTCGCCGCCGTGGTGGTCGCGACCACCGGCTCCCCCGCCGCCGAGCCGAGCCCCACGCCGACCCCGAGCGACACCGCCTCCTCTCCCGCGCTGGACTTCTCCCCCCGCACCGGGAACGGCGGCGAGGTCCCCGACCCGGCCGTCGCGGAGGGCCGCACGTGGACGGGGACCGTGTCCACCAACAAGGGCGACATCGGCATCGAGCTCGACGGCGTGAACGCGCCGCAGGCGGTCGCCAACTTCGTCACGCTCGCGCAGGAGGGCTACTTCGATCTGACGAAGTGCCACCGCCTGGTCACGACGACCATCCACATCCTTCAGTGCGGCGACCCCACCGCGACCGGCCAGGGGACGCCCGGCTACTCGTGGGGGCCGATCGAGAACGCGCCGGCCGACGACGTCTACGCCAAGGGCACCATCGCCATGGCGCGCGTCGGCGGCCAGGCCGATTCGATGGGCAGCCAGTTCTTCTTCGTGTACGACGACTCGCCGATCCCCTCGGACTCGGCGGGTGGGTACACGGTGCTCGGGAAGGTCACGTCAGGCCTGGACGTGCTGCAGGCCATCGCCGACGCCGGGGTGAAGCAGGTGGGGAACGACACCGCACCTGTCTCCGACGTCATCATCGAGAGAGTGGAGACCCAGTGACGGAGACACCAGCCACGCCGGCGACGCCCGACGAGACCGGCGAGCCCACTGCGGTCCCCGCCGCGGCCGACGAGGTCGCGGAGGACGCGGTCGAGGCGACGCCGGAGGTCGCCGACGAGGGGGCCCCGGAGGTGGTCGTCGTCGGCGACGTCGCCGAGGACGATGCCGCCGATGAGGCTCCGGCCGGCGAAGAGACCGTCCCCGCCGAAGAGCCCGGCCCCGCCCCGGCACCGGTGCCCGCTCCCCCGGCCGGACCGCGGCCGTCGCCGGCGTCGATCCGCCCGCGCCCGCCGGTGCCCGGGCCGCCGCCGT
>CAZBIO010000025.1:0-10666 GCA_964491965.1 uncultured Cellulomonas sp.
TCGCCTCCCGCACCCGGGTGCGGGGCACGCCGATGGGTGTGGTCAGCCTGCTGATCTTCGTCGCGCTCATGGGCCTCGCCCGCCCCGCGCAGACCGTGCTGATGTGGGACGCGGAGCGTGACTTCGCCGAGTGCCGGGGTGGCGCGGTGACCGTGCAGGCGCAGAACGACTGCCTCAGCCAGTACGAGAAGGCGATCGCGGCTCGGATGCAGGAGCTGTCCGGACGCTCCTGACGCCGCGCCGCAGCGCCGCGACCGTCCGGGATCGCACCTGCGGGTCCGCGGCGGGGGCGACGAGGAGCGTGCCGACCGTCGCGCCGGCCGCCGCGAGAGCGCCAACGGCCCACGCCGACGCCCCGATCACCGCCATGCGGTCCGTTCCGATGGCGCCACCCGCAGCCGCGATCCCCACGGTGACGAGCAGTCCGGCGGCGACGCCGACGGTCAGCGCGGCCGCGAGCGGCTCCCACCACCGCGCGGCGGCCAGGCGCCGGTGGACGACGAGCCCCGCGAGCAGGCCGGCGACGACGAGGAGCACTGGCGCCCAGCGGGCCGCACCGCCGGCGAGGTCGGGCGTCGGCAGCGCGCCGAGCAGCGGGACGGCCGGCAGCGGGCCAAGCACCACCTCGCCCGTGGCGACGTGCGACCCGGCGCCGACGGCGAACCCCGGCCCGGCGAGCCAGGCACCGGCCCACGCGGCGAGGTTGGGCGCGTACCCGACCTCGGCGACGGCGAGCACCACGCCCCCGACGGTGTCCAGGCCCAGCCCGCGGACCACCGTGACGATGGCCTCGCGACCGGTCAGCACCCACCCGGCCGCGGTGAACGCGGCGAGCACCGCGAGCGCCCCGGCGGCGGCGATGCCCCCGGCGACACCCGCGCGCAGCCACACCGGAAGGACGGACCACGGACGCCGGAGCCAGCGCCGCAGCGGTTGCGCGTCGGGGCGCCGCAGCAGCCCGGTGCCCAGGCCGACGATCCCGACGAACAGGCCGCCCACCGCCGCCCGCACCGTCGACGCGCCCGGGACGGCGGCGGCGACCGCGACGACGATCGCCGCATAGACGCCCACCGCCACCACCGCGGCCGACGGCACCGCACGCGCCGACCGGCGCGCCGAGGCGTAGCAGGCGTACCCGACGAGCGCGGTCAGCCCGAGCGGGATCAGGGTGACGTGCCCGAAGGGCACGCCGTGCGCCAGCAGCCACAGCGCGGCGCCGATCTCGACCGACCGGGTCCATGCGACGCCCGCGTTCGCCGGGTCGGCGGACGTGACGACGAACACCGCGATCGCGGGCACCACGACCACCGCCAGCGAGAGGACGGCCGCCTGCGCCGCGGCCAGCAGCCCCGTCACCCAGGGGATGCCGCCGTCGAGCGGGCTCGGCTCCCGCGCCGGCGGGGGCGTGACGCCGATGACGCGCCGGACGTCCGGCGGCCTCGCCGGGGCGGCGGGGCCGGTGTCGCGTGCGCTCATCGCCCCATGGTGACCCTCGGTGCACCCGCCCCTCGGTCAGACACCCCGCGGCGGCCGGAGGTTGCCTCCCGCCGGAAACGGGAGGGCGACCCGCAGCGCACGGGCGCGGCCAGCAGCGCGGGCGCCGGCCGACCAGCGCGCGGGCCGGCCGACCAACGCGCAGGCAACCCCCTCAGACGCGGGCCGCCAGCAGCGCGCGGGCGAGGGCGGCGGTCTCCGAGGGTGTCTTGCCGACCCTGACCCCGGCGGCCTCGAGCGCGGCCTTCTTGGCCGCCGCGGTCCCCGAGGAGCCGGAGACGATGGCGCCGGCGTGGCCCATGGTGCGGCCTTCGGGGGCGGTGAACCCGGCGACGTAGCCGACGACGGGCTTGGTGACGTGCTCGGCGATGTAGGCGGCCGCGCGTTCCTCGGCGTCGCCCCCGATCTCGCCGATCATGACGATCAGCTCGGTGTCCGGGTCGGCCTCGAACGCGGCGAGGGCGTCGATGTGGGTGGTGCCGATGATCGGGTCGCCGCCGATGCCGATGCAGGTGGAGAACCCGTGGTCGGACAGCTCGTACATCATCTGGTAGGTCAGGGTGCCGGACTTGGACACCAGCCCGATGGGGCCGGGGCCGGTGATGTCGGCCGGGATGATGCCGACGTTGGATTGCGACGGGCTGATCAGGCCCGGGCAGTTGGGGCCGATGATCCGCACGCCCTTGTCGCGTGCGTAGGTGAAGAACTGTGCGGTGTCGGCCACCGGGACGCCCTCGGTGATGACGACGATCAGCGGCACGCCCGCGTCCGCCGCCTCGATCACCGCGTCCTTGGTGAACGCCGGTGGAACGAAGACCACGGAGACGTCGGCACCCGTGGCGGCGACCGCCTCGGCGACCGCGCCGAACACCGGCACGTCGCGGCCGGGGAAGCTGACCGAGGTGCCCGCCTTGCGCGGGTTGACCCCGCCGACGACGTTCGTGCCCGAGGCCAGCATCCGGGTGGTGTGCTTCATCCCCTCCGACCCGGTCATGCCCTGGACGATGACCTTCGAGGCCTTGGTCAAGAAGACGGCCATGTGTTCTACGGCTCCTTCGGTCTCAGGCGGCGGCGTGGGCGAGTGCGGCGGCGACGTCCGCGCCGCCGTCCATCGTCTCGGCGAGGGTGACCAGCGGGTGGGCGGCCGCGGCGAGGATCGCCCGGCCCTGCTCGACGTTGTTGCCGTCCAGGCGCACGACGAGCGGCTTGGTGGCGTGCTCGCCGAGGATCTCCAGCGCGGCGACGATGCCGCGGGCCACCTCGTCGCACGCGGTGATGCCGCCGAAGACGTTGACGAACACGCACCGCACCTGGGCGTCCGACAAGATGATGTCCAGCCCGTCGGCCATCACCTGGGCCGAGGCGCCGCCGCCGATGTCCAGGAAGTTGGCCGGCTTCACACCGCCATGCCCCTCGCCGGCGTAGGCGACGACGTCCAGCGTGCTCATCACCAGGCCGGCGCCGTTGCCGATGACCCCCACCTGCCCGTCGAGCTTGACGTAGTTGAGGTGCTTGGCCTTGGCGCGCGCCTCCAACGGGTCGGCGGCCGACGCGTCGGCCAGCTGCGCGTGCGCCGGGTGCCGGAACGCGGCGTTGTCGTCCAGCGTCACCTTGCCGTCCAGCGCGATGACCCGGTCGTCGTCGGTCAGGACCAGCGGGTTGACCTCGACCAGCGTGGCGTCCTCCTCGTCGTAGACCGTCCACAGCTTCTCCAGCACCCGCGCCACGCGCGGCGCGACCGCGGGGTCGAAGCCGGCGGCCTTGACGATCTCGTCGGCCTTCGCCTCGTCGATGCCCACGCGCGGGTCCACCGGCACCCGGGCCAGCGCCTCCGGCCGTTCGACGGCCAGCTGCTCGATCTCCATGCCGCCCTCGACGCTGGCCATCGCCAGGTAGCGACGCTCGGCGCGATCCAGCAGCAACGAGACGTAGTACTCCTTCTCGATGTCCGCACCCACCGCCACCAGCACCCGGTGCACGGTGTGACCCTTGATGTCCATCCCGAGGATCGCGGCGGCCGCCTGCGCGGCCTCGTCGGGCGTCCGGGCCAGCTTGACCCCGCCCGCCTTGCCGCGCCCACCGGTCTTCACCTGAGCCTTGATCACGACGAGGCCCGCGGCGGGAAGCAGCTCCTTCGCTGCCGCGCGGGCCTCCTCCGGCGTGCTCGCCACGATGCCGTCCGGGACGGGAACCTCGTGGGCGGCGAACAGGTCACGTGCCTGGTACTCGAACAGGTCCACTGGGGTCCTCTCGTCGTCGCCGGCGCCTTCGCGCAGCGCCCGGTCGATGGTAGCCCGGTTTCTCGATATCGAGACATCCGGCCGGACGCGGCCGGGATGCGGTCCGGCCCCGTCCGGGCGAGGGTGGGGCAAGTCGATCCGAGGAGGCCGAGATGGGACTGATCCACGTCGACGAGTTCGTCACCCTCGACGGCGTCGCACAGGCGCCCGGCGGGCCCGAGGAGGACCCCGAGGGCGGGTTCCGCTTCGGTGGCTGGCAGGCTCCGCTGATCGACGACGCCGTCGGCGAGGCGGTCGGTGCCGGGCTGGCCGACCTGGACGCGCTGCTGCTGGGCCGCAAGACGTACGACATCTTCGCGGCGTACTGGCCCGAGCACACCGAGGGGCCGGACGGCGCGATCGGCACCCTGTTCAATCGGGTGCCGAAGTACGTCGCCTCCCGCGGGACGCCGGAGCTGCCCTGGGCCGGGTCGACGCTGCTCGGCCCTGACCTTCCCGCCGCGGTCCGCGAGGTGCGCGACCGCCACGAGCACGTGCACGTCATCGGGTCGCTCGACCTGGTGCAGACCCTGGTCGCCGAGCGGCTGTTCGACGAGCTCAACCTGTGGGTGTACCCGATCGTGCTCGGTTCGGGGAAGCGTGTGTTCGAGCAGGGCGCCGTGCCGACGTCGCTGCGCCTGGCCACCCCACCGGCCGCCTCCCAGAACGGCGCGCTGCTGCTGCGCTACGAGCTGGCGCCCGGGGCGCCCCGGACCGGCGACATGGCGCAGCCCGACCGCGGGGCGTAGGGAAAGCTGCAGCTCGCGAGTCTCTTGGGGACCGTTCGCGGGCCGCGTCGCCTGTGGCGCGGGCCGTGCGGGCCGGCAGGCGCGGGCGGCCCGACGAGCCCGCGACGGCAACTCCTCGCACGGGTCGGGCGACAGCGGTCGCCGCTACCCCGACCGGGCCTCGAGCCCGACGAGCAGCGGAAGGCCGATGGCCCACACGGTGCGACGGCGCACGCCCGACGAGCCCACCGCGTGACACAGCGCGCCCGCGACATGTCTCGCCGGCCCGCGCATCTCCACGACCAGCACGGTGCCGCCGGGGGCCACCGCGCGCAGGGCCTCGTCGACCCCGCGTCGCAGGTCCTCCCAGTGGTGCGCGGTGAGCACGGCGGTGACGACGTCCGCGGAGCCGTCGGCCACCGGGAGCGCCGCCGCGTCCCCGAGCACCACCCTGGCGCCGCCGATCCCGCCAGCGGCGCCCGCCGCGGCGCCGGGCGACCCGCCGACGGTCGCCGCGAGGCGCGCGGTCGCCAGCTCGACCATGCGCCCGGACAGGTCCACGCCGGTGACCTGCGCGTCTGGCCGGCGCGCGACGACCTCCGCGAGCAGCCTGCCGGGGCCGCACCCGATGTCGAGCACCCGCCCGCCCGGCGGCAGCAGCGCCGCGACACGGTCCGCGGCACGCCCGTGCATTCCGCGCAGCCACCGCGAGTGGCTGTCGTATCGGTCGGCGCCCGCGCCGTCGAACGTCTCCAGCCACTCGTGGTCCCGCCTGTGCTCCATCGCCCCGCTCCCCTCGTCGAACACCCAACCCATCCTCTCCGCACCCCACCACCCCCGCGCGCCCACCCCACCCCGCGCGCCCACCCACCCCGTCGACCGTCCCCACCCCGCACTCCGCCCCACTCATCCGCGTCGCGCGCCACCACCCACGCCGAGTGCCGCCCATTCCCGCCGAGTGCCACCGAACCGTGCCGACTGCCACCGAAGTTGCGGGCGCACTGGGCGCGTTTCGGGTGCAGTCGACGGAACTGGGGAGGACCACCTGACGGGCATGAGTCGGAGACCGGCAATTCGTCGGGCAGCGCGCCGGGCGGCTCGTCGAGCGTCACAGCGGTCGCCGAATGCCACCGAACGGTGCCCAGTGCCGCCGGGCGGCTCGTCGAGCGCCACCCGTCCACGCCGAGTTCCCCCACGCCGAGTGCCACCGAACCGTGCCTACTGCCACCGATCCGAACGCAGTGTCGCCGTCCGCACCGAATGCCACCCACCCACGCCGAGTGCCACCGAACCGTGCCGAGTGCCACCGAAGTTGCGGGTGCACTCGGCACATTTCGGGTGCAGTCGACGAAGTGCGGGTTCCGACGGTGCCGAGTGGCGAGGCCACCCGCGTCAACTTGGGTTGACAACCCAAAGATGTCAACGTAGGTTGACGCACATGTCCGAGACGTTGCTCGCCGCCGCAGGCGACCACCCCCGCGAGGGGCTGCGCGCCATCCGATCGCTGCGCGAGCTGGCCGATCGCCTCGAGGCGCTCCAGGTGGAGCGCGCCCGGGACCTCGGCTGGTCGTGGCAGGAGATCGCCGACGCGCTCGGCGTCACCAGGCAGGCGGTGCACAAGAAGTACGGCAGGAGGAACTGATGTTCGAGCGGTTCACCAAGGAGGCCCGCGCGGCGGTCATCGGGGCACAGACGGTGGCCCGCGACGTCGGCTCGCGGTCGATCGACACGCGCCACGTGCTCGTCGCCCTCGCCCAGGCCACCAGCCCAGCCTCGGCGGCACTGGGGGCCGTCGGCGTCGACACGGTCGGGCTCGGCGGACGAGTGCGCGACGAGCTGAGCTCTGGCGGTCTGGACGGCGAGGCGCTCGCCTCGCTCGGCATCGACCTGGAGGCGGTGCGGCAGCAGGCCGATGCCACGTTCGGCGAGGGGGCCCTGGCGCGGGGCACGCGGCGCGCCGCCAAGGGACACATCCCGTTCACCCCCGACGCGAAGAAGGCGCTCGAGCTCGCGCTGCGCGAGGCGATCCGCCTCGGCTCGCCGGGCATCGACGCCGGGCACCTGCTGCTCGGGATCCTGCGCGACACCGGCAGCCCCGCCGAGCTGGCGTTGCGGCGCGAACTGACGGCCGCCGCCTCCGACGCTGCCGCCCTGCGCGCCGCGATCGAGGAACGGCAGGCGACGGCGTCCTGACCTCGTTCGTCGAGTGCCACCGAAACGTGCCCAGTGCCACCGAAGTTGCGGGGGCACTCGACACGGAAGGGGTGCAGTGGGCGCGTTTCGGGGGCACTCGGCGCGGAAAGGGTGCAGTGGGCGCGTTGCGGAACCCAGCAGTCAGTGGGGCAGCACGTCCCGCACGGTCTCGAGGTACGCCTCGCCGTCGAAGTCGTCGAAGAGCACCCGCTGGAGCATGAACCCCTGCGCCAGCGCGATCATGACGGGCAGCAGCCTGGTCACCTCGGCCTCCACGCCGCCGGGCGCGCGGTCGGGATGGGCGGTGAACCACACCCGGAGGGCCCCGCTCAAGCCTTCCCGCAGGATGTCCGCGGCGGCGTCGACGATCTGGCGGATCTCGGGCTCGACGGTGGCCTCCGCCCAGATCTGGACGAGGAGCCGCACGTCGACACCGCTGGCGATCACCCCCCGCATCAGGACCGCCAACGCCTCACCTGGGCTGGGCGGCGGCATCTGGCGCACGGCATCGTCGAGCTCCGCGCGTCGCCGGCCGAGCACCCCCTGAACCACGCCGAGGAACAGCTCCCGCTTGCCGTCGAAGTGGCCGTAGATCGCCCCCGCGGACAGGCCGGACTCGGCGATGACGTCCGCCATCGAGGTCCGCTGATAGCCCTTGACCGAGAAGGCGCGCAGCGCCGCGGCCAGGATCTCGTCGCGGCGCGCCTCCCGATGCGCCTCGCTGACCTTCGGCACCACACCTCCCGATCCGATCGGTTGACAAGCCTAGGACCGCGGGGCCAGGCTAGCTTATAAAGAACGAACATTCGTTTTCTATCACGACGAGCCCGCCGGCCCGCCGCGCCGGAGGTCACCATGTCCTACCCCCTCACTCTGCGCACCGAGCCTTCTCGTCCCGGCCTGGCGGCCGGCGTCGTGCTCGCGATGGCCACGGTGCTCGCCGTCATCGTCATCGCCTTCTCGTGGCCCGCCGTCACCGCCGAGCCCAGAGACCTCCCGGTCGCCGTCGCCGGCCCGCGGGACGCCGTCGCCGCGCTCCAGGCCGGCCTCGACCAGGCGCAACCCGGCCTGCTCGACGTCACCCCGGTCGCCGATCGCGACGCGGCCGTCGCGGCGATCGAGGCGCGGGACGTGTACGGCGCTATCGTCCTCGGGCCCGCGCCCGAGGTGCTGACCGCCTCCGGGGCCGGCCCGACCGTCGCGCAGGCGGTCGGCGCCCTGGCCGCGCCCCTCCAGGCGATGGCGCAGACCCAGGCGAAAGCCCTCGGCCAGGACCCGCCGACGGTCGTCGTCACCGATGTCGTCCCGCTGTCCCCCGACGACCCGCGCGGCACCGGCTTCACCGCCGCGATGTTCCCGTTCATCCTCGGCGGCATCTTCGGCGGCGTCGGCCTGTCGCTCGGCGTGCACGGCACCCGCCGGCGCACCGTCGCCCTCGTCGCCTACGCCGTCGTCGGCGGCGCCCTCGTCGCCACGATCGTCGGCAGCTGGTTCGGCGCACTGCCCCGCTCCTGGTGGGCGCAGGAGGGCGCGATAGCCCTCTCCCTGACCGCGATCGCCGCGACGATCGCCGGGCTCAACGCCTGGCTCGGCTACCCCGGCCTCGTCCTCGGGGCGGCGCTGATCCTGCTGGTCGGCAACCCGCTGTCCGGGGTCGCCGTCCCGCCGGAGTTCGTCCCCGCGCCGTGGGGCGCGGTCGGCCAGTGGTTCCCGCCGGGCGCCGGCGCCTCCCTGCTGCGCGACCTCGCCTACTTCCCCGCGGCGGACGCGACGTTCCCCTGGCTCGTCCTCGGCGGGTGGGCGCTCGTCGGGCTCGCGCTGCTGCTCACCTCCCGAGAGAAGCGGCCCACCCCGACCGAGCCGACTCCGGAGCCGGCACCCACGGCATGACTACAACTTGGTCACCGGGCTGAAGCGCAGCAGCAGCCGCTTGGTGCCCGACGAGCCGAAGTCGACCTTCGCCACCGCGTTCTGGCCGGCACCCTCGAGCGCGACGACCGTGCCGAGCCCGTAGGCGTCGTGGGTGACCTTGTCGCCCACCGCCAGGGCCGGCACGTCGGCGCGCGGCTTGGCCGAGCCGAACGTCGCGCCCGTGTTCGGCAGCGATCGGCGCTCGTCGTCGGACGCCTTGCGGCGCGTCACGGGGCCCGAGGTGCGGCCCGACGAGCCGAACCCGGAGCCCCAGCCACCGCGGATCGACGAGGTCGACGACTCGCGCCGCCGCCAGTCGATCAGGTCCTCCGGGAGGTCGGCGAGGAACCGGCTCGGGGGGAACTCGTTGGGCACGCCCCACGCCGTACGGACTGCCGCGCGCGAGATGTACAACCGCTCGCGCGCCCGCGTCAGCCCCACGTAGGCGAGACGGCGCTCCTCCTCCATCTGGTCGGGGTCGGACATCGACCGCAGATGCGGGAACGTGCCGTCCTCGAGCCCCGTGAGGAACACCACCGGGAACTCCAGGCCCTTCGCCGTGTGCAGGGTCATCAGCGTCACGACGCCCGGGTCCGGCCCCGCCGGGCCCTCCTCGCCGCCATCCGCCGAGGGGATCTGGTCGGAGTCGGCGACGAGCGACACCCGCTCGAGGAAGTCCGCGAGGTCCCCCTCGGGGTCGGACTGCTCGAACTCGGAGGCCACGGCGTGCAGCTCCGCGAGGTTGTCCACGCGCCCGGCGTCCTGGGGATCGTCGGACTCGCGCAGCTCCGCCAGGTACCCCGACCGGTCCAGCACCGCGCCGAGCACGGTCGCCGGCCCTTCCTCGTCGGCCAGCGACCGCAGGCCCGCGAGCAGCTCCCGGAACCCCGCGAGCCCCGTCACCGCGCGCGTGCCCAGCCCGGGCACCTCGTCGAGCCGCTCCAACGCCGCGCCGAACGACACCCGCTCCCGCTCGGCGAACGCCGCGACCATCGCCTCCGAGCGCTCCCCCAGCCCGCGCTTCGGCACGTTGAGCACGCGCCGCACCGAGACGTCGTCGTCCGGGTTGGCGATGGCCCGCAAGTAGGCGATGGCGTCGCGGATCTCGCGCCGCTCGTAGAACCGCGTGCCGCCGACCACCCGGTACGGCAGCCCGACGCGGACCAGCACCTCCTCGATCGCGCGGGACTGCGCGTTGGCGCGGTAGAACACCGCGACGTCGCCCGGCCGCACGCCGGCGGTGTCACCCAGCCGGTCGATCTCCTCGGCGACGAACCGCGCCTCCTCCCGCTCGTCGTCCGCGACGTACGCGACGATCTGCGGCCCGGCGCCCTGGTCCGTCCACAGCCTCTTGGGCTTGCGGCCGGGGTTCTTGGCGATGACGGCGTTGGCGGCCGAGAGGATGGTCTGCGTCGACCGGTAGTTCTGCTCGAGCAGGATGGTCGAGGCGTCCGGGTAGTCCGCCTCGAACTCCAGGATGTTGCGGATGGACGCTCCGCGGAACGCGTAGATCGACTGGTCCGCGTCGCCGACCACGGTCAGCTCACCGCGCTCCACGCCGTCCGAGCCGTCCCCCACCAGCGATCGCACGAGCACGTACTGCGCGTGGTTGGTGTCCTGGTACTCGTCGACCAGCACGTGCCGGAACCGCCGGTGGTAGTGCTCGGCGACCGCGGGGAACGCGGTGAGCAGGTGCACCGTCTCGGAGATCAGGTCGTCGAAGTCGAGCGCGTTCGCCTGCCGCAGCCGCGCGGTGTACCGCGAATAGACGTCGGCCAGCACCGAGTCGAAGTCGTTGGACCCCGAGCCACTGGTCGCCGCGAAGGACTCCGCGTCCACCAGCTCGTCCTTGAGGTTGGAGATCTTCGCCGCGAGCGCCTTGACCGGGTACTTCTTCGGGTCCAGGTTCAGCTCGCGCGCCACCAGGGTCAGCAGGCGCTGGCTGTCCGCCTGGTCGTAGATGGAGAACGACGAGCGCAGCCCGAGCGTCCCGGCCTCGCGCCGCAGGATCCGCACGCACGCGGAGTGGAACGTCGACACCCACATCCGCTGCGCCGCCGG
>CAZBIO010000026.1:0-25300 GCA_964491965.1 uncultured Cellulomonas sp.
GGTCGTCGTCGGGCTGGCACCCGCGGTGCCGCCGCTCGTCGGGCTGGTGCCGACGGTCCTGCTGGTGAGCGTGCTCGGCGCCGGCCGGCATGCCGTGGTCGCCGGCCGGCGCAACGACGCCGCGCTCGCCGAGCAGATCGCCGCGGCCGACGAGCTCGCCGAGAACCTGCGAACCGGGCAGGTGGCTGTGGTGCCTGCGACCGGCGCCGTCCGGAGGGCCGCCTCCGCCCCCACCCCGACCGTGACGGGCCGGGCCGTGCGCCCCTCCGACGCGCAGACCGAGGTGTTCGAGGCGATCGTCGCCGACAAGGGCGAGAAGGGCTCGTCGGTGCGCCACGCGTCGAGCGGTGCGACCGCGGCGGTGCGCCGCGACGCGACCCCGACGCAGGGCGTCCGGGCGGTGGCGAAGGGTGCGAAGGCCGGCGCTGCCGCGAAGACTGGCGCGACGCCGGCTCTGCCCGTGGCTGCCGGGGCTCCGGCGGCCATTGCTCCAGCCGCTGCTCCTGCTGCTGTCGCCCAGCCAGGCGCGGCGGCTTCGGCGACTTCGGCGGCGAAGATCGAGCCCGACGAGGCCTGGAAGCCCGTCCCGGTGCCGCCGCCGACGTACACGATGAAGCCCGCCGCCCCGCGGCGGCAGCCGGTCCCGCTCGGCGAGGTCGAGGCGTCGACCGCGGTCCGTCCGGCGGACGTCGATGACGAGCTGCTGACTCCCGAGGCCCCGGCCGCGGAGTCGTCGGGCAGCATCGATCTCAACGCGATCCTGGCCAAGCGGCGGGCCGCGGGCGAGTAGCCAGGCTGCGGGCTCCTTGGCCGGAGGTGCTACTCTGATCCCCGCTTCATGGGGCTATGGCGCAGTTGGTAGCGCGTCTCGTTCGCAATGAGAAGGTCGGGGGTTCGAGTCCCCCTAGCTCCACTCGGTAGGGCCTCTGGCCAGGGCGAAAGCCCCGGTCAGAGGCCTTCTCCGTTGTGGAGCCCTTCCCCTAGTCTCCCGCGACGAGGGCGTCTGGCTCGTCACCGGCGTCTGACCGGATGTCCGGGAGGGCCTCGTCGGGTTGCTCGGCGGCGAACCGGTGCGGGGGTTCAGGTGCCGAGGAGTTGGGCGACGCGCTGATGGGACAGACCAGCGAGGGTTGCGCTGTCTCGTGCTGATACTCCGGCACGGTGCAGGGCGCGCAGCGCGTCGAGCCGGTCGGCCTCGAACTGGCGGCGCCGGGCTTCGAGGTCATCCCGTTCTGCCAAGAACGCCGCCCACTGCGTCTGACCATCGGGTCCGAGGACTTCGGTCAGGTCCCAGGCGATGCCGAACTCGGACTCGTCAGTGTCGGTCAGGCCGGCGATGAGGTCACGGACCTCGATGTCCAAGTCTGCCAGCCGGGTCGCCTCAGTCGCGGCGCCGATGAGACCGTCGACGACACCGACCCACCACTTACCTTCACGGGAGACTGCCACGGTGTAGGTCTTCATCTGTCCAGCCATCCCTCCCCGAAGATGTCTTCCAACGCCTGCTCGTTCGAGCACGTCACCTTCTGCGACTGCTGACCGGCGTGGCCGGTCAGGGCGATGCGTCCGAGTTCTGCGCCATGCGCGTCGAGGACGACCCAGATCGTGTGCGATCCCTTTCCGCGCTTGGGCAGCTGCTGAACCGTGTATCCGGTCTCGCGGGCACGACGTCGTACGGTGGTCAGCACCTGTCTGGCGGACCGGGTGCCGTTGACCACCCAGGAAGTCTATTCGGCTAGACACTCTCGTGTCTAATCCCCTAGACGGTCATCAAGGAAGGAGTCTGCTGCGTTCGGCGGTGGGGGCTCGGGGCCGCCGACGACGTAAGTGCTCGCGCGCTCACCTCCGGAACGTCAGGTGCGTCGTGCCGCTCGGGGCGGCCTCGGCAGTCACGTCGTAGCCGGACTCCAGGCCACGTAGGTCGTCCCAGAGGCGGATGCCGCGGCCCAGGAGGATCGGCGCGATGGCGACGTGGAGCTGGTCGACGAGCCCGGCCTGGAGGAACGCGCGGACGGTTGTCGGACCGCCGCCGATGCGTACGTCCCCGCCGCCGGCCGCTTCGCGCGCTGCGTCGAGCGCCTCGGACGGTGTCGCGGAGAGGAAGTGGAACGTCGTGCCACCCGCCATCTCGAGCGGCGGGCGCGGCGCGGTGTGGGTGAGCACGAACACGGGGGTGTGGAACGGCGGCTCCTCGCCCCACCAGCCGCGCCAGTCGGGGTCGTCGCCCGCGGCGTGCAGCCCGAACATGCCGGCACCCATGATCTCGGCGCCGATCCCGGTGAAGTACGCCTTCGCGTAGTCGTCGTCGGCCCCGGTGGTGCCCTCGCCGGACGTGTCGTGGAAGACGCGCTCGCGGACGGTGCGGGTCGCGATGTAGGCCGCGACCAAACGCATCCAGTCCGGACCCATGGGATCGTCGACGGTCTGGTCCGTGGTGGTTGCGAACCCGTCGAGCGAGAGGTTCAGGTCGACACGGACCGCCATGGTCACTCCTCAGTGGTTGCGAGTTGCGATCATCTTCGGCGACCGTCGCAACTTCCGCGACCTGCTCGCCGGCTCCCGGCGAGGGCATCGCGCCGAACGTCCTGACCAGGCGCCCGGCACGGGCAAGAAGGCGGCCGGCACCGGCCTCGGCGCCTACCGCCATGGAGCCGTAACCAACCGCTGCCCCGCTGGTCAGGTGGCCGGATCGGCAGCGCCTGGTTGCGGCATCGGGTCGGTTGGCGCAACCAACCGCTGCCGATCGCGGCGGCTGCGGGACAACAGCCCGAAGGCCTTGACTAGGCACTTGTTTTTTGCAAGCGTGGACCCGTCCGTGCACCGACCCCGCGAAAGGGAGACCACGATGACCGCGATGTTCGTCAACCTGCCGGTGACCGACCTGGAGCGAGCGAAGGCGTTCTACACAGCGATCGGGTTCACCATCAACCCGCTCTTCACGGATCACAACGCCGCCTGCGTCGTCGTCGAGGACGACCACAGCTACTTCATGATCCTGACCCGCGACTACTTCCAGACCTTCTCCGACCGGCCGATCGGCGACCCCACCAAGACCGTCTCGGTGGCGACCGCGATCTTCCTCGACAGCCGGGAGGCGGTCGACGCGACCGTCGCCGACGGCGTCGCCGCGGGCGGCTCGGAGGAGCGCCCACCGGCGGACTACGGCTTCATGTACCAGCGTCAGCTCACCGACCCCGATGGCAACCTCCTCGAGTTCGGCTGGATGGACCCGGTCGCCGCCGCGCAGGGCCCCGAGGCGTTCATGAGCCAGCAGGCCTGAGGTCGATGGCCGCACGCGAGTACGGGCAGTACTGCGGCGTCACGCGGGCCCTGGAGCTCGTGGGCGAGCGCTGGGCTCTGCTCATCGTCCGTGATCTGCTCGTCGGGCCGCGCCGCTACGCGGAGCTCGCCGCGGGGCTTCCCCGCATCCCGAGCAACATCCTGGCGGCGCGGCTCAAGGAGCTGCAGGCGGCGGGCGTCATCCGCCGTGCGCCTCGGTCGCGCGTCATCGTCTACGAGCTGACGCCCTACGGCCGCGAGCTCGAGCCGGTGGTGCTCGCGCTCGGGACCTGGGGCTTCAAGGCGATGGGCGATCCGCGCCAGGAGCAGATCATCACGCCCGACTCGATGACCATGGCCCTGCGCACCGCCTTCCGGCCGGAAGTGGCGGCAGGCCTGCCCGCGACCGCCTACGGGGCGCACTTCGGACCCGCCGAGCTACTCGTCCGGGTGGATGGCTCCACGCTGGACGTGACGCGCGGGGACGGGCCGGTCGACCTCGCCTTCGCCGCGGGCCCGGGCATCCGCCGGCTCATCTCCGGCGAGCTCGCCCCCGATCGGGCGATCGCGACCGGGGTCGTCGAGGTGCTGCGCGGCCCCGGCGACCTCCTCGGCCGCTTCGCGAGCACCTTCCACCTGGCCGCTTGATCCGGGCGGTGGAACGGTCGGCGGCCCGACGACAGGCGGCATTGGACTCGCGGCCCTAGGTTGGCTCGGGGCAGACCGACGAAGGGACGATCCCGTGGCGAAGACAGACTTCCGGTCGTTCGACGAGTACGCCGCGACCTTCTCGGCCGACGTGCAGGACGTGCTGCGTCAGGTGCGTGCCGCGATCCTCGCCGGCGTGCCCGAAGGGGCCGAGGAAGTGATCAGCTACCAGGTCCCCGCGATCAAGTTCCACGGCTTCGTCTTCTACTACTCCGCCTACGACAAGCACTTCTCGCTGTCGTGCCCCCCGCCGTTCGCCGCGTTCACCGAGTTCGCCGACGAGCTCTCCGGGTACAAGCAGTCGAAGAGCGCCGTGCAGTTTCCCTACGGCCAACCGGTGCCCACCGACCTGATCACCCGCATGGCGCGGTACCAGGCCGAGCAGAACGTCGCCCGGACGGCCAGGACCAAGGGCTAGGGCGCCGCTGCCCGACGAAGCCCGGCGCTTCGCCACTCGGCAACAGCCGCCGACCGATAATCGACCCATGTCGCACCCGTCTGGCGAGGATCCGACGAGGCAGGTCGAGGCGCTGTTGGTCGGTGGGCCGACCCTCCTGCTGCGTGTCGGCGGAGTCAGCTTCCTCATCGACCCGACGTTCGACCCGCCGGGGGTCTACGAGGGCGGCAAGCCGCTGACGAAGCTGACCGGCCCAGCCGTCGGTCCCGACGACATCGGGCCCGTCGACGCGGTGCTGCTGTCGCACGACCAGCACCCCGACAACCTCGACCACGCGGGTCGCGAGTTCCTGGCGCGGGTGCCGGTGGTCCTGTCGACGCCCGACGCCGCCGCGCGGATCGACGGCGTCACCGGGCTCGCGTCCTGGCACCACGTCGCCGTGGGCGCGGTGACGGTGACGGCGCTGCCGGCGCGGCATGGCCCGGAGGGCGCCGAGGCGGTGGCGGGCCAGGTGACCGGCTTCCGGCTGACCGGCGACGGCCTGCCGACGATCTACGTCGCGGGGGACAACGCCGGCGTCGACGTCGTGGAGCGGATCTCCGAACGCATCGGCCCTGTGGACGTCGCGATCCTGTTCGTCGGCGCGGCGAACGTCGGCCGCTTCGGCGCCGAGCCGATGACCCTCACCGGCGAACGCGCCGTGCAGGCGGCGCGGCTGCTCGACGCGAAGATCGTCGTCCCCGTCCACGCGGACGGGTGGGCTCACTTCACGGAGGGCATGGCCGAGGTCGTCGCCGCCTTCGAGGCCGCCGGCCTCGCCGACCGGCTCCGCGTCCTGACGCCGGGAGTCCGCTCGGTCCTCTGACGACGTCGGGCCCGCACCATCACACCTTCAGCACGTCACCGCGGGCCGACCTTGTATCGCATCACCGCCACCGCCGCGTCAGCATCCTCCTCGGTTCGCACCTCGATCCTCAGGGGCAGCATCGCGCCGGACATCGCCGCGGTGGCCGCCTGGGAGCGCAGGCCCTCGGGCACGTCCAGTGCCACGAGATCGTCCCGATGCCGTGCCGCGAAGTAGAACGTGACGGTGGCGCGGCCTTCCCAGACGCACAGCCAGGCCATGTTCTTCGTGCCTCGAAGTGCCTTCCGCAGCCACCCGCCGTCGCGGTAGAAGGCCCACTCCAGCGCCAAGCCGACGTCGTCGGCGAACGACCGTTCCAGACGAGCCCACGCCGGCCACGCCGATCCGAGGGCATCGGCGATGAGCTCGTCGGAAGGCCGGACGTCGTCATCGACGAACACGGGTTTGCCCAGCCCGAAGGGCCCATCCGCCATTCCGGCAGCGTAGCGACGCAGTCGAGGCCCCGGCCGGCTATTGCGGGTGCGGAGTCTCCCCGTTCGCCAGCCGCCCGACGAGCGTCGCGATGCGTCCGGCCCACGCGGCGCGAATCGACGTGCCGGAGGAGGTGCGAGCGCGAGTCCATCGGTGACTCCCGATTCGGTCTTGCGGTGCCGAGCCGTTCGTGTGGTACGTCAATCCGCAGTGGCACCGGTTTGGGGTGTGGGGTGCTTCGCACGGCGCTCTGTGCCACGATGTCCGACCTCGAGGGTCTCGGCGGACGCTGAGGCTGCCGTCGAAGATGGCGAGCGGTGGATATCGCGACCAAAGCGGCGGCCAATGGCCCGGTTCGTTGTTCTGCTACTGATCGACAATGGACCCGCAGTTCGGTGTCAGGTCGAATTGTCGCAGCATCGACGACACACGAGATCGGTCGGCGCGTTGCAGAAGCAGCCTATGACTTCTCGACGGCGGGAAAATCGCGCAACTATACGGACGTCCGTCCAATTGGACCGCTCAGCGTCTCTAGTTGACGGATTGATCGCGGGACGTGTAGAAACGGCCGTGACGAAGCCGACCAACGGCTTCGTCACGCGCGAAGGGGCGCGGAAGGCGTCCGAGCCGACGAGGCGAGGACACACTGGTGGAGAGGGGCACTTCACATGCATCACAGGAGTTGGCGTCGGTCGGCCACGCTGTTCACAGCGGCGACGATGGTGATCTCGACCGGCGTTTTCCTCACGGGCCCAGCGACGGCTGATGCGCTCGGATCCGAGCGCACGAACGGAGCAGACAGCGCGGCTCGGCTGATCGGGGCAGTGGCTCCGAATCGAGGTCACGTTGTGAAGCCGACTCCGTCGGGCGAGTCTGTCGACGCAATAGCGGACACGGCCGGCATCTCTATCCCAGTGGACCCCAGCGCCGGGGTCGAATTGACGTCGGTCGACAGTCGCCTTCGTGGCGGCGATCTGATCGTCACCCTTCCGAGCGAGCTCGCTTTGTCGGCTGCCGAGGTTGCCGACGACGGAACTGTTCTCTACCCCGCGGTCGGAGATGGAGCCTCTGCTGCAGTCCAGCTTCTCGGCGACGGAACCACGAGGATCCACACCCTCATTCCCGACGCAGATGCGCAACATCAGTTCACCTACCAGTTCAGCGACGGCATCTCCCCGGTCCTTAACGCCGACGGCAGTGCGACGCTCACGGTCAAGGGTTCCGATGGATCACCAGTCGTGGTTGGTTCTGTAGCGGCGCCGTGGGCTCGCGACGTGAATGGTCGGCCGGTCGACACTTCGTATCGGGTCGTTGGTGCAGCGCTCGTCCAGATGGTGATCCCGAACGAGCACACCGCCTATCCTGTGGTTGCGGATCCGACGGTTACGCTCGGATGGGGCGTCTACATCCATTACAACCGCACCGATGTGCACCGGGTTGTGTCCGGTCTGGTCGGCGAGGTGAACGAAAGGACCAAGTATGCGGCGGTCTTCTGCGCCTTCATCCCCAACACAGCGGCAGCGGCGGCGTGCGGCCTCTTCACTTACGACGTCTTCAGCAGCATCTACGACACCTTCGTCCGGGCCGACCGCCTGCAGACATGCGCCTTCATACACCTGGTTGGCCCGGTTCCGGTAGGCTGGAATACGGAGCCGTGCTGAGAAGGGTGCGCAAGATGATCCGGCCGATTGTAGACGGAGTTGTTGCTGCGGCGATTTTCATTGTCGGCCTGCTGGTCTTGGGTCGATTGGACATCGAGTCGGCTGTGTTTGGGCTCGCGTTTGGTGTTTTGGTCGCATTGGTGTCGGCCCATCGTAATCGGGGTGGCCGGATCAAGCGAGACTCCGCCTGACGTTGGATACAATTGGTGGCGCCGAGGGGGCGTGCGCATGCGTGCACTCCCCTTCGGCGCTTTCCTTCTCCGCCATATGGTTCAGCTGTCTATTGCGGGTGCGGAGTCTCGCCGTTCGCCAGCCGTCCGACGAGCGTCGCGATGCGTCCGGCCCGGGCGGTCGGGCTCGCGATCATCACGCGATGTAGCACCGAATAGCGGTTCTGGGCGGAGAGCCTCTCGAAGAGCGCAAGAGCCGCGGGCGACGCCGCCAGCGCGGCGGCGAGATCGTCGGGCACCGCTGCGGTCGCGGAACCGGCGTACGCCCGCGCCCACCGCCCGTCCTCCTTGGCCCGCTCGACCTCGGCGAAGCCCCGTGGCCGCATCCGGCCCTCCTGGGTCAGCCCCTCGACCAGCGCGATGTTCCGCTGCGACCAGACCGAGCTGCGCCGCCGCGGCGTGAACCGCTGGACGAAGGTCGCGGAGTCGCCAGACCTCTTCTGCCCGTCGATCCATCCGCTGCACAGCGCCTCGTCGAGCGCCTGGGCGTAGGTCAGGGACGTCGGGGAGACGGTCCCCTTCTTCGCCAGGGCCAGCCAGATGCCGTCGGAGGTGTCCTCGTGCGCGTCCAGCCACGCCCGCCACGACGCGGCGTCCGGCAGGACGGTGACCTCGTCGGGCGTCACGCCGGCAGGTGCTCGTCGAACCAGGCGAGCGTCCGGGCCCACGCGTCCGCCGCCGCCTCGGGCCGGTAGACGTCCGGCCTCTCGTAGCAGTGGAAGCCGTGCCCGGCACCGGCGTAGCGCACCACCTCGGTGGGAACCGAGGCGGTCGCCGCGGCCGCGCGCAGCGCCTCGACCTCGTCGACCGGGATGCCGGTGTCCTCGTCGCCGTACAGGCCGAGCCACGCGCCGTGGAGGTTTGGCGCGAGCGACGGCTGAGGCGGCAGCCCCCAGCGCCCGCCGCCGACGCCCCCGCCGTAGAACGTCACGGCGGCGCCGAGCGGTCGCCGCGCGTCGGCGTAGAACGTCGCCGAGCCGCCCATGCAGAAGCCCACCATCCCCGTGTGCGCCGGCCCGAACCCCGCCTCGGCCAGGTGCGCGAGCACGGCGTCGAGATCCGCGTCGATGCCCTCCGCGGTCAGCGCGCTCATGTGCGGGCGGGTCTGCGCGAAGTCGTACGGCAGCACGTTCCCGCCGGTGCGGTGGAACAGCGCCGGCGCGATCGCGTACCAGCCGGCCGCGGCCAGGTCGTCGGCCACGTGCTCCAGGTACAGGGTGAGGCCGAACGCCTCCTGGATGATGACGACCGCACCGCGCGCGTCGCCGTCCGGCCGCGACCGGTAGGCGAGCATCGGACCGTCGGCGGTATCGAGCGTGACGTGGTCCGCGTGCCTCACGGGTGTCTCCTTCGTCGGGCGTGTACCCGCACGCTACGACGCACCGTCAGCAAACGCCGCCACAAACGGCAGCGACGCCCGGTTCAGGCCAGCGCCGCGGTCACCTCCGGCAGGGAGGCGGCCAGCGTCACCGTGCCCGACGAGCCCGCGGCGCTCACCGTGTACTCCCCGGCATACGCGTCGAGGACGAAGGCGCCGGACTCGTCGGTGACCGTCTCGGTCTCGTCGAGCCACCACTCGCCCTTGACCAGCGCGCGCAGCGCCTCGTACGAGGGCTTGGGCGTGCCGTCCGCCCGGACGAAGCCCGACGGCGCGCCGAGCCACGAGCCGTCGTCCGTCAGGCCCCAGTAGGTGGCGCCGGCGACCGCCGGGTGACGGAACAGCGTGGTGTAGTGCCGCACCACCTCGTCGGCCTGCCGCTCCTCGCCCTCCGGCGTCGAGGGCCAGGACGGGATCTGGTAGTCGTTGAGGTCGTCGATCTCCGGCGGCATCAGGTGTCCGGAGACCAGCGTGGTCTCGGTCATCTGCAGCGGCAGGCCGAACCGCGCGAACCGGTCGAGGATCCCGACCGTCTTCTCTTCGCCCCAGTAGCCCTGGTGCATGTGGGACTGCAGGCCGAGCGCGTCGATGCGGATCCCCGCCTCGAGGCACTCCTCGATCACGCGCTCGTACGCCGGCGACATGTTGAAGTCGTTGAGCAGCAGGGTCGCGTTCGGGTTGGCGGCGCGCGCCGTCTCGAACGCCAGCCGCACCATCGCGAGCCGCCCGTCGCGCTGCGCCAGCCGCGTGATCGCGTTCTCCTCCGCGGTGAACACCGGCAGGATCACGGCCTCGTTGATCGCGTCCCAGGTGTCGACGAGCCCGGCGAAGTCGGTGACCTCGCGGGTGATGCGCTCGACGATCAGCCGGTGCACCTCGTCGTCCGACAGCGGCAGGAGCCACGTGGGCGCCATCGTGTGCCACAACAGCGGGTGGCCCTTGACGTCGACGCCGTGGCCGGCGAACCAGCGGGCGGTCGCCGCGAGCCGCGCGGTGTCCGGCCGGCCGCGCACCGGCTCGAACCCACGCCAGTAGAACGGCAGCGTCGCGGTGTTGAACAGCTCGACGTAGAGCTTGGCGAGGTCGTCGAGCCCGTGCGTGGCCCCGCCGAACACGCTCCGCTCGAACTGGGTCTCGCCGTTGGCCAGCGGGATCAGGTCGAAGCCGATGTTGCCGAAGACGAACGCGTGCCGCCGCTGCGCGACGCGCACCGTGGCGCCGGCCATCTGCCGCCCGTCCGGGCCGGTGACGGTGACGGTCGCGCGCGCCGTGCGGTGGGCGAGATCGGCGGGATGGGGGACGACGACGTGGGGCCCGGCTGGTTCCTTCGGACTCGGCGGGACTAGGAGAGGTCGGGAGCGGAGGCGACGTGGGCGTGCGCGCCCCACCGGCCGGCCCCCGCGTCGACGGGCACCTGCGCGGCGGGGCACGTGAACACGTGGACCCCGGAGCCCACGGCCGTGACCTCGTCGGACCCGGGCAGCGTCACCTCGGCGCGGGCACCGGGCGGCACGACGAGGTCGAGCGAGAACTCGTCGTCCTCCAGGCGCCACGCCACCTCGACACGACCGTAGGGCGTGAGGTGCGCGGTGCGCGCCCACGTGACGCCGCCGCCGGGCAGCGGCGCCACCCGGACGGTGCGGTACCCGGGGGCGCCCGGCGCCAGGCCGCCGAGCACGCGGTGCATCCAGTCGCAGATCCCCGCGAACACCGGGTGGTTGAACGAGAGCATGTCGCCGGGGTTGAGCGAGCCGTCGGCCAGCATCGAGTCCCAGCGCTCCCAGAACGTGGTGGCGCCCAGCCGCACGGCCCAGCGCCAGCCCGGGATGCCGTCGTAGGACAGCAGCCGGTACGCCAGGTCGGCGTGCCCGTAGGCGACGAGCACCTCCATCAGCGCGTACGTGCCGGGGTAGCCGGCCTGGATCCGGCCGCGGCGGCGCAGCAGCACCTCGAGCCGGTCCATCGCCGCCTGCCGCTTGTGCTCCGGCAGCGCGCCGACCGCCAGCGCCAGCGCGTAGGCGGTCTGGGAGTCGGCGGCGACCAGCCCCTCGGGCGTGACGTAGCGCGCGTCGACGTCGGCCAGCAGCTCGTCGAGCAGCGCGGCCATCTCGGCGGCCGTCGCGTCCTCGCCGAGGGTCCGGGCGGCGTCCAGCGCCAGGCGCGCCGAGCGCACCGCGCCGAGGGCCATCACCACGTCGTACTCGGTCAGCCCGTCCTCGGGGTTGTCCGGCGGGGCCGTCGGGTCCAGCCAGTCGCCGAACTGGAAGCCGGGCGTCGGGAAACCGGCGAGGACCTCGGCGCCGACGCACCGCGCCCACGCCGCCATCGACGGCAGCTGCCGCCGCAGCACCGCGCGGTCGCCGAACCGCTCGTACACCGTCGCCGGAGCCATGCAGGCGGCATCCGAGAACACCGCGACGGGGTAGTCGCCGGGGAACGGCACCAGCGGGACGGCCGGCACCACCATGGTGGGGGAGCCGTTGGGCCGCTGGTCGGCCGCCAGGTCCTCCAGCCACGACGCGTGGAAGCCGGCCGTGTCGTAGAGGAATGCGGTGGTGGGCGCCACGTGGGCGGCGTCGCCGATCCAGCCGAGCCGCTCGTCGCGCAGCATGCAGTCGGTCGGCACGTCGAGCATGTTGTCGGCGATGCCCCACACCGCGTTCTCGTGGAGGCGGTTGAGCTCGTCGTCCGAGCACTCGAACCAGCCGGTGCGCGACAGGCCGTTGCGCACCAGGCGGGCGGTGACCTCGTCGCGCACCACCACGCCGGCGGGGTCGTCGAGCGACGCGTAGCGGAACGAGCGGAAGGTGAACTCCGGCTCCCAGACCAGGTCGCCGGACGCGCCGAGCGTCACGCGGTCGGTGTTCGCGGCCGTGCGCTGCGGGCGCAGCCCCAGCTCGCCGCGGTCCAGCACCTCGGCGACGCGCAGGGTGACGGTGCTGCCGGGGGCGCCGCGCAGGTGCAGCCGCACGTGCCCGGTGACCACCTGGCCGAAGTCGGCGACCGTCACCCCGGACGGGCTGGTCAGCCAGTCCCGCACCGGGAGCGAGCCGGTGATGCGGATCGCCGGGAACTGCGGCCCGACGAGCGCCGCCTCCGGCAGGGGCGCGACGTCGACGGCGGCCCACGCGGAGTCGTCGTACCCGGGGGCGTCCCACCCGGTGGGCTCGTCGTCCGCGACGAACGTCTCGCCGTCGTAGAACGACGTGGCGACGATGCCGCCGGACCCGGCCCGCCACGCGTCGTCGCTGGTCACGCGCGTGACGGAGCCGTCCGCGTGGGTGAGCTCCAGCTGCACGATGAGCCCGGTGCGGTCGCCGTAGACGTGCCGCAGGCCGCCGCGCCACCAGCCGAGCCGGCCGGCGAACCAGCCGTCGGCGAGGCGCGCGGCCAGGGCGTTGGCGCCGGGCCGGACCAGGTCCGTGACGTCGTGCACCTGGTAGCGCATCCGGTGGCCGTAGCTGGTCCAGCCGGGGCTGAGCCGGTCCTCGCCGACGCGGCTGCCGTTGAGCGCCAGCGCGTAGACGCCCTGGCCGGTCGCGTAGAGCCGGGCGCGCACCACGTCGTCGGGGACGACGAAGTCGCGGCGCAGGTAGGCGCACCGGTCGTCGCCGTCGCGCGGCGGGCGGACCAGGGCGGCACGCCAGTCGGAGCGCTCGAGCAGCCCGGCCTCGACCCGCAGCGGCGCCGACCAGTCGCTCCCGCCGTCCGGCCCCCACACGCGGACGGCGACGTGCGCCTCCTCGCGTGAGGCCAGCGGCGGGAACGGCCAGGCGATCAGCACCTGCTCGTCGGACGTCACCGGGTCCGCCTCGTGCCACGTGCCCGACCGCCGCACGCGGACCTGGTAGGAGGACTGGACCCACCCGGGCTCGTCGGACGTCACCTGCCAGGACAGGCGAGGGGAGGCGACGCCCACGACGCCGTCGGCGACGTGCTCGGCGCGCACGGCGGCGACGTGCGGCACGGTGCTACCTCGCCGCGAAGACGGCTCGGGCCTGCTCGTAGCGGGCGGTCAGGCGGGTGTAGACCGCGTCCTCCGCGGGGTCGGCGACGGCCAGCTCCGGGTGGGCCTTGCGCCACGCGAGGATCGTGTAGATCTCGCGCTCGAACACACGCGTGGGGCGGAAGCCGGGCACGTAGCTGCGGATCTTCGTGGTGTCGTACAGCTCGGAGTGCGACAGGTCGCCGTCCAGCAGCCCCGACCAGAACCAGTCCGGCTCCGCGAGCAGGATGAACTCGGTGGGCAGGTGGATGATCCGCGGCTCGACGCCCAGCGCGTGCCCGATCGCCAGGTAGATCTGGTTCCACGACAGCACGTCGTCGCTGGTGATGTGGAAGGCCTCTCCGAACGCGCTGGGCCGTCCCAGCAGCCCGACGAGCCCCACCGCCAGGTCGGCGGCGTGGGTGTACGTCCACAGCGACGTGCCGTCGCCCTGGACCACCACCGGCTCGCCCCGCTCGATGCGGTCGATCACGGCCCAGCCGCCGGCCAGCGGCGCGATGGCCTCGTCGTACGTGTGGGCCGGCCGGACGATCGTCACGGGGAAGCCCCGCTCGGCGAACGCCGCCAGGAACACCTTCTCCGCCTCGACCTTGTCGCGCATGTACGCCCACTGCGGGTTGTGCGCGTACGTCGACTCGGTCACCGGCCCCTTCGGCAGCGGCCGGTGGTACACCGACGCCGACGAGATGTGGACGTAGTGGTCGGTCCGCCCGGTGAACAGCCCGATGTTGCGGGCCGCGCCCTCCGCGTCGAAGCAGAGGAAGTTCACCACGGCGTCGAAGTGCCGGTCGCCCAGTGCCACGGTCACGCTCGCCGGGTCGGTGATGTCGCCGGTCAGCACCTCGACCGACGCGGGGAGCTCGCGCAGCTTGGAGCTGCGGCCGCGGTTGAGCACGGTGACGGCCATGCCCTGGGCCACGGCCTCCTTGACGCTGGAGTTGCTGATCGCCCCGGTGCCGCCGACGAACAGGACGCTGAAGTAGTCGCTCATCTCTCGTTTCTCACTCGCTCACCGGCGTGCCGGCGTACCAGTCCTCGTAGCCCACCTCGACGACGCTGATCAGGACGTCGTCGTGGCGGACGCCGACCTTCTCCAGCTGCCGCACCACGCAGGCGTACATCTGTCGCTTCGCCTCGACCGGGAACATGTGGACCATCGTGATGCGCAGCATCACCAGGTCCCGCCGATCCGCCCCCGCGAAGCCGGGGGAGAAGACGAGCTCGCCCGCCTCGTGCGGCCGGAACACCTGGAACAGGTCGTCGTCGGGCATGTCGAGGCCTTCGACCAGGCCCGCGTGGATCGCCTGCGAGATCGCCGTCCCCTTCTCCTCGAAGAGGTCACGGCGCAGGTCGACCTGGACCATGGGCATGGCGGGTGGCTCCTTACTCGGTCACTTGAGGGCCCCGGCCGACAGCCCGCGCTCGAAGTACTTCTGCGCCAGGACGTAGGCCAGGACGGTGGGGACGGCGGCCATGACGGCGGCGGCGAGGATCTTCGTCTGGTCGTTGGTGAACTCGCCGACGAAGAACTGCGGCAGCAGCGTGACCACCTGCTTGGCGCGGTCCTGGAGGAACACGAGGGGCAGCAGGTAGCTGTTCCACGTGTTGATCAGCGTGAGGACCACCACGGCCGAGGCGATCGGCTTGGTCAGCGGCAGCACGATGTGCCAGAACGTCTGCAGCAGGTTGGCGCCGTCGATGCGGCCGGCGTCCATCAGCTCCGAGGGCACCCCGTTGAAGAAGTTGCGCGTCAGGAGGATGGCGAACGGCAGCTGCAGCGCGGCGATCGGGAAGATGACCGCCCACAGCGTGTTGTAGAGGTGCAGCTTGGTGAAGGTGACGAACAGCGGCGACAGGAGGATGACCTCCGGCAGCGTCAGCGCCGCCAGCATCAGCCAGAAGTAGATCTCCTTGCCGAGGATCCGGAGCTTGGAGAAGCCGAACGCCGCCGTCATGGACAGCGCGTAGACGATCGCGATGACCGCCGCCGACAGCAGGATCGAGTTGCGGAAGAACGTCGGGATGACGCCGGTCTCCCACACCACCTTGTAGTTGCCGAAGCCACGGCCGCCCAGCGACCCCTGCACCATCTCGACCAGGGGGATGAGGAACGGCACGGTCAGGACCAGCGCCACGACCTGGAGGACGACCCTCGAGGAACGGCTGCGCAGCTCGAACATCAGTCGTTCGCCTCCTTGCGGTTGAGCCGGCTCATGACGATGGCTCCGGCGACGGCCAGGATCAGCAGCACGATCGAGATCGCGCCCGCGTAGCCGATGTGCGCCTGCCGGATGCCCTGCCGGTAGATGTAGGTGCCGAGGAACTCGGTGGAGTGGTACGGCCCGCCCGTGGTGACCAGGTACGGGATGTCGAACGTCTTGAGAGCGCCGATGAAGCCGAGCATCGCCAGCGAGACGGTGGTGCCGCGGCAGCCGGGCCAGACGATGTACCAGAGGGTCCGCAGGTTGCCCGCGCGGTCGAGCCGGGCGGCCTCGAGCAGCTCGGGCTCGATCTGGCTCATCGCGGCGTAGTAGAGGATGAACGTCAGGCCGGTCCACTGCCAGATGGTGATGACCATCAGCGCGGGGAGCGCGGTCGTCGAGTCGGCCAGCCAGGCGTGGGTCAGGCCTCCGAGCCCGATGCTGCGCAGGATCTGGTTGAGCATGCCGTCGTCGGCGAAGAACAGGCGGAAGACGGGGGCCATCGTCGCCGGCGCCAGCACCGTGGGGATGAAGATGACCACCTTGTGCAGGGTCTGCAGCTTGATCCGCGAGTGCATCACCGCGGCGAGCACGAACCCGAGGGCCGTCTGGATGGTGAACGTCACCACGTAGAAGACGGCGGTGTGGCGCAGCGAAGCCCAGAAGATCGGGTCCGCCAGCATGTCGGTGAAGTTGCCGAGGCCGACCGCCTTCGCCTTGGGCGACAGGCCGTCCCAGTCGAGGGTGGAGATGTAGCCGGTGTAGCCGACCGAGTAGTAGATCAGCCCGACGACGAACACGAACGCGGGCAGGATCCACGGCAAGCCGTTGAGCTTGCGACTGCCCGGCGTGCGGTCCGCCAGGCGGGCCCGCGGCCGCGCGGGCGCGCGGGTGGTGGTTGTGGTCGCCATGTCTGGCCTCGTCGTCTCGTGGCGGGGTGCTTGCGGGAGTGGTGACCGGCGGCCGGGCGCAGGGAGGGGGAACGCGCCCGGCCGCCGGATCATCGGGTTCAGCCCACGGACTCCTGGGCGGCCTGGAGGTCGGCAGCGCCCTGCTCCGGGGTCGAGGTGCCGTCGGCGACCTTGGCGAGGACGTCCATCATCGCCTGGTTCATGTCGGCGTTGATCGTCGCGAACCGAGGCGCGTCCTCCACCGCCGAGGCGGCCTGGACGAGCTCCTTCATCGGCTCGGCCTGCTTGTCGGGGTTGACCAGCTGGACGTTGTCCCAGTTCGGGGTGACCGACTTCAGCGCGGGGATGAGGTTGAGCGAGTCGGCGACGGCCTGCTGGCCCTTCTCCGAGGTGCCCATCCAGACGGCGAACGCGGTGGCCGCCTCCTGGTTGGCCGAGTTCGCGGCCACGCCCTGCCCGTAGTCGACGTCACCGAAGAGGCTGCCGGTGTTGCCGGTGCCCGCGATGTCCGGGAAGTAGATCGGGATCATCGTGAAGGGCTCGTCGGTGGACCCGGCGGCCTCCATCGTCGCCTTCATCACGTCCGGGATGAGGTTCTGGCTGTACCAGGTGCCCATCATCACCATCGCGGCCTTGCCGGACATGAACATGTTGTTGGCGTCCGGGTACTGCATCAGGCCGAGGGCGCCGTCGGGCATGATCCCCTCGTCGAACAGCTTCTTCCACAGCTGCAGGCCCTCGACCAGGCTCGGGTCCTCCCACGAGACCTCGCCGCGGGTGGCGGCGACGAACTTGCCGGGCTCCACGTTGTCCGCGATGGCGTGGTACGTGTCCATGTTGAACGCGCCCTGGCCGGCACCCTGGACGAAGCAGGTGACGCCGTTGGCCGTGAAGGTGTCGCAGGCGGACTTCCACGAGTCCCAGTCGGTGGGGGCCTCGACGCCGTACTTGTCGAACAGGTCCTGGTTGATCCAGACGGTGCCGGAGAACACGGCGCCGGCGGCCAGGGCCTTGAGCTCGCCGTCCACCGTCAGCGCGTTGACGCCGGTGGAGGAGAGCTTGTCCTTCCAGTCGGAGCCGAGCGCCTGCTCGACGGCGGGGGTGAGGTCGATCGCGTTGGGGCCGAAGATGGCCGACCCACCGTTGGCCGAGCCCGCGGACATCTGGTAGACGTCGATGCCCGTGCCGGCGCCGAGCGCGGCGCGCAGGGCCGCGTCGTAGTCGTCGATCGACGTCTGCTTCCAGTTGACCTTGATGTTCGGGTAGTCCTCGTTGAACGCCGCGATGTACTGCTCGTTCACCGGGGAGCCCGGGGTGTAGCCCCACCAGGTGATCTCGCCGGAGATGTCGGCCGGGTTCGCGGCGGGCTCGCCGCCCTCGGCCGTGGTGGTGGTGCCGTCGGCGGGTTCGGTGGTGGGCTCGTCGGTCGACGTGTCCGCGCACGCCGCGAGTGCGGCCACCGCCAGTGAGGCCACGGCCGCGAGGGCCAGTGCCTTCCTGCTCCTCTTCCTAAGCGACATCTCGCTTCGCCCTTTCTGCATCTCGTCATCGAGCCAGGTGTGTCGCGGGAGACCCGCATGTCGTCGTCGGGGGCGGTCCCTCGCGGGCCGGGGCGGCTGTTCGGTCCGTCCTCGTCGACTGGCCAACGTGGAAAGTTTCCTTTCATCTTTCCAAGCGGCACGGTAGCCCCAGCGCGCGCGGCACTGCAAGCGCCGTGCGTAACGATGTGGTCTCGGGCGGCCGGCGCGTCAGGCGCGCGGCGCCGCCGTGGACTCGCGGACCACCACGGAGGTGGCCAGCTCGACGCGCCGGGTGGCGCGCGCGGAGTCGCGCGCCAGCTCCACCACCATGCGGGTCGCCTCGCGCGCCATGTCAGCGAGCGGCTGGTGGACGGTGGTCAGCTGCGGCGAGACCCACTGGCACAGCTCGACGTCGTCGAACCCCACCACCGACAGGTCGTCCGGGATGCGCAGCCCCAGCTCGCGCGCCGCGAGGTACACGCCGTAGGCCTGCTCGTCGGACCCGCTGATGATCGCCGTGGGCGGCTCGGCGGACCGCAGCAGGTCCGTGCCGTGGATCCGGCCGCCGCCGACGAGGGAGTCTCCGTACCGGACGAGCTTCTCGTCGTACGGCACGTCGGCGCGCTGGAGCGCGGTGCGGTAGCCGTCGAGGCGGTCCTGGTGGCAGCCCTGGTCGATCGGGCCGGTGATCATGCCGATCCGGCGATGCCCCAGGCCGAGCAGGTGTTCCGTGGCGTCCCGCGCGCCAGCCCAGTCGGTGGCGGCGACGGTGGCGACGCCCTGGTCACCCGTGCCGACGGGATCGACGAGCACCACGGGCATGTGCAGCCGGTCGAGCACTCTGCGGGCGTCCGGCAGCAGGCGGGAGACGATGAGCACCACGCCGTCCGAGCCGCGTTCGACGAGGTGGTCCAGCCAGTCCTGCGTGCCGACGGGACTGCCCTGGGTGGTGGTGACGACCAGGTCGACGCCGAGCCGGGCGGCCTCGCTCTGAGCCCCCCGCAGCAGCGCGGTGGCCCATTGCGTGTCGAGGCCGCGGATGACGAAGTCGACCAGCCCGGTGCTCTGGCCGTTGCGCGGCCGGCGCTCGTAGCCGTGCTCGACGAGCAGCCGCTCCACCTTCCCGCGGGTGCGGGGCGCGACGCCCTTGCGGCCGTTGAGGACCTTCGACACGGTCGGCACCGAGACACCCGCCGCGGCGGCGATCTCGGCGATCGTGACCGCCTTGTCGGCCATGCCTGCCCCCTCGTCGGAACGGTCGGATCTTTGACGCGTGCTCGTGGTGTTGCCTATGGTAACCATAGGAAACATGCAAGGAAAGTTTCGAGTGGCCTCGACGGAGAGGGTGGCGCGATGGGAGCGCTGGAGGGCCGGTTCGCGGTGGTCACCGCCGGGACGGCAGGCATCGGCCGCGCGGTCGCGACGAGGTTCGTCGCGGAGGGCGCCGACGTGGTCGTCACGTCACCGTTCCAGGCCGAGCTCGACGAGGCCGTCGCGTCACTCGGGCCGCACGCGACCGGCGTGCGCGGCGACGCGAGCGACGTCGCCGACCTCGATGCGCTCGCGGACGCGCTGCGCGCGGTGGGCCGCCCGGTGGACGTGCTGTTCGTCAACGCCGGCCGCGACATCCCCGCCACGCCGATCGTCGACACGGCGCCGGACGCGTTCGACACCGTCGCCGACCTGAACTTCCGCGGCGCGTTCTTCACCACCCGCGCCGTGGTGCCCCTGATGCGCGACGGCGGCTCGATCGTCCTCACCGCGTCGATCGCCGCCCACAACGGCGGGCCCGGCCACGCCGTCTACAACGCGACCAAGGCCGCGGTGCGGTCGCTGGCGCGCACCCTGACCGCCGAGCTGCGCGACCGGCGCATCCGCGCCAACGCCATCAGCCCGGGCCCGACGAGCACACAGGGCTTCTCGGACTTCTTCGCCGGTGACCAGGACGTGATCGCCCACGTCGCATCCCTGATCCCCGTGGGCCACGTCGCCCGGCCGGAGGAGATCGCGGCCGCCGTGCTGTTCCTGGCGTCCGACGAGTCGAGCTTCGTGGCCGGTGCCGAACTGGTGGTCGACGGCGGGATGAGCCAGGTCTGACCGCCCGCGCGCTGGCGCCCTACGCCGCCGCGCGAGATGAGCACTTTCAAGCGAGATGAGCACTAGCGAGTGCCTACTTCACGCGGAACTGCTCGCCTCGCGGCGCAGGCCGGGCCGCGACCGCGAGATGGGCGGTTCCGGGCCAAACGAGCAGTTCCAAGCGAGACGAGCAGTTCCGAGCGAGATGAGCACTAGCAAGTGCCTACTTCACGTGGAACTGCTCGTCTCGCGGCGCACCCGGGCCGCGACCGCGCGAGATGGGCGGTTCCGGGCCAGACGAGCACGTCCGGGGCATACGAGCACGTCCGGGCCAGACGAGCATTTCCGGGCCAGACGAGCAGTTCCAAGCGCGATGAGCAGTTCCAAGCGAGACGAGCACTAGCGAGTGCCTACTTCACGCGGAACTGCTCGTCTCGCGGTGCGCGCCGGGCCGCGGTCGCCCCTGACGGTGGCCCGGTCGGCTTTTAGCGCGGGGGAGCGGTCGACGCGCGCTCGACGAGCGAGACGGGGAGCCGCACGTGCGGCGAGGCGACGTCGCGGCCGTCGATCAGCGCCAGCAGCATCCGCGTCGCGGACGCCCCCATCTCATGGAGGTCCTGGCGGACCGTCGTCAGCGGCGGGGTCGACTGCGCGGAGTCCGGGACGTCGTCGAAGCCGACGACCGACAGGTCGCGCGGCACGTCGAGGCCCAGCTCGGTGGCGACGTCGAGCGCGCCCAGCGCGGATAGGTCGTTGGCGGCGAAGATCGCGGTCGGGCGGTCGTCGAGCGTCAGCAGCTCACGCGCGGGGGCGTGCGCGGGCTCGCGCATGTACTCGCCCTCGCGGATCAGTGCCGGGTCCACCGGGATGCCGGCCTCCTCGAGCGCCTGGCGGTAACCCGCCTCGCGCAGCCGCGACGACTGGAGGTCGGCGCGCCCGGCGATGAAGCCGATCCGGCGGTGGCCCAGCCCGATGAGGTGCTGGGTGGCGAGCAGGCCGCCGGTGTAGTTGTCCGAGTCGACGGTCGGCAGGCCGGTGGGGCCCTCGTGCGGGTCGACCGCGACGACCGGGACGCCGGAGTCGGCGTCGACGACGGTTGGGGTGACGATGAGCGCGCCGTCGATCAGCGTGCCGGACAGCCGCGCCAGGTAGCGGCGCTCCCAGCCGACGCCGCCGCCGCGCCGGGCACCGGTGTAGGCGAGCAGGTCGTACTCCGTGTTCTCGAGCACCAGCGCGGCGCCTTTGAGGATCTCCGCGGAGAACGGCTCGAACCCGGGCACCAGCATCCCGATGACGTACGTCTTGTGGGAGCGCAGGCTGCGCGCGACCAGGCTGGACTCGTAGCCCAGGTGCTGGATCACCTGGTTGACGCGGGCGTTGGTCTCGCGGGCCACGCCGTCGCGGCCGTTGATCACCTTCGAGACGGTGGCGACGGAGACCCCCGCCGCTCGTGCGACGTCGGTGATGGTCACTCGTTGAGCCACGCGAGGAGCATAGCGATGGGAGAACGTTACCGATAACGATTGCCACGAAAACGATCCTCCGCGACGTCAGATCCGGTCGTCCCGGCCGCCGTGGCGGCCGGACTCGTCGGGCCCCACCCCGCGCGGCCGTGCGTACCCAACCTGCCCACTCTGCGTGGCCATATGCGCCCATCCCGCCCGCCCCGCCGTCCGTGCCCATCCCGCCCACCCGCCATGCGCGCCCACCCCGCCCATCTCGCGCGGCCGTCCGCGCCTACGCGGGCCCACCTCCGCGACGCCATGCGCGCCCGCTCGCCCATGCGCGCCCTTCCGGCCCGCCCCCGTCGACCCGGGCGGGGGAGCGCTCCCACAGACGCATGACGCCGCCGGGCATCGAATCGGTTCGTCCGGGGCCGCAGGATCGCCCCGCAGGGTCGACCACGACGGTGCCGCCCCAGGTCAACAGCCCGCCGCATGCGCGGGCGCCGCGAGGCGATGGGTCGGAAGGGCTCGTCGGGCACGTGACAAAATCGTTATCGGAAACGTTTGACATCGGTCCGCTCCCCGGTGTCACACTGGCGCTGTGGCCGTCGACGTCGACGAGATCGGTGCCCTCTGCAACGGCGAGGAGGACGTGAGCAACTCACGCTGCCCGAGCGCTCGGGGCAGGCCGTGATCCAGCGGTCCTCCCGGCTGGGAGGGCGCGGGCCGCGAGGACGGTGACAGGGCACTCCCTGGTTCCGGTCGTGGTGCGAAGGCTCCGCTCGCGGGGCCGGACCGCCACAGGATGTGACTCAACGAGGAGGACGAGTAATGAAGCTCAGGAAGTTCCTGGCGGTGACGGCTGTGCTGGCATTCGGCGCAGCCGGTCTGGCCGCTTGTAGCTCCGGCGGCGCCGGCGAGGAGACCGCGTCACCGTCTGACGAGGCGACCACGGACGAGGGGAGCGCGCCGCCCGAGGAGAGCTCGGACGCGCTCGAGCCCGCGACGCTGGTCGTCTGGCACAACAACACCACCGGCAACGGCCCCCAGTTCTGGGACGACACCGTCGCGGCGTGGAACGCGGTCCACCCCGAGGTGACCATCGAGCTGCAGCCGGTCCAGAACGAGGACCTCGACGGGAAGCTGCAGACCGCCCTCAACGGCGGCGACGCCCCGGACGTCTTCCTCCAGCGCGGTGCCGGCAAGCTGGCCGACATGGTCAACGCCGGCTTCGTCGCCGACATCACCGACCTGATCGACGCCCCGGACATCCCCGAGGGCGCGTTCGGGGCCGACACCTACCAGGGCAAGATCTACGCGGTGCCGATGACCATCCTGCCGGGTGGCATGTTCTACTCGAAGGACCTGTTCGAGCAGGCCGGCATCACCGAGCCGCCCGTCACGCTCGACGACTTCAACGCCGCCATCACCAAGTTGAAGGACGCGGGCATCACCCCGATCGCCCTCGGTGCCAAGGACGCGTGGCCGGCAGCCCACTGGTACTACTGGTTCGCCCTGCGCGAGTGCTCCGCCGACGCTCTTGAGAACGCGGCGTCCACCCAGGACCTGTCCGACCCGTGCTTCCTCAAGGCCGGTCAGGACCTCGCCGACTTCGCCGCGACCAAGCCCTTCAACGAGGGCTTCCTGACGACCTCCGCCCAGCAGGGCGCGGGCTCGTCGGCCGGCATGGTCGCCAACCACCAGGCCGCCATGGAGCTCATGGGCGCATGGGACCCGGGCGTGATCGGCTCGCTGACCCCCGACCAGAAGAACCTGCCGGACCTCGGCTTCTTCCCGTTCCCGCAGGTTCCCGGCGGCCAGGGCGACCAGACGGCCATGATGGCCGGCCTCGACGCCTTCAGCTGCTCTGCGGCCGCACCGCAGCCCGCGTGCTCCACGTTCCTCAACTTCCTTGCGACCAAGGAGATCCAGGAGGGGTACGCCACGGCGATGAGCGCCCCGCCGGCTAGCTCGGCGGCCATCGAGGTCGTCACCGACCCCGCTCTCAAGGACGTCGTGACCGCCTACCAGGGTGCCGGCTACGTCTCGCAGTGGCTCGACACCCGCCTCGGCCAGAACGTCGGCAACGCGCTGAATACCGGCGTCGTCGACCTGCTCGCAGGCAAGACCGACCCCGCCGGCATCATCAAGGCCGTCGAGACCGCCGTCGCGAAGGGCTGAGAGCACAAACCATGACCGATTTCACTCGCGAGAACGCGCCGGCATCGCCGGCCTCGCCTGTGAATCTCTCGTCGGACGGGGGCGGCATCGAGATGCTGCCCCCGTCCGGGCTCTCCCGGCGCCGCCCGCGTGGCTTGGGTTGGGTGGGCAGGCTGGAGATCGCAGCGCTCACGGCACCAGCAGTGATCATCTTCGTGACGTTCGTGATCCTGCCGGTCTTCATGGCCGCCTACTACGGCTTCTTCCGGTGGAAGGGCTATGGCAATCCCACCGTCACGGGGACGTGGGCCGGCCTCGGCAACTACAAGATCATCCTGACCGACCCCGAGTTCCACCAGGCGCTGTGGCACAACATCGAGGTCGTTGTGCTGTCCCTCGTGTTCCAGGGACCGATCGCGATCCTGTTCGCCCTCCTGCTCAACAAGAAGATGCGCGGGCAATCCGTGATCCGCGTCCTGATCTTCGTCCCGTACGTGATCTCCGAGGCCGTCGCGGGCATCGGCTGGAGCCTGCTGCTCGCCGGGAACGGCGCCTTCAACGGCCTGATGCGGTCCTGGCACCTGAACTTCCTGGACCAGGAGTGGCTGGCGAATCCGAGCCTGGCCCTCTGGACTTTGATGATCATCCTGACGTGGAAGTACGTCGGGTACGCGACGATCCTCATGCTCGCCGGGCTCCAGGGCATTCCCGACGAGCTCAACGAAGCGGCCGCGATCGACGGCGCCTCCTATTGGCAGACCCAGCGGCGCATCACGCTGCCACTGCTCGGCCCGACGATCCGCATCTGGGCGTTCCTGTCGATCATCGGAGCGCTCCAGCTGTTCGACATGGTCTACATCATCTGGGGCCAGTACATCGCCTCGACGTCGGGCGTCTCGACGATGGCCACCTACATGAACTCCAACGGCCGCGTGTCCGGCAATTTCGGTTATGGGTCGGCCGTAGCGGTGGTCATGTTCTTCGTCTCGCTGATCATCGCGCTGGCCTATCAGCGCTTTGTCCTGCGCCGTGACACCGAAGGCGCCCTCACCGGACCCGGGAGGAAGACCCGATGACCGCGCTCGCCACACTGGCGCAGGAGCGTCGGCCCGTCACGCAGGAGAAGCGGGGCAACCTGACGTGGGGCAACCCGACGGTCTACTTCGTCGCGCTGCTCTTCATCGCGCTGATGATCTCGCCGGTGCTCTACCTGGTGATCGGCGGCTTCCGCAGCAACTCGCAGATCACGGTGGACCCGTCGGGCTGGCCGAACCCGTGGCGCGTCGAGAACTACTCGACCGTGCTCTCGAATCCGCTGTTCTGGCGCTCGTTCCTCAACTCGACGATCGCCGCGCTGACCACGACCGTCGGTGTCGTGGCCCTCGGGCTTGCGGTGAGCTTCACGATCGCGCGCTATCGATTCCGGGGCAGCGGCGCGCTCTACACGCTGTTCGCCGCGGGCCTGATGTTCCCGATGACCGTGGCCATCACCCCGCTGTACATCCTGATCCGAACGCTCAAGCTGATGAACAAGCTGGGCGGCGTGATCCTCCCGGGCATCGCATTTGCGCTGCCCGTGACGGTGATCATCCTGGTGCCATTCCTGCGGGCCATCCCGCAGGAGATTCAGGAGGCTGCCGAGATCGACGGATGCGGCCGGCTCGGTTTCTTCTTCCGGATGGTGGTGCCGCTGTCCGTGCCCGGTGTCATCACCGTGGGCATCCTGGCGTTCATCGGCAGCTGGAACGGCTACATGCTGCCCCTGTACATCCTCAACAATCCGGACTCGCAGACGCTGCCGCTGACGGTCCAGACGTTCGCGTCCGGCCCGTACTCGGCAGACACGGCGCTGATTCTCGCGTTCACGTCCCTGGCGATGCTCCCGGCGTTGGGCTTCTTCAGCCTGTTCGAGCGCCGGATCGTCGGGGGCCTGACGGGGGCTGTCAAGGGCTGACGATCACCGTCCCGGTCCCGGGCGCGGTGCGCTCCGGA
>CAZBIO010000027.1:0-7935 GCA_964491965.1 uncultured Cellulomonas sp.
GCCGTGCCGCGGCGGGGTGCATCGGGGCGAGGGCGGCGTCGCGCGGGTGGGTGGCGGCGAGCGCTCCGACGCCGCGCACGACGTCGTCGTGCATCGCGGCCGCGGCCCAGGCGACGTGCGCGCCGGTGCCGGAGCCGACGACCACGCAGCGGTCCGCGCCGAGCGAGCGGGCGACTCGCGCCACGTCGGTGGCCAGCGTCGGGGTGTCGTACCCGTGCGGTGGCTTGTCCGAGCCGCCCGTCCCGCGCAGGTCCATCGCCGCGACCCGGTAGCCCGCCTGGGCCAGCGCCGGGATCTGGTCGCGCCAGGCCCACCAGAACTGCAGCACGTCGTGCAGCAGCACCACGAGGGGCTGGTCGTCCCGCCCGGCGACCGCGACGTGGAAGCGCTGTCCGTTGGCGGCCACGTGGCGGTGCTGCCAGGGGCCCTCGACGGCCAGCTCGGCGGAGTCGACGGGAGTCATCGCGGACGAACCTACCCGCCCCGCGCGGGCGGCGGCGTCCGTAGGGTGAGCCCATGGGATGGGTGGATCACGCGGTGTGGTGGCATGTCTACCCGCTCGGTTTCACCGGCGCGCCCATCCGCGAACCCGACCGCCGGCCGCCCACGACGGCGCGCCTCGACCGGCTGCTGCCGTGGCTGGACCACGCGGTGGCCCTGGGCGCCAACGGCCTGCTGCTCGGCCCGGTCTTCGCCTCGACCTCCCACGGCTACGACACGGTGGACCACTACCGCATCGACCCGCGGCTGGGGGACGACGAGGCCTTCGACCGGCTGGTGACGGCGTGCAAGGGGCGCGGCCTGCGTGTGGTCCTCGACGGCGTGTTCAACCACGTCGGCGCCGAGCACCCGCTGTTCCGCCGTGCGCTCGCCGAAGGGCCGGGCGGCGAGTACGACGAGTGGTTCCGCATCGACCGGTCCGCGCCCGGCGAACCGCGCGCGGCGGTGTTCGAGGGGCACGCCACGCTGCCCGAGCTCAACCACGACTCGCCCGCCGTCGCCGCGTTCGTCGAGGGCGTCATGACGCACTGGCTGGGCCGGGGGATCGACGGCTGGCGGCTGGACGTCGCGCACCACGTGCCGCCGGCGTTCTGGGCGGCCGTGCTGCCGCGTGTGCGCGCGCAGTTCCCGGACGCGTGGATCTTCGGAGAGATCCTCCACGGCGACTACGTCGAGTTCGTCCAGTCGTCCGATCTGGACTCGGCGACGCAGTACGAGCTGTGGAAGGCGATCTGGTCGTCGCTCGTCGACCGCAACTTCTTCGAGCTGGACTGGGCCCTCAAGCGCCACGCGGCCTTCCTCGAGGCGTTCGTGCCGCAGACCTTCGTCGGCAACCACGACGTGACGCGGATCGCGTCGACGGTCGGGACGGACGCGACCGTCCTCGCCGCGGCCGTGCTGCTCACCGTCGGCGGGGTGCCGTCGATCTACGCCGGCGACGAGTGGGGGTTCCTCGGCGTCAAGGACGAGCGTCCCGGCGGCGACGACGCGGTGCGGCCGGCCTTCCCGGCGTCCCCGGCGGGGCTGTCGCCGGACGGCGCGGCGATCTTCCGCGCCCACCAGGACCTCGTCGGGCTGCGCCGGCGCCACCCCTGGCTGGTGCGCGCCCGCACCCGCCCGCTGGGGCTGACCAACACGCGGTACGTGTACGAGGCGTCGGACGGGGACGACGCCCTGACCGTGGAGCTCGACGTGACGGGCGCGCCGACGGCGCGCGTTGTGGCGCCGGACGGCACCGTGCTCTTCGGCTGGGGCTGAGCCCTACAGGTCCGCGGTCTCCGGCACCGGCGCAGGCGCGGCGTCCGCGGTCCGCTCGTCGGGCGTGCGGCGCTCCTTGGGCGGGTCGAACCGGTAGCCGACGTTGCGGACGGTGCCGATCAGCTGCTCGTGCTCGGGGCCCAGCTTGGCGCGCAGCCGCCGCACGTGGACGTCGACCGTGCGGGTGCCCCCGTAGTAGTCGTAGCCCCAGACCTCCTGGAGCAGCTGCGCGCGCGTGAAGACGCGCCCCGGGTGCTGCACCAGGTACTTGAGCAGCTCGAACTCCTTGTACGTCAGGTCGAGCGGGCCGCCGCGCAGGCGGGCGGTGTAGCCGCCGGCGTCGATGGTCAGCTCGCCCGCCGAGATCTCCTGCGGCGCGTCGTCGTAGGTCGCGGCCGCCGCGCGCTCCATCACCAGGCGGAAGCGGGTCTCCACCTCGACCGGCGTCGCGTGCTCCAGCACGATGTCGTCCGCGCCCCACTCCGCGGTGACCACCGTCAGCCCGCCCTCGGTGAGCACCAGGACCAGCGGCACCGCCAGGCCGGTGGCGCGCAGCAGGCGGCACGTGGTGCGGGCGGTGACCAGGTCGCGCCGTGCATCGAGCACGACGATGTCCGCGTCCGGGGCGTCCACGAGTGCGGACGGCTCGACCGGCAGGACCCGCACCCGGTGCGACAACAGCCCGAGGGCGGGGAGCACCTGTGCCGAGCCACCGGACGCCGGGGTGAGGAGCAGCAGATCTGCCACCTTGTGCCTCCAGGCGTGCGGAAGTGAGGGACACGGTACCGCGCGGTCGCCGGCAGCGCGCCGCCCGTCCGTCCCAACCGGCGGTCCCCGCCGGGCCGAGGGTTGGTCCGCGCGGGGTGCCCATCTGCGACAATCACCGGCGTGACGCTTGCCACCCGCTCGGTCGTCACGGCCGCGCTCGCCGCGGCGGCAGCCCTCGCCGGGTACCTCCACCCCGTCGCCCTGCTGGCGCTGACCGCCGTGCTGGTGCTCGCCGTGGCCGTCGGCTGGCCGGAGCTCGCCGGGCTGCCGTTCCGGCCGGGCTCGGCCGTCGTCGTCGCGCTGACCGGACTCGGCGCGGTCGCCGCCGTGCGTTACACCGGCACCGGCCTGTCCGGGCTCGCTGTGGTGCTCGCGTCCGGGCTGCTGGTCGCGTTCGTCAACGAGCTGCTGCGCCGCGACGGGCGCGTGCGGATGGTCGAGTCGGTGTCGGGGACGGTCGCGGGGGGCGTGCTTGCGCTGTGCACCGCGTCGTGGGTGGCCACCGAGGCGCTCGTCGGCGGAGAGGCGCTGGTGGTCGCCGGGGCGCTCGCCCTCGCGGTCGGGTCCGCCGTCGCCGCGTTCGAGCTGCCGCGCTGGTTGAGCGCCACCGCGACCGCGCTGGCCGCGGCGGGTGCCGGCGCGCTCGTCGGGTGGGTGCTGCCGTCGATGTCCTGGCAGGTGGGCGCGATCCTCGGCGTGGCGGTCGGCGTGCTGGTCGCCGCGCTCGACGCCCTGTTCGACTCGCTCGTCGAGCTCAAGCGCGTGCTGCCCTCGATCGCCGCGGCGACGCTGCCCGTGGCCGTCAGCGGGGCCGTCGTCTACATCGTCGGCCGCGTGCTGGTCGGATGAGCCCGCTGGCGCGGGCCGCGCTCGCCGCCGGGGTCCTGCTGCTGGCGCTGGCGCTCGGCTGGTGGTGGCGGTCCCGCAACGGCCGCTTCACGCCGGTCCCGGAGCGGGTGCTCGAGGCGGCCGGCCGGCCCGACCCGCCGCACGCCGACCGGCTGACCGCCGCCGACCTGCGTGCCCCGCTCGGCGCGCGCGCCACGTTCGTCCAGCTGTCCAGCGAGGTGTGCACGCCGTGCCGGCGGACGCACGCCGTGCTCGCCGCGCTGGCCGCGGAACGTCACGATGTCTCGCACGTCGACCTCGACGTGGCCGAGCGGCTCGACCTGGTGCGACGGTTCGACGTCATGCGCACGCCCACCGTCCTGGTGCTCGACGGCTCGGGGGCCGTCGTCGGCCGGATGTCGGGCTCGACCGACCGTCACCAGGCCCTCGGCGCGCTCGAGGCCCTGCCTGGCGGCTCGTTCGCCGGCTGACGCCGGGCGCCCGCGCCCTACCGCCCCGCCGCGTCACCGTCACCGTCCCGCCGTTCCGGCCCCCACCGTCCCGCAGGAGCCGCCATGTCCGCCGCCACCCCGCGTCCCGCCGCCGGCATCGACCCCCGCGGCCCGCGGTTCGTCGCCGCGATCACCGCGGTGCTCGCCGTCGTCGTGCTGCTGCTCGGCACCGGCACGGCCGCGCTCGTCGTGCTCGCCGTGCTCGTCGTGAGCTTCGCGCTCGGTGCCGCCCGTGGCCCCGCCCACACCTGGCAGGGCTGGGCGTTCCGCCGCCTGGTGCGGCCGCGCCTGGCGCCGCCCGACGAGCTCGAGGACCCGCGACCGCCGCGGTTCGCCCAGCTCGTCGGCCTGGTGATCAGCGGCGCCGGGCTGGTGCTCGCGCTGCTCGGCGCGGGCGCCGCGATCCCGGTGAGCGCCGCGCTGGTGCTCGTCGCCTCGTTCCTCAACGCGGCCTTCGGGCTGTGCCTCGGCTGCGAGCTCTACCTGCTGGGCGTGCGGCTGCGCGCCCGCCGCAACGCCGACGCCCCCGCCTGACCCCGATCACCACCCCTTGCCGCTACCCCTTACGTCCGAGAGTTACGTGCCTATAGCCGCGAAACTCTCGGACGCAACGGGTCAGTGGCGGACGCAACGGGCCAGGGGCGGACGTAACGAGTCAGCGGGACGCAACGGGTCAGTGGCGGACGCAACGAGTCAGCGGGAGCGGGTCAGTACACGAGCGCCTGCGCGCCCTCGGCCAGGGCCTCCTCGACGAACACGGGGGCGCCCGCGATGCGGATCCCGGGGATGACGTCGTCGGCGCCGATGCTCCGCCGCGCCGCGCACTGCGTGCACAGCGTGACGCGGCCGCCCTCGAGCACCGTCTCCAGCAGGTCGCCCAGCGGGGTCGCGTGCTCCAGGCGCAGTTCGTCGGCCCGTCCCGGCAGGGCGAACCAGGCGGACTCCCCGGTGAGCCACAGCGACACGTCGACGCCGGACGCGACGGCCGCGGCGGCGACGGTGAACGCCTGGTTGGCGGCCTCGGGGCGGTCGGTGCCGCAGGTCACCTTGACGACGAGAGATCGAGTCACGGGGTGAGGCTACGGCCCCGTTAGCATGGGCACATGTCCGGGCTCGAGGTGTTCTTCATCACCCTCCTCGTCGTCGCCACGCTGTCGATCGCGTACATGGCCGGCGTCGTCGTCTACAAGCTGTTCCAGGGTCAGCGCTAGGGCGCCCATGGCGTTCGTCCTGCCGGAGGGGCTGGCTCCCGAGGTCTACCCGCTGGCGTGGCTGGTGGGGACCTGGCGGGGCGAGGGCGTCGTCGCGTACCCCGGCATCGACGAAGCCGCGTTCACGCAGGAGCTGGTCGTCCGTTCCGACGGCGGCCCCTACCTCTCCTACACGTCCACCATCCGCCTGGTCGAGGCGCCCGACGACGTCTCCGCGCTCGTCGGCGACACCGCGGCGGACGACGAGCCCGGGCCGGACGAGCCGGGCGGGGTCTGGGCGAGCGAGACCGGCTACTGGCGCATCCCGCCGGAGACGCCCGACGACGTCCCGCCCGGCCGCCACCCCGTCGAGCTGCTGGTCGCCGACCCGTCCGGCCACGTCGCGGTCTACGTCGGTGCGGTGGGCAACGGGCGGATCGACCTGGTGAGCGACCTCGTCGCCCGCACCGCGACCGGCGCGGACGTCACCGCGGGGCGGCGCCTCTACGGGCTCGTCGGCGGCGAGCTGATGTGGGTCCACGAGCTCGCGGCGTTCGGCCACCCGCTGCAGTCGTACGCCTCCGCGCGGATGAGCCGGGTGGCGGAATGACCAGCCCGCTGCTGTCGCTCCCGGGTGCGGTCGTCGGCTCCGGCCCGGACGCCGGCGTGCCGTGGCACTACGGCGACCCGGTCGCCGAGCAGCGCGCCCTGGAGCGCGGGCGCGCGGTGGTGGACCAGTCGCACGTCGGCGTGGTCCGCGTCACCGGGCCGGACCGGCTGACGTGGCTGAACTCGATCACGTCGCAGGCACTGGACGCCCTGCCGCCGTTCACGTCCACCGAGACGCTGGTGCTGTCGCCGCAGGGCCACGTGGAGCACGCGGCGGGCGTCGTCGACGACGGCGAGGCCACCTGGCTGCTCACCGAGACGGCGCCCGGGCTGGCGGCGTGGCTGGACTCGATGCGGTTCATGCTGCGGGTCGAGGTCGCGGACGTCACGGCGGACTGGGCCGCGCTCGGCGAGCCGTCGTCCGACGAGGGCACGGCCGGCGGCCCGGTCGTCTGGCGCGACCCCTGGCCGCGCGTCGCCGCCGGCGGCACCCGGTACGGACCGCCCGACGAGCGGCACCCCGGCATCGACCGGCGGTGGCGGCTGGTGCTCGTCCCGCGTCAGTCGCTGCCCGACGAGGTCGCGGCGCGCCGTGCCGGCGGCGCGGTGCTCGCCGGTACGTGGGCGACCGAGGCGCTGCGCGTCGCCGCCAGGCGGCCGCGCGCCGTGCGCGAGGTGGACCATCGCACCATCCCGCACGAGCTCGACTGGCTGCGCACCGCCGTGCACCTCGAGAAGGGCTGCTACCGCGGCCAGGAGACCGTCGCGCGCGTGCACAACCTGGGGCGGCCGCCGCGGCGGCTGGTCATGCTGCACCTCGACGGCTCGGGACACCTGCTGCCGTCGCCGGGCGCGGCGGTGCGGCTCGGCGAGGCCGAGGTGGGGCACGTCACCAGCGCCGCCCGGCACCACGAGCTGGGGCCGGTGGCGCTCGCGGTGGTGCGCCGGTCGGTGCCCATGGGCGACGTGCTCGTCGTCGACGACGAGGGGGGTCCGGTGACCGCCGGGCAGGAGGAGATCGTGGCCGCCGAGGGGGAGTCGGCGAACCGCCCGCCGGCGCGTGGGCCGCTGACGCCGGGGTTGCGGCCGCGCACGCTGCTGTGAGCCTGCGATGAGCGCCGCGGGCGACGAGCCGGCGTCCGCGTCCGACGAGCGCGAGCCGCCGGCCGACGAGCGCGAACCCCCGGCCGACGAGCGCGCTCCATCCGACGAGCGCGAGCCTCCGGCCGACGAGCCCGAGCCTCCGCGACCGAGGCGGCAGCGCGCGGCGGTCCGGGTGCTCGTGGTCCGGACACGGCTGCGGCAGGGGCTGGTGCGCGCGCGGGTGGGCCTCGTGCCGATCGCACAGGCCGCCCTCGCGGCGGGGGCGGCGTACCTCTTCGCGCTCGACGTGCTCCACCACCCGCAGCCGTTCTTCGCGCCGATCGTGGCGTGGGCGTGCCTCGGCTTCACGTGGCAGCGCAACGTCCGCACCGTCGCGGAGCTGGCGATCGCGGTCGGCCTCGGCGTCGGCGCCGGTGACCTCGTCGTCCACTTCATCGGGACCGGCTGGTGGCAGATCGCGCTGGTCCTGCTGATGGCGGCGCTCGTCGGGCGGATCCTCGGCGGCGGCACGGTGATGACCATGCAGGCCGGCACGCAGGCGATCGTCATCGTCGGGCTGCCGGCCGCGTCCGGCGGGCCGCTGGGGCGGTGGACCGACGCGCTCGTCGGCGGAGCGTTCGCGCTGCTCGTCGCCGTGCTGCTGCCGGGCGACACACGGCGGCGGCCCCGTGCGCTCGCCGCCCAGGCGACGACCGAGCTCGCCGAGCTGCTCGAGCTGATCGCGGCCGGGATGCGCGCGCGGGACGTCGAGCGGCTGGCCACCGCGCTGGTACGCGGCCGCGCCTCGGACCCCGTGCTCGACGAGTGGCAGTCGTCGGCCCGGAGCGCGCACGACCTGGCGCGCGTGAGCGTCGGGCGGCCCTACCGCGAGGAGCTCGGGCGGCTGGAGGCACAGGCGGTGCTGATGGACCGAGCGATGCGCACCGTGCGGGTGCTCGCGCGGCGCGCGCCGTCCGCCGCCGGGCGGGACCTGTCGCCCGTGGCCGACCTCACCGACCGGTTCGCCGCCGGGGTGCGGCTGCTGGCGTCCGCGCTGGCGACCGGCGGCGACACGGCGGCCGCGCGGCGGCTGCTGTCCGAGACGGCGGAACTGTGCGACCCGCACACCGTCGGGGCGGGCGACTGGCAGGTCCAGGCGCTCGTCGTGCTGCTGCGCTCGCCGCTGG